>JAKFXD010000108.1 GCA_021731565.1 Methylocystis sp. | reverse complement strand
CCTGACCGGGAATCCAGAGCAACCTTCACGATGATTGTCGTGATTCTGGATTCCCGATCGCGCGCGTTGCGCGCGTCGGGAATGACAGCGGAGCCATTCAGGCGGATGTCGTATGACTGACGCGGCGCCTTTATTCAGTCCGCCCGTTTTGTTGACGCAGGCGCATGATGCGGCGTCTTTCGACTGTGGCGAACCCGTGCTCGATGACTGGCTGCGCAATCGCGCATGGGACAATCTGCAAGTCGCGGCCAGCCGCACCTATGTGATTTGCCCCGCCGGGTCGGGCCGGATTGTCGGCTATTTCGCGCTGAGCATGGGACAAATCCTCGCGCAGGACGTCAAAGGCTCCATGCGCCGGAATATGCCGAGACAGATTCCGGCGGTGACGCTCGGGCGTCTGGCGATTGATCGCGCGTGGCAGGGAAAGGGATTGGGGCGGGCGCTGCTTGCGGACGTAGTGCGGCGGTCGCTGCGGGCGGGGAAAGAAGTTTCAGCGCGGCTCATTATCGTCCACGCGATCTCGCCCGCCGCCGAAGCCTTCTACCTGCATCACGGATTCACCCGCCTGCCGGGAGAAGCCCCGACGCTCGCTCTCGATCTGCTCAAACTGCAAAAGCTGTCAAAAATGTCCAATCAGTAAAATATGAAGAAGCACGATTGAAGGTGAAGGGGTCAAGACGCGCGTCTGCAATAACGCGCTCGCGGCTCAAACGGAATTCGCAGTACTGGGAAATTTCTCATGAGATACGAACTTATCGAGGTACAAAGCCCAGATGAGTGGAAAGCTTATCATTTCTTGCGCCGAACGGTTTTGTGGGAAGCCAAGGGCAGACTGAACTATAACGAGAGTCACCCGGACGAACATCTCAATGCCAACCACCCACTTTTATTGAAGCTGGACGAGCGTCCGATCGGCACGGTTCGTCTCGACGAGATTGGCGGTGGCTCTGGCGTTGTAAGGCTGGTGTCGATTGCGCCGGACGTTCAGCGTTCAGGACATGGGCAGGCGCTTTCCTCGCTTACTGAAGACTTTGCAAGGCGCTTTGGGATCGCGACGCTACTGGTCAATGCAGCGCCCGACGCGGTCGGCTTCTATGAAAAAATGGGATGGAAAAAAGAGATGTGGGACGAGTCGGAACTCAGAGGATTGGCCTCTGATTGCATTCAGATGATGAAAAATCTGCGCTAAAAACAAGCAGCGCAGAGGATGATTTGGCGATCGATCTGAAACGCACGCCCTTCACCCAATCATCCGCTCCACCTTGCTCACCAGCGGGCTCGATCGCAGGCGCGTGACGATGCTGTTCAGATGTTTCAAATCCGCGACTTCGAGATCGAAGGTCATTTCGCGGAAATCCGGCGACTGGGCCTTGAAGCTGATATTGTCGATATTGGCGCCGGTTTCGCCGATCAGCGTCGCCAGCGCGCCGAGCGAACCGGGCTCGTTGATCGCGGTGACGACGAGCCGCGCGGGAAACAGCGCCGAGGAGCCGGCTTCGATATCCCAGCGCACGTCGAGCCAGCGTTCGGGCTGGTCGTCGAAGGCGGTGAGCGAGGGCGACTGGATCGGAAAGATGGTGATGCCCTCGCCCGGCGTGAAAATCCCGACGATGCGGTCGCCCGGCACGGCGCCGCCGTCCGGCGCGAAACTGACCGGCGCGTCGCCGCGCAACCCGCGGATGGGGATGGCGCCGCCGCCATCGTCCTTCGCGCCGGGGGCCTTGAACACCACATTGGCGTTGGCCTTGACGCCGAACCACCCCGGCTCGCCCGGACGAATGGGCGTCGGCGCCGCCTTGCGCTCTTCGCTGAAATCCGGATAGACGGCCTTGACCACATCGCCCGAATAGATTTCGCCGCGGCCGACGGCGGCGAGCGCATCTTCGACCGTGGGACGCGCCAGCCGCATCAGCGCCCCCTTGAGCTTGTCATCGCTCCAGACCCGGCCGGCGCGCTCGAAAGCGCGCTCGACGATCTGCCGGCCGAGCCCCGCATATTGGTGACGAACCGCTTCCCGCGTCGCCCGCCGGATCGCGGCGCGCGCCTTGCCGGTCGCGACCGCCGCCTCCCAGGCGGCCGGCGGCACATGGCCCTCGGCGCGGATGATCTCGACCTCGTCGCCGTTCTTGAGCTCCGACAGCACCGGCGCGACGCGCCCGTTGATTTTGGCGCCCACCGCCGAGTCGCCAAGCTTGGTATGCACCGCATAGGCGAAATCGATGGGCGTCGCGCCGCGCGGCAGCGCGATCAATCCGCCCTTCGGCGTGAAGCAGAACACCTGATCCTGAAACAGTTCGAGCCGCGTATGTTCGAGGAATTCCTCGGGACTGTCGCCATGGGCGAGGAGATCGAGGGTTTCCTGCAGCCAGCGGAAGGCGCGGCTTTCCTTCGCCAGCTCCTCGCGGCCCTGCGCGCCGATCGCATCCTTATAAAGCGCGTGGGCGGCGATGCCGAAGCGCGCGATCTCATGCATTTCCGCGGTGCGGATCTGAAGCTCGACGCGCTGATGGCCGGGGCCGATCACGGTCGTGTGGATCGAGCGATAGTCGTTCTGTTTCGGCGTCGAAATATAATCCTTGAAGCGGCCGGGGACGTTCGGCCATTTCGTATGCACGACGCCGAGCGCGCGATAGCAGTCCTCGACGCTCCCGACGATGATGCGAAAGCCGAAAATGTCGGAAAGCTGCTCGAAGGAAATCGATTTGCGCTCCATTTTGCGCCACACCGAATAGGGCGACTTCTGGCGCCCGGTGACCGCCGCGGTGATGCCGCGCGCCGCGAATTCCCTGGTCAGCTCGTCCTCGATGCGCCTGATGATCCGGCCGTTCTTGGCGCGCAGATCGTGCAGCCGCTGGTCGATGGTCTGATGCGCTTCAGGCATCAGATGGCGGAAGGCGAGGGCTTCGAGTTCCTCGCGCAGGCGCTGCATGCCCATGCGGCCGGCGAGCGGCGCATAGATGTCGAGCGTTTCCTGGGCGATGCGCGTGCGCTTCTCCTGCGGCACGAAATGCAGCGTGCGCATATTGTGCAGACGGTCGGCGAGTTTGACGAGCAGCACGCGCACGTCTTCGGCGACGGCGAGCAGCAATTTGCGGAAATTCTCGCCCTGGCGCGCCTGTTTGGTGACGAGATCGAGCTTCTCGATCTTGGTCAGCCCTTCGACGAGCTTGCCGATCTGTTCGCCGAACAGCCGGTCGATCTCTTCGCGCGTCGCGTCGGTGTCTTCGAGCGTGTCGTGCAGCACCGCCGCGACGATCGTCGCGTCGTCGAGTTTGAGATCGGTCAGGATCGCGGCGACTTCGAGCGGATGCGAAAAATAAGGATCGCCGGAGGCGCGGGTCTGCGCCCCATGCGCCTTCATGGCGTAGACATAGGCCCGGTTCAACAAATCCTCGTCGACGCGCGGGTTATATTTCCGCACGCGTTCGACAAGTTCATACTGACGCATCATGCGCGTGGCGCCAAAAACAGGTTGCGCGCCGGCCCGCCTGCCCTTCCTTACGCAAATTTAATGCTTGGGGCGAGCGAGCGGCGCCGGAGCTGCGGATGTAGCGCGCCGAGGATAGCGCAGCCGGGCCGCCGTGACCAACGGCGACGATGCGCGAATATAAGGCTTCGCCCGACTTGCAAAAAAAGACTTGCAAAAAAGACTTGGCGGGAGTCGCCGGGCGCAACGGCGCCCGGCCCTCGTCAAGCGGTTGTCGGAATCTACTCCGCTTCGTCTTCGACCTCGGCCGGAGGCACAAGACCTTCGAGACCGCGCAGCAGGTCTTCCTCGGTCATCCGGTCGAACTGCTGCTCGCCTTCGAGGTCGACGCCGACCGCCGGCGTCAAGGCAGGCGCCGTCTCGGCTTCCGGTTCGTCGACTTCGACGTGACGCTGCAGCGAGTGGATGAAATCCTCGGAAAGATCTTCCGGCGCGAGCGCCGCTTCGGCGATTTCGCGAAGGGCGACGACCGGATTTTTGTCGCGATCGCGATCGACCAGGATTGGCTGACCCGAGGAAATATTCCGCGCCCGATGCGCCGCGAGAAGAACGAGGTCGAAGCGGTTTTCGATCTTGTCGATGCAATCTTCGACAGTAACGCGCGCCATCTGCTGTCAAGCTCCATTCATTTCCGGAGTTGCGCTGATACGCCAATTATGAAAATTAGGCAATAATCTCTTAAGCCTAGACGCGTCGTCCATCTGCTTAGACGCTGCTTTTCGGATTCATTCCAGAAAATCCCCGATGATCCGCCCGTAAATTGACGCAGTTCCTCTTGACGCTGTGACATTGAAAGGCGATGTATTCGACAGAGACGCGCGCGGCGCTTTTTCAAGATGGTTGCTGAACGGCCCGGCGGATGCAGCAGAATCTGCGCAATCGCCGGGGAAGGTTTTTGGGGCCGGCCATTGAGACGATCGAGCTAAACGCTAAAAGTTGCGGGTCGACGGCATCATTCGAAGCCCGCCGCATGAACACTAACCCGACCGCGAGACGAATATGGCAGATATCGAACGAATTGCGTTATTCATTGACGGCGCAAACCTGTATGCGACCGCGAAATCGCTGGGATTCGATATTGATTACAAACGGCTGCTCCGCGAGTTTCAGGGCAAGGGCCGTCTGATCCGCGCCTTCTATTACACGGCGTTGATCGAGGATCAGGAATATTCCTCGATCCGCCCGCTGATCGACTGGCTGGACTATAACGGCTACGCGGTCGTGACCAAGCCGACGAAGGAATTCGTCGATTCGCTCGGCCGTCGCAAAGTCAAAGGCAATATGGATATCGAACTTGCGGTCGACGCCATGGAGATGGCCGAGCATATCGACCACATGGTTCTGTTCTCGGGCGATGGCGACTTCCGCTCGCTGGTCGAAGCGGTGCAGCGCAAGGGGGTGCGCGTGTCGGTGATCTCGACGATCACCACACAGCCGCCGATGATCGCCGACGAATTGCGCCGTCAGGCCGACGAATTCATCGACCTCATCCATCTTGTCGGCAAGATCGGCCGCGATCCGGGCGAGCGCGCCGAGCGCATGCAGCGCTATCAGGAGCGCCCGCGTCCGGCGCCACAGGCGGCGCACGCCGAGGACGAAGGCGAGTAACGCTGCGCGGCTAAATCGAAATCAAGTGGTTCGGCCTCTCGAATTCGGGAGGCCGAAATTTTTCGAGCGCCTTCATCCGCGCGCGCGCAATAGCCGGCCTTTTTCGCGGCTCCAGTCGCGCTTCTTTTCGACTTCGCGCTTATCGTGCAGCTTCTTGCCTTTCCCTAAGGCAAGTTGCAGCTTCGCCCGACCCTTGGCGTTGAAATAGAGCTTGAGCGGCACGATCGTCATGCCTTCGCGCTCGACGGCCTGCGACAGCTTGGCGAGTTCGCGCGACTTGAGCAGCAGCTTGCGCGGCCGTTTCGGCGGATGGTTGAACCGGTTGCCGGCGAGATATTCTGGGATGTTGGCGTTGACCAGCCACGCCTCGCCCTGTCGATCGACATGGGCGTAGCTCTCCGCGATCGTCGCCTTGCCGGTGCGCAGCGACTTTACCTCCGTGCCGGTCAGCGCCAGCCCGGCTTCGAATGTCTCGCCGATTTCGTAGTTGTAGCGCGCCTTGCGGTTGTCGGCGACGGTCTTGAAATTCGGCTCCGGCTTTACGGCCACTGACTCTCCCCGAAGCGTCTCAGCGAATAATGCAGGAAACGCCGATCTGTAACTTTACGCGGCGAGCGCGCCGGCGTGAACCATCGCCGCGCGAATGCGGTCCTTGGTGGCCTGCGTGCAGGTCACCAGAGGAAGGCGCACCTCTTCCTCGACCTTGCCGAGAAGCGACAGGCCGTATTTGGCGCCTGTGACGCCCGCTTCAAGAAAGGTCGCGACATGCAGCGGCGTCAGCCTGTCCTGAATCTCCAGCGCCTTGGCAAAGTCGCCGGAAAGACAGGCGTTCTGCAGATCGGCGCACAGCCGCGGCGCGATATTGGCGACGACCGAAATGCAGCCATGCGCCCCCGCCGCCATACAGGCGAGCGCGGTGAGATCGTCGCCCGACAGCTGGATGAACTCCGGGCCCATCGCCGCGCGCTGGAGCGAAATGCGGCCGATGTTGCCGGTGGCGTCCTTCACGCCGACGACGTTCTTGAGCTCCGCGCAGCGCTTCATGGTCTCGACGCTCATGTCGATGACCGAGCGCGGCGGAATATTATAGATGATGATGGGGATCGAGACGGCGTCGTTGATCGCCTTGAAATGCAGATAGAGCCCTTCCTGATTAGGCTTGTTGTAATAGGGCGTGACGATCAGCAGCCCGTCGGCGCCGGCGCGCTCGGCGTGGCCGGCGATGGCGATCGCCTCGCGCGTATTGTTCGAGCCCGCGCCGGCGATCACCGGCGCCCGTCCGCGCGCGGCGCGAATCGTTTCGGTGATGACGCGCCCATGTTCCTCATGGCTGAGAGTCGGGCTTTCGCCTGTCGTGCCGACCGGCACGAGGCCGTGCGTGCCGTTTTCGATCTGCCAATCGATCAGCGCGCGAAGGGCGTCATAGTCGACTTCTCCATGGGAAAACGGCGTCACCAGGGCTGTCATCGACCCATGAAAAATCGGCTTTCCGCTCATTGAATCAAAGCCTTCCCTACGCCCCAGAGCCGCCGTAATCGCGTCGCTAAGATTGAGTCGCCCTTCATAGCCGCTGGGCTGCGTTGAGGAAAGCCCTGCGCCACAGTCGAAGGGCGCGCTCGAAATTACAGCCGGCGCGTGAGGTTGATGCTTCGTAAACCAAATGAGTGCAGCTTTCTCACGCCAGTAAGGAAACCGGTGATGATGTTGCCTCGACACGTCGCGACGCGGTTCAAACTCACGGTCGGCATCGCAGCCCTTGCGATCGCCGCGCCCGCCTTTACCGGTTTTGACCGTCTCGGCGACGGCGAGGCGCGGCGCGCGGCCTGGCGGCAAACGCCCTCGATCCCCTTGAGTCTCGGCGCATGGCGCTCGCGGGTCGGCTCCCTGCAGGAGGCCGTCCGCGAATTCGTCGCGCGCGGCCACGCTGACGACGAGGCGGCGCATCCTGTCGAGAACTCGCTGTTCAGCGCCGAAGAGGACGGCGCGCTGCCGGCGCTTGTGGCGAGCGCCCCGGCGATGCGCTGGCTCGATGGCGCCAAGACGCCTGCCGAATCCGCCGCGTCTCTGCTCGGGACGGACGCGGACGCCTTCATCCAGGCGGTCGCGGCGTATAAGGCCGGCGATTTCGCGCATGGCGACGAAGCTGCGTCGCGCGCGCAGGCGCCGCTGGCCGCCGCCGCCGCCCAATGGGTCGGCCTGCGGCTCCACCCACACAACGCCGGCTTCAGGCGAATCGCCGCCTTCCTGGCGGCCCATCCGAATTGGCCCGCCGCAGATTGGCTGCGCCGTCGCGGCGAGCAGGCGCTCGTCGGCGAGCATCAGCCCGACAAGATCGTGCTGGCCTGGTTCGCCGAAACAAAGCCGCTCACCGCCTATGGGAAATATGCGCTGGCGCGGGCCAGCGCGCGCGAAGGCGATTTCGAAACCGCGGCGGCTCTGGCGCGCGACGCCTGGCGCAACGAGGATGTCGGACAGGGATTCGACACGATTTTCAACAAGGAGCTCGGCGAGCTTCTGACGCCGGCCGATCACAAATTCCGCGCCGATCGTCTGCTCTATGCAGGGAAGACTTCGCTCGCCCTGCGCAGCGCCGAACTCGCCGGCAAGGACGTCGTGCTGCTCGCCCGCGCGCGCATTTCCGGCGCCGACAAGCTGGCGGCGTCTTTGCCGCCGTCCGTGCAAGGCGATCCGGGGCTGCTTTACGGGCGCGTGCACAAGCTGCGGACCGCCAGCAAGTTCGCCGAAGCTGGCGCTCTGCTGCGCAAGGCGCCGCGCGCGATCGAACAGGTCGTCGACGGCGACCTGTGGTGGGAAGAGCGGCGGATCGTCGCGCGCAAGCTGCTCGATCAGGGCGACCCGGAAACCGCTTATGCCCTGTGTGCGCAACATGCGGCGGTAAAGACCAGCAACAAGGTCGACGCGGAATTCAACGCCGGCTGGATCGCCCTGCGATTCCTTGGCGATCCGATCAAAGCCGAGCGGCATTTCAAGACGCTTGCCCAGATCGCCGAAACGCCGCTGCAGAAATCTCGCGCTTTATATTGGCTGGGTCGAACGGCGGAGGCCGAGAACGACTCGAGGGCGCAGAATTTCTACCGGCAGGCGGCGACGCATTCGACCACCTTCTACGGGCAGCTGGCGAGCGCCAGGCTCGGCGCCGAAGACCGCCCGCTGCGGCCGCCGCCGCAGGCCGCATCCGGCGACAAGCGGGACGAAGCGGTTCGAATCGCGGAATTGCTGTTCGCCGTCGGCGAGAAGGAGATCGCCGCGCCGCTTTCGCTCGACAGCGCCAGATATCTGCCCGAGGAGTCGCAGGTCGCCGCGCTCGGCGAGGTCATCGCGCGCCAGGGCGACGCCAAACTCTCGCTCATTTACGGCAAGGCCGCGTCCTATCGAGGAATCGCGCTCGACGACGTCGCTTTCCCGGGCTATGGCGTTCCCGATTTCAGCGCCCTTCCCGGCTCGGCGTCGCGCTCGGTCGTCTTCGCCGTCGCGCGTCAGGAAAGCGCCTTCGATCCGAAGGCGGTTTCGTCCGCCGGCGCCATGGGCCTCATGCAGATGATCGCCTCCACGGCGCGGCACACCGCCTCCATGCGCGGGGTGAGCTTCGACATTTCGCGGATGCTCAGGGATCCGCCCTTCAACGCCCAGCTCGGCGCGGCCCATCTCGGCATTCTGCTCGGCGAATATCGCGGCGCCTATCTCCTCACCTTCGCCGCCTACAACGCCGGCGGCGGACGGGTGAAACAATGGATCGACGCCTATGGCGATCCGCGCAAGCCCCATGTCGATCCGATCGACTGGGTCGAGCGGATTCCGATCACCGAAACGCGCAACTACGTGCAGCGGGTGATGGAGAATTTCGTCGTCTATCGCGCCAAGTTCGACGACAAGGGGACCCGACCGCCGCAGGTCGAACTCGCGCGCGCCGGTCCCTCATCCGGCGGCGCGACGGCGCGCGGCGACGACGCGATCCGGTAATCGCCGCGCGCGGGAAACGTCGCTGACGCTATTCCGCATTTCCGTTGCATCAGGGTTCTTCCCGCCCGATGCGCGAAGTCTTCTTCGTGTCCGGCATCGTCGCGTAAACGACCAGCGAGATGAAAATCGCGGCGCTCGCATAATAGAAGAACCAGCGCTCATGGCCATGCGCCTTGAACCAGAGCGCGACATATTCAGCCGAGCCGCCAAAGACCGACACGGTCGCCGCATAAGGCAGAGCGACGCCGGTGACGCGGATCGCCGCGGGAAAAAGCTCCGCCTTCACGACGGCGTTGATCGACGTATAAAGCGCGACGATCAGCCAGGCGCAGCAGATCAGCGCAAAGGCGATCCACGCGTCGCGCGCGTCTTGTATGGCGGTCAGCAGCGGGACCGTGAAGATCGTGCCCAGCAGCCCGAAGGCGATGAGCATCGGCCGACGGCCGATACGATCCGACACCGCGCCGTAAAGCGGTTGAAGGCAGAGCGCGAAGAGCAGCGAGCCGGCCGCGATCCACGTCGTCTGCCGATCGCTCAAGCCCGCCGACAGTTTGAGAAACTTCTGCATATAGGTCGTATAGACATAGAAGGCGATCGTGCCGCCGAGCGTCAGTCCGACGACCGTCGCCGTTTCGCGCTTATGGGCGAGGAGCGCGGTGAGCGAACCGCGCCGCGCTTCGGCGCGCGACGCCATGAATGCGGGCGTCTCGGCAAGATCGCGGCGCATGAATAGCGCCACGATGGCGAGGAGCGCGCCCAAGGCGAATGGGATGCGCCAGCCCCAGTCGCGCAGCGCCTGCGCATCGAGCGCAATATCTTGCAGAACCAGCAGCACGCAAAGCGCGAGCAGTTGTCCGGCGATCATCGTCACATATTGGAAGCTCGAATAGAATCCACGCCGCTCGGGATGCGCCATCTCGGCAAGATAAGTCGCGCTCGACCCATATTCGCCGCCGAGACTGACGCCTTGAACGAGGCGCGCAAAGAGCAGCGTCGCCGGCGCGCCGACGCCGATCATCGCATAGGTCGGCGCGAGAGCGATCAAGAGCGAGCCGAGGCACATCAGCAGGACCGAGAGCATCAGCGCGAGGCGCCGCCCGCGACCATCGCCGATGCGGCCGAAAATATAGGCGCCGATCGGCCGCATCAAGAAGCCGAGCGCGAAGACGCCGGAGGCCGACATCATCTGCGCGAGGGCGTCGTCGCCCGGGAAGAACGAGTCGGCGAAATAGAGCGAGAAGGCCGAATAGACGTAAAAGTCGTACCATTCGACGAGATTTCCGATCGAGCCGATCAATATCGCGCGCAGCCGCGCCGTTTCACTCTTGAAGTCGATCCCTACGCCGTCGGCGCGCATCTGTGCCTCACACCAACTGGCTGGCGACATTCACCATGAGCGCGAGGATCGTGGTGTTGTAGAAAAAGGCGACGATGCCATGCGTCGCCACCAGCAGTCTCATCGGCGACGAGCAGGTCTCGACGTCCGCGGTCTGAAAGGCGACGCCGATCACATATGAAAAATAGAGGAAGTCGACGTATTGCGGCAGCCTGGTGTTGGGAAAATGCAGTCCGCCTCTCGCCGCCGGCGGCTCCTGCGAGTCGTTCTCTTCTTCGAAATAAAATTCATGCGCGTAGTGGAAGGCGAAGGTCAGATGCAGGAAGAGCCAAGAATTCAGCACGGTGATGACGGTGAGCAAAATGGTTGCGCTCCTTTCGAAGCCTTCCATTGACTTGACCGAGCCAAGCTCGATGACAACCGCGCCGAAAGAGGCGGTCGCGATCGCCGTCGTGAGCAACAGCATGACCAAGCGGCCCTCGTCGAGACGCTGCGCGCGTTCGCGGATGGTGTCATGAGTGGAACCGGCGATGAGAAGGTAGACGAAAGCGAAATAGCAAAGAGCGACGACGTTCCACGCGACGAGCGCGCGTGCGACCGGCTGCATCGCCTGCGGCAAAAGAAATCCGACGATGACGCCGAGAGCGAGACTGAGAAAGAGCTGCGGCCGCGCGCCGACGATTCGATAGGGCGCCAGGAGCGCCGAGGCGCGCCGCGGAATATTCGACAGTCCTGGTCGGCGCAAGAGCGCGGCCCCTTAGTTGCGCCGCGCCGCGACGAAACGGGCGGCCTCGGCGAGAATGTCGGTTTTTTCGCCCAGTCCCGTATCACACAGCGCCGCCGTCGCTTCTTCGACAAGCGAGTCGCGTCTCGCGCGCGCGGCGTCGAGACCGAGAAGTCCGACGAGAGTCGCCTTGCCGCGTTCCGCGTCCTTGCCGGCGCGCTTGCCCAGCGCGGCGCTGTCGCCTTCCGCGTCGAGAATATCGTCGGCGATCTGGAAGGCGGCGCCGAGCGCCTCGCCATAGCGGGTCAGCGCCCGCGCCTGCGGCTCTGACGCCGCGCCGAGGATCGCGCCGGCGTCGACCGCGAAACGCAACAGAGCGCCGGTCTTCATCGCCTGCATCCGCAAGGTTTCCTCGAGCGAGAGCGGCGTCGCCGCGGTTTCGGCGGCAAGGTCGAGCGCCTGTCCGCCGACCATGCCGCCAAGTCCGGCCGCGCGCGCCAGCGCCAGAACGAGCGCGGCGCGCACGCCGGCGTCTGGATGCGTCCGCGCATCGGCGACGACGTCGAAAGCATAGGTCAAAAGTCCGTCGCCCGCGAGGATCGCGGTCGCTTCATCGAAGGCCTTGTGAGTCGTCGGGCGGCCGCGGCGCAGATCGTCATCGTCCATCGCCGGCAGATCGTCATGGACGAGAGAATAGCAATGAATCATTTCGAGCGCGCAGGCGGTTCGCAGCGCCGCATCGCCGACGACGCCAAAGAGTCGCGCCGATTCGATGACGAGGAACGGCCGCAGTCGCTTGCCGCCGCCCAGCGACGAATAGCGCATCGCGTCAAGAAGCCGCGCCGGACGGGCGATCTCTCCCGGAAGCGTCGCCGGCGCGAGCAGCGCGTCGAGCGCGGCTTCGGTCGCCTCTGCGGCGGCGTCGAGACGGCGGCGAAACTCCTCAGCGCGAGCGGCTGCGTCCATGAGGCGATGTTCCCTAAAATTAAGCGATAATGGCTGCTAGCAAATTTGCGG
>JAKFXD010000047.1 GCA_021731565.1 Methylocystis sp. | reverse complement strand
TCATTTCGGTCGGCGTGTTCATTCACTGGGACGCTTCGGACGACAAGAAGATCCAGGACTTCAACTACACGGCGACCAAGGAAGCGATCGCGCGCGCCGTCAAGGGCGAGCCGAAGGCCTCGGAAGTTGTCGCCAAGCGCAACGAAGCCAAGCACCCCTTCGCGCCGAACTGAGATCGCGCGTAGAAAGCTGCGCGGCGGGAAGCTGAACGCTTCCCGCTCGCGCGTCGCCGATGTGGCGATGGGACCGCGCGATCCGATGAGGTCGGCGGCAATTCAAGTCTGGCGCGCCGAGGCGGTCGCCAGTATCAGTTCCGTCTTCCCTCAAGGAAGGCGTATCGAGGAAAACGGGCAGTCCGCGCGCGATAAGTCAAAAGACGCCGCAGGGACGCGTACGCACCGGGAGGGATGGGATTATGGCTTCGTTTTTTGAAAAAATACTGGGCGCTCTGTTTCCGAAGCCGTCGTCGAGCTTCACCTCGAGCAGCGCCAAGACCAGCGTCGGCGAGTCGCTGATCGGCGACGGCAATGAGGTGGCGCATATCGACCTGATCATGGGTCCGCGCGGCTCGGCCGCCGAGAAGGCCTTCGCCAACGGCCTCGTCAACAACAAGGACGGCTTCACGACGCTTCTCGCCGTCATTGCGCCGAACCTTCTGGTGAAGCCCTATACGATGATGTTCAACAAGGTGACCATCAAGAACGCCAAACAGGCGGTTCAGATGTTCGGCCCGGCCCAATATGGCGTCGCCAAGGCCGTCGCCGACAGCGTCGCCGAGGGCGTCATTCCATTGAGCCAGGCGGACGACCTCTTCATCTGCGTCGGCGTCTTCATCCATTGGGACGCCAATGACGATCAGAAGATCCAGGACTTCAACTACTCCGCGACCAAGGAAGCCATCGCGCGCGCGATGAAGGGCGATCCGAGCGCGCGCAGCGTGCTCTCGGCCCGCGTCACCGCGAAACATCCTTTCGCCGCCAATTGAGCGTCGGCGGATCGCCTGCCAAAGGGAGCCTCAGGGCTCCCTTTTTTTGTGCGCCGACGCAAAGCGATCGAGGTCGGCGGCCGTCAGACTGCCGTCGTGCAGCGCCGTTGCGACGAGCGCGCCGGCGGCGCCGAGCGCTTCAAGCCGCGCAAGATCGCGCGCGTCGCGAACGCCGCCGGCGGCATAGACCCGCCGCTCGCCTGCCCGCTCGACGATATCTGCAAGGCGCTCGAAATCCGGCCCGGCTCCGACGCCCACGCGCGCGAGCGTCATCACGATGATCCGGCGCGGCCAGAGTTCGGCGCAATCGAGAAGCCAATCGGGACCGATGAAAACATCGCCGCGAAAATCGAGAGAAAGAATCGCGTCGGGATCGCCTCGCGCGACGCCGAAGCATTCGCCGTCGCGCACTGTTTCGCTCCCGATGACGCATTCGACACCGGCCATTTCGCGCCAGTCGCACGTCCTCGCGCCGGCGTCGACCATCAAACGCAGCGTCGGAAAGCGTTGCTTCAACGCGCCAATGCATCGGCGGCTGTCGCCGGCGCCCTCGATCGCGTCGAGATCGGCGACGTAAATTCTCTCGAAAGGATGAAGCGCCAAATAACCGGCGACGACGTCGGAAGGCGCGCTCGTCGCCGCCAGCGGCGACGAGATCGGCTGATAGTTTTTCCGGTCGCCGGCGCGGGCGCGCACGACGGCGCCGTTGCGAATATCGATGACGGGGATGATCCGCATGGGGCATTATAGCCCGTCGCGATCCTGCGACAGCCGGCGTACCTCATGATCCATCGCAGCCTGTTCCTTGGTCTCATTTCGCTCGTCTGCGCAGGCGCCGCGGCGGCGCAGACGCCGCAGCAGCACGGCCAGCCCGATTGGCCGTGCCGGCAGGTGCGCGTGCCCGAACTCGCGATCGCCAGCGTCTGGACCGGTCCGCCGCTCGATGAAGCGATGAAACATTGGCGCGACGATCAAACGATCGCCGACCTCGTCGTGCGTCTTGCGCAGCGGCGCACCCCGATCGACGAGGCCGAACAGCTCATCGGGCAATTCGCCAAATCTTCCGGCGACCGGCGCAAGGCGCGCCTGACGACGCTGTTCGCCGGCGTCTATGAGCGCATGAACGACGAGCGGCGCGACGTGGTCAGCGGTCTCGATCGATTCGGTCGGCGTCTGAAGGACATGGCGGAAAAAGCGCGCGAGGAGACGCAGAGGCTGCGCGATCAGCAGGACCAGAAGCCGCCGGACCCGGAGGCGGTGAGAAAGGCCGGCGAGTCGCTGCAATGGCGGCTTCGGCTCTTCGAGGAGCAGCGGCGCATGATCGGTTATGTGTGCGAAAGCCCGGCGCTGATCGAGCAGCGCTTCGGCGCGCTGGCGCGGGCGATCCAGCAGGCGATGGAGTGAGAGTTCTTCGTCATTGCGAGGAGCGAAGCGACGAAGCAATCCAGAAGACGGCGCCCGCCTGGATTGCTTCGCTTCGCTCGCAATGACGGATGGCGAGTCGTCGCGACGCCCTACTGGCGCGGCTCCGGCTGGCGTTCCTCCAACGGATGGCCGGCCTGTTCCCAGGCGTCGGCGCCCGGCGGATACCACAGCACATGCGTATAGCCGAGCGCGAGCGCGCGTTTCCCCGCGTTCCACGACGCCCAGCAGTTGGTGCGGCAATAGAAGACGAGCGGTTTTGATTTGTCGCCGCCGCTGGCGCGCGTCAGCCCTTGCTCGAAATAGCGCGCCATCGGCTCGGACAATTCGCCAAAGCCGGTGTCGGGAAGCCAGATGCTGCCGGGAATGTCGAAGCGTTTGGGATCGCGCCACACCGCGTTCTTGGGCAGCCCCTCGGGCTTGGGCGGACGCGACAGCGCGTCGATGAACACCGCCTTCTTTCCGCTCCACAGTTCAAACGCCTGCGGCGTGTCGAGCACCGTCGCGCCCTTGAGCGTCGCCGGCGTCGGCGCATGATAATTGTCCATGCGATAGGAATCCGGCTCCGGCGGCGTTTGAGCGTAAGCCGCCGAGGCGAAAAGGCCGAACGCCGCAAAAACCAGAAACCCGCAAGCCTGACGGTTGATTGAGTTCATCGCGCAACCGTGATGGCATGTCCCGACTCATCGAGCAACGGCACGCCGTAATCGAGGAGAATGCGCTCCAGCTCCGCCTTGTTCTGCGCGATCAGCGTATTGAGTTCGCGCTTCCAGTTCTGATCGGAATGGCGAACCCCGAAGCCGATGCGAAACGCCATGCGGGCGCCGGGCGTTTCCGGCAGCGGGGTCACATTCAGCTTCTCGCTCGAATGTTTGGCGTAGTAGCCGGCGATCGGCCCCCACAGCAGCGCAATGTCAATCTCTCCCTTTTCAAGATCGTGGGTCATTGCCGCGCCCGAGGATTCAACCCGCGTGTCGACCATCAGCGGATAGGGCTTCACCGACGCCATCAAGCCGTTCATCGCCAGCACATTGCCCGGCGGCGTATTGGCGACGAGACCGATACGACGCGGCTTTTCCTTCAGTCGCGGATCGTCGAGCGAATTTACGCCGTCGAGTTCCGAACCCGCGCGGGTGACGATGGCGTAGGTCGTGCGGTAATAGGGATTGGTCGGCTGGACCAGATCATTGCCCTGCGGCATGCCGAGGATCACGTCGCAAAGATGCGCGTTGAGCGTATTGCGCACGAAGCCCGTGGCGCTCGGATAATAGCTATAGGCGAGTTCCTTGCCGAGCTTTTTGGCCAGGAATTCGGCGATGCGGTTCTCGAAGCCTTCGCCCTTATCGTTCGAGAAGGGAAGATTGTTCGGATCGGCGCAGACGCGCAAAGTCTTGGGATCGACGAGTTCGATCGAGCCTTGATTGTCGTCGCCCTTGGCGCCGAAATCCGGCCCCATATGCTGTGCGTAGGCGGGCGCCGCCGCAAGAAAAATTGCGGCGGCGTAAGCCCGGGAACGCCGCGCGGCCAGGCCGCGCCGGCGATTGTTCGAACCGATCATGCGATCGCGTCGACGCACTTACTTCTGAGCCATGCACTCGGCCTCGGCCTTGGCGAAAGCCTCGGGGCGATCCTCTTTCTTGCCCGGACGGCCGGGTTCGATCGCGCCGGTCGAAAGGGCGCGCAGATAGACATAGAGGTCGTCGATATAGCAGGAGGCGTTCTTATTGTCGGCGAAGGCCGGCATGACGCTGTTGCCATTCTGGCGGCCGCCGATGACGATGCCGGCGAATTCCGCGTAATTGAAATTCTTCACCGAATCCTTGAGCGCCGGCGCATAGGTCGAGCCGCCGCCGTTCGGACCGTGGCAGACGTGGCATTCCGCGTGATAGCGGCGATAGCCGGAGAAGGTATACCAGTCCACCTTGCCGTCAGGGCCGACGTTGTAGGTGGGGTCGCCTTTGGCGTCGAAATATTTGCCGTCGGTCGATTTGACGGATTTGGGATCTCCCGGCGGATCGGCCATCGCGGAGCCTCCCGCGCACAAAATGACGCCCAGAGCCAATGCTCCGGCCAGCGGCGATCTCATTACCACTCTCCTTGGTCTCTTTTCACACACTTTAAACGCCGACGCTCGGCGGCGCACCTTAACGGTGCGCGCCGAGCGCCGACCTTCGTTAACTTCGCGTCTCGCTTAATTCGGCAGAGCGAAGACCGTCAAGACGCCGCCGAGCGCCGTATAATTGGCGAGCGACGCATAATTGCCGACGGCGCCGAGGCCCTCGTTGCTCTTCGAAAGCCCCGCCGCGAGGCCGATGCCGGCCCAGCCGCCGACGCCCGACAGCACCGCGACATATTCCCTGCCGCCGGACTCATAGACGGTGACATTGCCGATGATTCCCGACGGAGTCTTATACTTATAGAGCTCCTTGCCGGTCTTCGTGTCGACGGCCTTCAGATAGCCTTCCAGCGTGCCGTAGAAGGTGACGCCGCCGTCAGTCGACGTCGCGCCGCCCCAGGCCGAGAACTGCTCCTTGTTGGACCACACGATCTTGCCGGTCTTGGCGTCCCAGGCGATGAAGTTGCCGGTGTGGGTCTCGCCCTTGTCCTTGCCCGCCGGGAACATTTCCAGCGTCGCGCCGACATAGGGCTGGCCCGCCGTATAGCTCACGCGGAACGGCTCGTAGTCCATGCAGACGTGGTTGGTCGGGACCAGGAACAGACCGGTCGCCGCGTCATAGCTCGCCGGCTGCTGGTCCTTCGAGCCGAGCGCCGCCGGGCAGACATATTGCGTGTTGGCGTCTTCGCCGTTGTGCTGGGTCGAATATTTATCGACGACGAGCGGACGGCCATAGGTCTTGGACGATTTGTCCATGTCGACCTTGGTCGCCCAGTTCACCGCCGGATCATATTTCTCGGCGACGAGCAGCTCGCCATTGGTGCGGTCCAGCGTATAGGCGAAGCCGTTACGGTCGAAGTGGACGAGAGTCTTGCGCTTCTGGCCGCCCATATCCTGGTCGGCGAGAATCATCTCGTTGATGCCGTCATAATCCCACTCGTCATGGGGCGTCATCTGATAGACCCACTTCACCTTGCCGGTGTCGAGGTCGCGCGCCCAGATGGTCATCGACCAGCGATTGTCGCCCGGACGCTGCGACGGGTTCCAGGTCGAGGGGTTGCCAGAGCCGTAGTAGACGAGGTTGAGGTCCGGATCATAGCTGTACCAGCCCCAGGTGGTGCCGCCGCCGATTTTCCATTGATCGCCTTGCCAGGTCGTCGTGCCAGAGTCCTTTTCGACCGGCTTGCCGAGATGGGTGGTCTTGCCGGGCTCGATGAGCGTGTCCTCATCCGGACCCATCGAATAGCCGCGCCATACCTGCTGGCCGGTCTTCACGTCGTAAGCCGTAATATGGCCGCGAACGCCGAACTCGCCGCCGGCGATGCCCACGAACACCTTGTCCTTGAAGACATGCGGGGCCGCGGTCGAGGTCTGGCCCTTGGCGGGATCGCCGTTCTTGACCGACCAAAGGAGCTTGCCGGTCTTGGCGTCGAGCGCGACCAGCGTGGTGTCGGCCTGCGCCAGGAAAATCTTGCCGTCGCCATAGGCGAGACCGCGGTTGACCGTGTCGCAGCACATCACCGGCACGACCGACGGGTCTTGCTTGGGCTCATATTTCCAGATGATCTTGTGATCCGGATCTTTCAGGTCGAGCGCATAGACGATGTTGGGGAATGGCGTGTGCAGATACATGACGTCGCCGAGGACGAGCGGCGCGCCTTCATGGCCGCGCAGAACGCCGGTCGAGAACTGCCACGCCGGCGCGAGCTTGCCGACGTTTTCCGTCGTGATCTGCTTGAGCGCGGAATGGCGCACATTGGCGTAATCGCCCGTCGGCATCACCCACTGCTTCGCGTCCTTCTGCAGGGTCAGCAACTCGTCGGAGGCGCCGGCCGCCGCGCCGCTGGGCGCGCCCCAGGTTTGCGCATTCGCAGCGCCGGCGAGCGCGAGCACGGCCACCGAAGTCGACAACAACAGTCTATGCATGAGCTTTTCCTCCTGACGACGCCGTGGCGCGCATCTCATTGCGCCGCCGCCGACGTCGCGCCTCCTAGGCGCCTCGACATTGGGAAGGCGATTTCCGTTTATGTCTCATGCCGGCGGGACGAAAACTCCGTCGGCGGCGAGAAGCTCCCAGTTCCCGTCCGGGAGGCATCTTTTACTCGGAAACGGCGGGATAATATGTCGCTAAGGATTGAATCGCAATCGCAAAAAACAATGGCGCGGCCGTGCGATGCGCCGCACGCGACACTCTGTCGAACAGCCAAGGCTAACAACATGTTGCGTTTCGTTCTGGGCTTCGTCGCGGCGATCGCGCCGCTCCTTGCCGCGCAGGCGGCGCCCGGCTTTTCCCTCAATGAAATCGCGCCGGGCGTTTACGCGCATCAGGGGAAAACATCCCTAATGACTCGGGAAAATCTCGGCGACATCGCCAATCTCGGGGCGATCGTCGGCGACGACGCCGTCGCGGTGATCGACACCGGCGGCAGCCTGATCGAGGGCCGCGCCTTTCTCGCCGCGCTGCGGGAAAAGACGCAGAAGCCGATCCGCTATGTGATCAACACCCACGCCCATCCCGACCATATTTTCGGCAATGGCGCCTTCGTCGAGACCGGCGCCATTTTCGTCGGGCACAAAAACCTGCCGCGGGCGCTCGCCGCGCGCGGGCCGCATTATCTCTCGGCCTTTCGCGATCAGATGGGCGACGCGCTCGACGGCGTCACGATCGTGGCGCCGACGCTGACCGTCGATGAGACGATGACCCTCGATCTCGGCCATCGCGAGATCGTCCTGCAAGCCTGGCGCACGGCGCATAGCGAATGCGACCTCACCATTCTCGATCCGAAAAGCGGCGTGTTCTTTGCCGGCGATCTGCTCTTTCTCCAGCATGTGCCGGTCGTCGACGGGAGCCTGCTCGGCTTCCTCGAAGTGGCCGACCGGCTCGTGGCGATCAAGGCGACGCAGGTCGTCGCCGGCCATGGGCCCCTGCCCGCGCCCTGGCCGAAGGCGCTCGAGGATCAGCGCGCCTATCTGACGCGGCTCACCGCCGATCTTCGCGCCGCGATAAAAAAGGGCGAAGGCGTCGCCGCCGCGGCCAAGACCGCTGGCGGCGAAGAACGGGAGAAATGGCGGCTGTTCGACGACTACAACGCCCGCAACGCCACGGCGGGATTTGCCGAGTTGGAGTGGGAGGGGCCGTAAATGACTTTGTCACGTGACGCCGATGGAAGCGGCGCTTATTCTCGCCTCGGGATCAGCGCGAGTGCGCCGCGAGGACGGAACTGTTGGAAGGACGCCGGATGAACAAAGCAGCCCTTTGCGCCGCCGGCGCCCTCTTCGCGCTGGTTGCGACCGGCGCCCTCGCGGACAATGCGCCCGACCCCTGGCCGGGCCTCGTCGTCGACATCTTTCAGAGCCGCCCGATCGCCGACGCGAACGGCGTCATCGCGCTCGAGGCGCCGGCGCGGGCCGAAGACGCGGCGATCGTGCCGATGACCATCCGCTTTTCCGACCCTTCGCAGATCAAGTCGGCGACGCTGGTCATCGACCAGAACCCGATGCCGATGGCGGCGGCCTTCACGCTCGGCGACAAATCCGGCGTCGGCTTCATCGAGACCCGCGTGCGGGTGAATTCCTACTCCAACGTCCATGCGGTGGCGGAAACGGGCGACGGCAAGCTTCGCGCCGACGCCAAATTCGTCAAAGCCTCGGGCGGCTGTTCGGCGCCCGCCGTCAAGGATCAGGACGAGGCGGTCGCCCATACCGGCAAGATGAAATATCGCGAATTCAAGAGCGCCGACGCCTCGAAGCGCGAAGCGCAGATCATGATCCGCCATCCCAACGCCTCGGGGATGCAGATGGACCCGGTCTCCCGCGCCTATCTGCCGGCGCATTTCATCGACAAGGTCGAAGTCTTTCAGGGCGACGCGCCGATCTTCACGATGGAAGGCGGCATTTCGCTCGCCGAGGACCCGACCTTCCGCTTCACCTATGCGCCGAACGGCGCCAAGACGATCCGCGTCGAAGCCCACGACAACAGAGGCGGCGTCTATAAGGGCGAATGGCCGATCGGCGACGCCTCGTAGCCGGCGCGCAACAGGTCTCCTTAATATCTTCGACGATCCCCGCGGCGCCGCGAACCTATAGGCGCGTGCTTCCTGACGCGCGAGATTTCTGCCTAATTTCAAGGCAGTGCGCCAATTTGACCGAGCCTGCCGCAATTGACGCGCGACATGCTGCTTCGCACAATCCTTGCAACGTAACCGCGCTACACGATTCGACTGCGGGGCGTGCGCCAAATCGCATGCCGCGCGGCAAGGAGACATCGATGGAATCGATCAGGCAGTGGTTTCAGGATTGGTCGGACGCCTGCGAATACGCCAAGGAATGCGTCCCCGATTTCTCGTTCCTTTCGTCCTTCGCCATTGGCGAACCCTATACGGCGCTGCTGAGCATTCTAGGCGCGTGCTGGCTGCTCTGGGCGTTTAATGAGCGCTCGATCAGGCGGAGCGCCGCCCTGCGCCGGCAAATGACGCGCGCAGCCGCAAGCGCCGGCGCGCGCGACGCGGCGCTGCAGGAGATGCCCCCCCTGCCCGGCAAGGAAGAGAAGCTCGCCGCTTAAAGCGCGGCGCGCAAAAAATTGAGTACCAGTTTTTCGCGGCGCGCGCCGCGCCGATACCGATCACGCCATTTACAATTGGCCGATTGCGTCCATTACGACATGGTCTTGTCGCAATGGGCGATTTGAACGCGCGCGACGGCGCCCTATTCTTGACTGAGAGCCGACCGGCGCGAAGCCGCGCCGGCGGGACAATATTTTTCGCGCAAGCGCCTCAAGACAAGCGCCAGGAAGGAGCCGCCAAGCAGGAGTAGCCAAGAACGCGCCGCGCAGCACGAGCCGCCAAGAACAATGCGAACAATATAGAAGGCGAGGACACATCATGAGCGAATTTTCCGTCGGCAACGGCGCCTGGGTCCTGGTCGGAGACGGCCGCCGGGCGCTTTTTTTCCAAAACCACGGCGACGCCGAGCTCCTCGATCTTCGCGTGATCGAAACCCGCATCGACGACAACCCGCCGACGCATGAGCAGGGAACGGATCGTCCCGGACGCAGCTTCACCTCCTTCTCGCCCGGCCGCAGCGCCGTGCAGAATGTCGATTGGCACGAATTGGAGGAAGAGCGCTTCGCCCGCGCCATGGCGGACCGCATCAATCAGGCAGCCGAATCGGGCGAGTTGAACGCCATCGCCATCGTCGCGCCGCCGCGCGCCCTGGGCGAGATCCGCAAGGAGCTGTCGGTCAAGGCGCAAGGCAAGGTGGTCGGCGAACTCGCCAAGGACCTGACCCGCCATCCGCTCAAGGATATCGAAAAGGCGCTGACCCGCGGCTGAGAGAGGCAGGGGAAAGCCCGAAAGCTCTCCCCTGCGCAGTCGGAGGCGATTCGTCCCAGCCCCGCCTCCGACGCTCCACTCTCGTGCGAGCTTGGCGATAATGCCGCATTTCTCCCGAGAAATCAGTGCGCTTGCGCACAATTCGACGGCGCCTGCAGACGCCGCGCCGCATTTGCGCCGTAAAAATGACGCAGTGAAGCGTAGTTAGCTGCTACTCGACGGCGGCGCGACTATTTTCGAATACGGCGGTCTTATGGGGCGGGGACGGATCTTATTGGCGGCGTTTTTCGCGCTCGCGGTCAGCGCCTGCGCAAGCCGCCCGCACGGAACGCTCGTCGCAACCCATCAGGTCGCGCCCGGCGCGAGCGTCGTCGACCTGCTTGTCGTGACGACCAGACAGCCGGAACTGTCGGAGCCCGGCGTCATCTTCTCCGGCGAACGCGGTCGGGGCGTCCATTTCGCCGACATCGCCGTATCGATTCCGCCCGACGCCGCCCGCGTGATCGGCGAAGTGCAGTGGCCGCAAGCGCCGACGCCTGATCCGGCCACCCAATTCGCGACCGTTCACGCCGACGTCCTCAGCAAGGAGGCGGCGATCGCGGCGTTCAACGCGCGCATCCGCAAGACGCCCAAGCGCCAGGTGCTGCTCTTCGTTCACGGCTACAACACGCGTTTCGAGGAAGCCGTCTATCGTTTCGCGCAAATCGTCCATGACTCGCGCGCCGACGTGACGCCCGTGCTGTTCACCTGGCCGTCGCGCGGCCGGCTGCTGCAATATGGCTATGATCATGAGAGCGCCAGCTATTCGCGGGACGCCCTGGAAACGGTTCTTCAGGCGCTGCAGCGCGACCGGGACGTTGGCAGGATCTCGATCCTGGCGCATTCCATGGGCAATTGGGTGACGCTCGAAGCGCTGCGCCAAATGGCCATCCGCAACGGCCAGATCGGTTCGAAAATCGAAAATGTCATGCTTGCCGCGCCCGACGTTGATTTCGACGTCTTCCGGCGTCAAATCGCGGAGATCGGGATTCGGCCTTCCGTCTTCACGCTGTTCGCCTCAAGGGACGATGACGCGCTCGCCGCGTCGCGCCGGTTCTGGGGCAATACGCGACTGGGGGCGGTCGATCCGAATATCCCGCCCTACAGGGAAGTCCTCGACCGCGATCAAGTCAAAGTCATCGATCTGACCAATGTCGCTTCCGGCGATGCTTTGGGACACAGCACCTTCGCCTCGTCCCCGGAAGTCGTGCGCTCGATCGGGATGAGGCTTGCGCAGGGGCAGCCGCTCAGGGAAGGCCAAGCGGGCGTCGGCGATCGGCTCGGGCTGATGACGTCGGGCGCGGTGTCGGCGGTCGGCGGCGTCGCCGGCGCTGCGGTCGCCGCGCCATTCGCCGTCATCGATCCGGCGACCCGCGACAACTTGAGCGAACATCTCAACGCCGCCGGCCAAAGCCTTGATCCGCAATATTAACCGCTGAGCGATTTTGGTTCCGAAAACGCCGCAATTTTAGCGTTCTGTTGCGACAATGTGACAGTCAGAGAGACTGAACCCCCTTAGGGTTTAACGCTCACGACGATCATCGCACGGAACATCGATCACATGTCATTCACGCGTCAGCTTCTCGCCGTTGTGGCGGTCGCCTTCGCTGCGTCTTCAGCGCGAGCCGAAAATAGTCCTTCATGGTGGAAGCCGCCGATTTCGGAACGGCCCGCCTCCAAGCGCGCGGTCGACGGCGTCAACGGCAAGCTCGAAGGGTTCGGCGGCGGCTCGGATTGGCTGGGTTTCGCGCGTTTGAACAACGCCTCGGCCGGCGGCGCGGGATCGATCGCCGCCCCCGTGGGCGACCGCTTCGGCTTTCAGATCGATACGCTCGCGGCCGGGCATCGCGGCTTCTTCGTCGCGGCCGGCGCCGGGCACGCCTTCTGGCGCGATCCGGGCGTCGGACTCCTTGGGACCTATGGATCAATCGGCAACGACAAGCGTCTCGACGACACGCGCTTCCGCCTGGGCGCGGAGGGCGCCTATTATTACGGACCGTTTTCGTTCGCCAGCGTCGCCGGCTATGAGGAGAGTTCGGGACATTTCTTTACGCCGCTCGGCTACGGGCCGGGGTTTCTCGGCTATCAGTGGCAGCCGCGGCGCGGGCGTTTCTTCGACATGGTCGATATCAGCGTCTATCCGACCTACAATGTCAAAATCTCGGTCGGCCATCGTTATGTGGGCGGGCGTCACGCGGCGGCGCTCAGCGGCGAGGCGCTCGTGTGGAATCTCGGCCATTCGGCGGTCACCGGCTTCGTCGAAAGCCGCGTCGGCGAGGATGACTACAAGGCCGTCTGGGGCGGCATTCGCATCTATCTCGGCGAGAGCGACAAGACCCTGATCAGCCGGCATCGCGAGGACGATGCGCCGAACTGGCTGAAGGACGACATGTTCGCCTCGCAGAACAGCGTCCGCAC
>JAKFXD010000067.1 GCA_021731565.1 Methylocystis sp. | reverse complement strand
TTGTCGGGCCGATGACGCCGAGCGCGCCGATGATCCGACGTTCGCTGTCGCGCAGCGGCGCGGCGATCATCGACGAGCCGGAAAGCGAGAAGAGCTTGTTCTCCGAGCCGATGAAAATGCGCACCCCCTCACCCTCTTCGGCGCGCTCCAGGAGATCGATGACCTCGGTCTTCGTCTCGAGATCGGCGAACAGCAGCCGAACGCGCTCGAGATCGGCGGCGGCGGTCAGGTCTTCGAGAAGATGCGCCTGGCCGCGCACGATCAGCTGCCGCGATTCGCCCATCGCGCCGGCCCAGGTCGCGAACCCCGCTTCGACCAGGCGGGCGGCAAGTTCGTCGAGCTCCCTCTGCGCCGCCCGACGCGAGCTTTCGATGCTCGCTCTGGCCTCGGCGATCGTCCTTCCCGAAACCCGCGCGTTCAGATAGTTCGCGGCTTCGGTCAGCGCCGAGGCCGGCAGATCACGCGGGACGGGTATCACCCGGTTCTCGACCGATCCGTCGTCGGCGACCAAAATCACCAGCGCCCGCTCTGGTTCGAGCCGAACGAAATCGATCTGCTTTAAACGCGCATTGTCCTTGGAGGCGACGACGACGCCGGCGACGCGCGTCAGTCCAGAGAGCAGACTCGTCGCTTCAGCGAGGACGCCGGCGAAATCATGGTCCTTGGACGCCGCCTCGACCTCGGCGGCGATGCGGGCGCGTTCGCTTTCTTCGAGATCGCCGATCTGCAGCATCGAATCGACGAAAAAACGCAGGCCAAGCTCGGTCGGGAGCCGCCCCGCGCTGGTGTGCGGCGCATAGATGAGGCCGAGTTCCTCAAGATCCTGCATGACGTTGCGCACCGAGGCAGGCGACAGCGTCATCGGCAGAAGCCTGGCGAGATTCCGCGAACCGACCGGATCGCCGGAGGCGAGATAGCTGTCGACGATCTGCCGGAAAATTTCGCGGGCGCGCTCGCTGAGCTGCGAAAGGCTCGAAGCCGAAGGATGGGCAAGCGGGGGATTGCGGATCATGCGCCGACACTATCGCATCCGGGCCCCAAACGAAAAAGCCCGGCCGCGAGGCCGGGCTTCGTCGACGTCGGGGAGGACGGTCGATCAGAGGCCGAGTTCAGGCATGCCGATCAGCGCGCCGATGCTCTTGACCTGATAATTGACGCCAATGCGGGCGATGTTCGTATCCAGGTAGTTGCCTGTGCCGGTGCGGTAGGCGAGGGGGAAAGCGAGGTTCGCGCTGGAGGCCCCCTTCATGCGGGTGAAGATGTATTCCGCCTTGACGGTCCAATTGTCGAGGATGGCGTATTCGATGCCCGCGCCGATGGCGAAGCCGCCCTGCCACACGGACTGGCTGACGGGGAACAGGCCGCCCCACTGCTGACCGTAGGGAAGCACCTTGCCATAGGCCAGGCCGCCGGTGATGTAAGGCAGAAACCGGCCATAGGCGTAGCCGAAGCGCAGGCGCTCCATGCCAAACCATTGCAGCCGCGTGCTGGCGCCGGCGCCTGCAAAAAACGTCCCCGCATTCGTCGCGCGAACGTCGGCGTAGTTGAATTCGCTTTCGTAACCGGCGACGAGACCGTTCGCGAACACCCAGTTGTAGCCGTTCTGGTAACCGATCAAATAACCGCTCGTGCCGATCGAACCTGAGGTCGGAATCCCCAGGAAGGCGCCGGGCGTGAACAGATATGTTTGCGAATAATGGCTGGACACGCCGCCGGCATAGGAGCCGCTGATGCCGATGTGGAATCCGTCCCAGCTGAAGGCGGGCGGGGGCGGCGGCGGCGGCGGAGACTTGTAGCTTGGGAGGTCGGCCGCCGAAGCGGCGCTGACCGCAAGCACTGACGCGAAGGCGCCAACAATTAAGGTTCTGAAAGACATCTGAGCGCCTCCAATAAGCCCGTCCTCTCGGGACGAACGGCAGTTTCAAAGGCAAAGTATCATCATCAATCCTAAGACGTAATGAGCGCACCGGGCTGGAACGGCGTTTTTCCGGCGCCGTTGCCGATGCGCCACACCTTCGCGCAACACCCTGTTTCTCAAGTCCTATTCTCTGCGCCAGCGCTGATCAGCGCCGCCGTCAGCACGCCGAGGCTCGCCTTATAGGCGGAAAGCGAGAAGCGCTGCTCGTAATAGCGGCGCGCCGGACTGACGCGACGCGCAGATTCGTCCAAAGGCGCGATCGCGGCCGCCCGGCGCAGCGCAGCGGCGAATTCCAAGGCGGAATCAGCGATGACGACGCCCGGCAGGCTCAGCGACTCCTCATCCATCCCCCGCATCGCCTGCGTGGTCGCGATCAGCGGCAGACCGCTCGACAGCGCTTCGACCGACTTGATCGACAGCCCGGTGCCGCTGATCGTCGGCAGCAGCGCAATCCGCGCATTGGCGTAAACCGCGCGGGGATCGTCGACCCGGCCCAGGAACCAGTCCTTATACGCCGCGTATTCCTGCGGCGCCTGCGAACGAATGGCGGCGTTGACGTTCCCGACGATCTTCACCGCGACGCCTTGCGTTTGCGGCGCGACCTCGCGCAGGAACCAGATCACGCTTTCGACATTGGCGGTATTGTTGCTCGCGACGAGCACGATGTCAGGCCCGCCAGGGCCGGTCGGCGCCTCGGGAACGGCGGGATAGAGCAGCGCATGGGCCTTCTCGGGCAGCAGGCCGCGAAAGGTTTCGGCCTCCTGCGCGTTAAGATGCAGCAAGAGATCGGCGCCGCGCATCGCGTCGAGTTCGCGCGCCAGCATCGACTCATAGGTGGCGCGGGGCGACAGCCAGGGCATGGTTTCGTTGATCAGCGCGAATTGGCGCGCCTGCAGATCATGCGTGTCGAGCAGGATCGGGGCAGTCCCGCATGAAAGCCGGCGCGCGATCGGCATCAGAAAAAAATGATTGCAATGAACGAGATCGAAACGCGCGCCGTCGAGGCCGGGCGACAGCAACGTGCGCTCGGCCATGCCGAGGCGCACCGCCGCCTGATCGCCGTGGATATAGGGCCACAGGACATTGCGAAGAAAGCGCGGCGAGAACAATGCGAGAAGCGGCGCGCCGCCGCAATGGCGGGGACCGCCGTCAAGCTCCGGAGTCGCCCGCTGGAACGCCTTCCATATCCAGTTCCGGCCTGGAACGAAGCCCGGATCGGAGCTGATCGCGATGGGAAAAACTTCTGCGCCAAGTGCGCGATAGGCGGCGATTTGGCCCAGCACGACGCGGTAAGTGCCGCAGGAGTGCCAGGCCGGATGGATGAGCGCGACGCGCCGGCCGCGAAGCGGACGCTCGGCGCACGCCGAGCAGTCACTCGATGAAGCGGTCAACCCGATCCTCCAGCTGGCGCACGCCGCAGCCTAATCCGACTTCGACCGTTCCGACAATCTTCCCCGGCGCGTTTGAACGACCCTCAAATGTGAGACGTTCAGAGCCCGGCGGCGGCCGTCGCCAGGGCGCGCGCGTAAGCCTCCTGGCTGAATGCCTCTTCATAAAGGCGGCGGGTGTCGCTACTCTCCGGCGCTGACTCCTGCCCGCGTTCGGCCCGCGCCTCAGCGTCGCGCCACAGTTCCGCGAAGTGCCGGGCGTTTTCGGCGAGCGCGACATTGCCCAATTTCGCCGGATCGATCTGCATGCCTCGAAACGCCAACGGCGTCGCAACAAGCGGCGCCCCGCAGGACAGCGCCTCGACCGCCTTGATGGAGAGGCCATGGCCTTCGACGGTGGGCAGCAGCACGCCGCCGGCGTTGGCGTAAACCACGCCAATGTCGTCGACCCGGCCTTTGAACAAGGCGCGGTGCGCCTCGTAGAGACTGGCGTCGCGCCGCTTCACGCCGCCGTCGATATTGCCGTAAATCGCGACGCGCGCGTCGCCCGCCAATGGGACGACCTCTTCCAGAAACCAGCGCAGGCTGACGTAATTGCCGTAATTGTCGCTCGCGACGATGATGATGTCGCGTCCGCGCGCCAATGGGGCCGACAGCACGGCCGGATAGATCAGCGCGTGCCGAAGCTCCGGCAGCAGGTTCTGGAAATCGCGATGCTCCTCTTCATTGAGATGCGCGCAGAGATCGGCGCGGCGCATCCAGGAGAGTTCGATCTTGATCATGTCGTCGTAAGTCGCATAGGGCGGAATGAAGAACCCGCCCTGGTTGCGCAGCATATATTGGCGCGCCTGAATGTCCTGCGTCTCCAGCACGACCGGGACTTTACGCCCGCGCATCAGCGTCTCGACGAAAGGCAGAGTGAAATAATGATTGGCGTGAACAAAGTCGATCGATTCGCTCTCGAATCCTTCCGGCAGCGGCGTGCGCCTCGCGAGTTCGATCAGCCAAGACGCCTGATCGCCGTGAATCAGTCGCCACCAGCCGTCGACGAGAAGTCGCGACGCCAGGGCCGAGAAGGGCGCGCCCGAATAATAGCGGCGGTCGGCGCCTATGTCCTGCGAAGCTTCGATATAGGCCTGCCAGCGCGCGCCGCGCGGCGGGCGAGGCGCGAGATCGTCCATCATCGCCACGGAAATGACGCGCGCGCCGAGCGCCTTATATGCGGCGATCTGACCGACGTTGACCTGGTAGCTGCCGCAGCTGTGCCAGGCGGCATGAACGACGGCGACGGTCTTGCCGGCGAAAGGGCGCGGCTTTGCGCCCCGGGACGCCGCCCGGTCTGCCGCGGATGAAGAAATTTGACTCATCGTTTCAGACATGGCGCTGCAACATGGCGGTCGTTTCAAATTCCTTACCAAATTCGCGCTGATGGCCTCGCCTCTAGGGGCGGCCCCAACCGGCTCATCGCCCGATGCCGGGAGGCCTCTTGCATTTGCCCGCCGTTTTCAAATACATCCCCTATATGAGGCTTCGCTTCCCGCATCCAGTCTTATCGCCCGAGAGCGCGGCGGCGCCAAGCGGCGTCCCGGTCAGGCGGTACGGGGTCGCCATCGTCGGCAATGACAAGATCATCGACTGGCTGCTGCCTTTCCTGGAAAGCTACCGAGACACTAATTCCTCATTACCGCTGTATCTCATTCCCTATGACGACAATGTCGCCATGACGCGCCGCGCCGCGGAGATTTACGGCATACATTACGTCGGCGAAGAGCCCACCGAAATTGACAAGCTCTCGCATGAACTTTACCCGGGCGTCTTCAACAGCAACCGCCGGCGATTGCGAAAGCTCCAGGCGCTCTCCCTGCCGCTCGACGAAGTCGCCTATGTCGACGTCGACGTCATTCTGTTTCGCGACTTCACGCCGCTCTTCGGCCGGCTGGAAAAGGGCAGGATGGAATTCATCGTCGCCTCGCCGAGCTTCGAATATGTCTACAACGACAGGCGCGACCGTTATCCATTCTTGAAGGACGCGCTTCTCTTCAATGACGGCTTCTGGGTCACCTCGAACCAATATCTAAAGCTCTCGGATTTCATCGACACAATCCGCGACGACGCCGCGATCTTCCACGACGTGCGCAAGCGCGGCCAGCTCTTCGCCCAGCCGCTGGTCAATTTCGTCACCCACCGCCGCGGCGTCAAAATCGAACTCCTGCCGAATGTGGTCTCAGGCGCCTCGCACGAAAGCTTCTACAAGGCGCCGGGCGTCGAATTCAAGAACGGCAAGCCCGTCGATTACGAGGGCAAGGAAATCTATTTCGCGCATTGGGCGGGCGCCACCGCCCTGCCGAAAAACGGCGTCTTCGACGAAGCGTGGACAAGATATTCGAAGGCCGCCTGGGCGAGGTTCAAGCAGTGACGTCTCGCGCCGTGTCTCGCGGCTTGCTTCGCGCCTTTCGTCGCACCGAAGCGTCGCGCTCCCCCATACGCGATGCGGCGCGGACGTTCCTTTCCGCGCGCAAACGCGAACGATAGCGCGGACGCCCGTCATGCCGCGCCTGCTGTTCCTCTATCTCTTCAAGCGCATCGGGATTGGCGTGCTCGTCGTGCAGTTCGCGCTCTCCATTCCCGTCGTCCTTTCTTATCTGCTTTACCAGCTGCCGCCCGCCGCGGTGCGCGGCGGCCTCGTCATCCCCGCCCTCATCGGCGTGAGCCCGACCGTGGCTTATGTGACGCTGCCAATGGCGGTCGGCGTCGCCACCGCGCTCGAATTCGGCCGCATGGCGAGCGAGGGCATGATCGCCGTTCTCTATGCGTTGCGCCTTTCGGTCTGGGCCATCTGTCGCCCGGCGCTGGTGCTGGCGGCCGGCGTCGTCATGCTCGGCTATCTGCTCGCCAATTTCGCGGCGCCGCACTATTCGAGCGAAATGCAGGACGTGCTCAATGTCGTGCGCAATTCGCTCAACCACCGCATGCTCGACGCCGCGCATTTCTACACTTTCGACAATGGCGTGAAGACGCTCTACATCGAGCGCTGGGAGACGCCCGACCTCGCGGTCAATCTGTTCGTTCGACAGCTTTCGATCGAAAAGATGCAGGAAGAGACGGTGACGGCGGCGCGCGCCGAATTTCGTCGCAATGAATCAGGCGTCATCGTCGCGCTGTCCAACGGCAGCATCCAGACGCGCTCGCTGACCACGAACGACGTGCGCATCGCCAGTTTCGACGAATACGCCATGGCCTTGCCGATGCAGGGCAGCGCGTCGCTGCCCGACCGCGGCTGGCGGGGGGTCTATGAACTCTCCGCCGGCGAATTTCTCGCTAATTACGCGGCGGCGAAGCGCGATCCGCGCCAGCTCGGAGAGTGGGCGGCCGAGGCGGCGAAGCGCTTCGGCGTGCCGACGCTCGCCATCTCCCATACGCTGCTGGCGATGGCGCTGGTCCTCACCTTCGGAAACATCACCGGCCGGCGCGGCGCGGCGGGCAGCCTCGCGACGATCGCGATCCCGGCCGTTCACATCGGCTTTCTGGTCGCACTCGAATCGCTGCTGCGACTCAACGGGCTGTTCGTCCTGCTTCTCGCCGCGCTCGCCGCCGCCGAAGTCGGCGTGTCCGTCTGGCTGATCGCGCGACTCAATTATAGCCCGAAGCCAAAGCGCCTGTTCGGCGGGCGCGCGACTTCCGCCGCGCGCGACGCCTATGCGACGCCGCTCGCCTGATCCTCTTCGGCCAGCATGGCGCGACGATAATCGGCGATCACCTTCTTTGGATCGCCGACCTCGCGCACGACGCCGCCCTCGAGCCAGAGCACGCGGTCGCACAGGGCGGCCAAGAAATTCAGATCGTGCGACACCATCAAAATGGTGCCGGTCTTGGCGAAGTCGGCGATGAATCTTTCACATTTGCGCTGGAAGATTTCGTCGCCGACCGAGAGCGCTTCGTCGACGATCAGCACATCGGCCTTGGCATAGGCGCAGATCGCGAAAGCGACGCGCGCGATCATGCCCATCGAATAGGTGCGCATCGGCTGTTCAAAGAAGGACCCGATGTCGGCGAAGGCGGCGATGTCGTCGATGCAGGCGTCGACCTCCTTGCGCGACAGTCCCAGGATCGCCGCGCCGATGCGGGCGTTTTCGCGCCCGGTCAGGAGACCGTCGAAGCCGGAGCCAAGCGCGAGAATCGGCGCGATTCGGCCGGCAACTCTAAAGTCGCCCTTCGTCGGCTGGGTGATGCCGCACAGAATTTGCAGAAGCGTCGTCTTGCCGGCGCCGTTGCGTCCGACGATGCCGACGCGCTCGCCCTTCTCCACCGTGAAATTGACGTCATGGAGCACCCATTTGTCCTTGTAGAACTTCTTCCACAGGCCAAACAGGATCTGCTTGAGCTGGTCGTTCTGATGCGCATAGAGCTGGAAAGCCTTGCCGACGCCCGCGCAAAGGATAGAAGGCTCAGATGACATCGACGATGACCGACTTGTAGCGCATGAAGAATTGATAGCCGCCTATGAATACGGCGTAGGAGATCGCGACGAGCGCGAGATAGCCGAAGATATTCGGCAGGGTTCCGTCGAGCGCGACGCTCCGCAGCATCTCGATGTAATCGCCGACAATATTCAGTCGCAGCCAGAGCGCCATCGATCCGGACATGGCGGCGATCTGGTCCAGGCGATAGAAGATCGGCGTCGCGAACATCAGCACCGGCACGATCGAAGCCATGATATGGGCGACATCGCGCGTGAACGCCCCGAGCGCCATCAGAAACCACACGACGCCCAAAATGAAAAGGAAGAAGGGCACGACGAGTAACGGCGTCAGCACGATTGTCAGGGGAAGCGTGCCGGCCGTCAGCAATCGAAAGACGATGTAAACGGCGAAGGCCACGCCGGCATAGGTGAAGGCGCGGATAGTGGCGGTCCAGGCGATGGTTTCGCTGGGGAAAATCGACTTCTTAACGAAGTTGACATGCTCGTGCAGAAGCATCGGCGCGCGATAGGCGAGTTCGCTGAACAGATTGAAAGCGATCAGCCCGATGAAGATCGAGCTTGCATAGTCGGTGACGCTCATGCCGGCGGAAAGCTGGGGAACCGTGAGCGAGAACAGCGCCGTATAGGTGAGCAGCATGAAAAGCGGCGAGATCACCGCCCAGAGCGGTCCGAGCGCCGAGCCGCGAAACCTGGAAATGAATTCCCTCCGCACGACGGCGCGGATAAGCTCCCGATTGCGCCAGGCGCGCTCGAAGGGCGCGACATAGGCGGGAGGAATCGAGGCGAGCAAGTGTCGGCGCGTCCTTTCAGGCTTGGACTATGATCTCGAAAAGCGCGTCGCGTCGGTTGGACGCGATCATGCGCCAGTCGAGCGCTGTTGCGCCCAGCGCGGCGTCGCCCGCATAGACCAGTTCAGCCTGCCTCATGTCAATGGCGGCGCTCAACCCTCAAGGGGACGGCATGGATTTTCGGAGCGCGGCGTCGTCGCAGGCGGCCGGGGCGACGCGTCGCGAGGCGATCGCCGGCCTCGGCGCCGCTCTCGGCGCTCTCGGGGCGCTGACCATCCTGCCGGGCGGCGGAGCGGCGCAAGCGCCGCCTTACCTGCTGGGCGAATGGACCGGCGACAGTTTCGCGCCCATGCATGCGATCCGCGATGGGCTGTCGCGCGCGCCGCTGCCGCCCCCGGAGCGGCGCGTCGATGTCGCGGTGATCGGCGGCGGACTGGCCGGCCTCGCCGTCGCCTCGCTTCTCCAGGATCGCGACCTCGTCGTCCTGGAGCGCGAGTCGGAGCCCGGCGGCGTCGCCAAATCGAAGCGCTGGCGCGATGTCGACTATGCGCTTGGTTCGGCATATATCGTTGATCTTTCAGAGCCTTTTGGCGTCTTCTATGAGACGCTCGGTCTCGCGCCGCGACCGGTCAGCGCGCCAGTGGACGCGGCGCTGACAGGCGTCGCCGGCGAAGGCGATCCTCGGGACGGGAAATGGCGAAGCGCCTATGACGACCTTAAGGCGCTCTTGCGCCGGCTCCGCGATAGTCCGGACTTCCCAGGGATGCCGATCTCCCAGGCGTCGGCGCCGGCGCTGGCGCTGGACAGGCTGTCCCTGCTCGATTTCCTGCGCAGCGAGCATATCGACGCCGAACTCTTCGGGCTCCTCGACGCCTTTTGCCTGTCGGCCCTCGGCGCGCCTGCGGCCGAGATTTCAGCCTATGCCGGCGTCAATTTCCTCTCGGAAATCAACGCGCCGATCTATGCCTTCCCGGGCGGCAACGCCGCGATCGCCCGCGCAATGGCGGCCCGGATTTCTCGCGCCGGCGAAGGGCGCATCCTCACCGGCGCCGCCGTCTATGCGATCGAGCCGGCGGAGGGCGGCTACGCCAGGGTCGGCTGGTTCGACGCGCTTCATCCCGGCGAGCCCCGCTGCCTCGAGGCGCGATGGGCGGTCGTCGCGGCCCCCTACTTCTTCGCGGGCCGCATCCTGCGCGGGATCGATCCTGCCGCGACCGCCGCAATGACGTCGCTGCGACAGGGCAGCTATCTCGTCGCCAATTGCTGTTTCGAGGGGCCTCCGCCGGAACTGCGTTACGACAGCTGGGCGCTCGGGGCCGCCAGCTTCAGCGACGCGATCAGCGCGACCGCCGTCCTTCCCGCCGCCGAGCGGCCCAGGGATCACAACGTGCTCACCGTCTACGCGCCGTTTCGCGACCCGCGCGCGGGCCGCTTGCGCCTGCTCGCGGGCGACCGCGCCGCCCTGGCCGCGCCGATCGTCGAAGAGCTGCGGCGCTTTCTGCCGGAGGCGTTCGGCGGCGCCCGGCTTGTCGAAACGCGGCTGACGCGCTGGGGGCACCATCATACGATCGCCGCGCCGGGGATCGTGGCGAAGATGCGGGCTCTACCCAAGCGCTTCGGCAATGTGCTGCTGGCGCATTCGGACGGACAGGGGATGCCGGCGGTCGAGAGCGCGATCGTCGAAGCGCTAAGCGCCGTCGAGATCATCAAGAAGGGCTGAGCGCCCTACTCCACCGTCACGCTCTTTGCGAGATTGCGGGGCTGATCCACGTCTTTGCCCATGAAGGTGGCGACATGATAGGCGAGCAGCTGCGCGGGAATGGCATAAGCGATGACCGCGAACGGCCCCGCGACGCTCTCCGCCATTTCGATAAAGCCGGCAAGTTCCGCGGCGGCGGCGTCCCGCGCGTGCGGCGATCCGATCAGGATGAGATGTCCGCCGCGCGCCGCGACCTCCTGAAGATTGGAAACGGTCTTCTCAAGACTCGCGTCCGGGGGCGCCAGCACGATCACCGGCATGGCGTAGTCGATGAGCGCGATCGGCCCATGTTTCAACTCGCCCGCCGCATAGCCTTCCGCATGGATGTAGGAAAGCTCCTTGAGCTTCAGCGCGCCTTCCAGGGCCAGCGGAAAAGCCGGTCCGCGGCCGAGATAGAGCACGCTCGACGCCCGCGCCACGTCGCGCGCCACGGGTTCGATCTGCGCCTCGCGCGCCAGCGCCTGCGCCATCTGACCCGGCGCGGCGACGAGTTCCGCGACAAGTTCGCGTTCGCGCTCCCGGCTCAGCACGCCGCGCGCCCGGCCCAGCGCCAGCGCCAGACAGGCGAAGACCGCGAGCTGGCAGGTAAAGGCCTTGGTCGAGGCGACGCCGATCTCGGGTCCCGCCAAGGTCTGGGCCACCGTGTCGCTCTCGCGGGCGATCGTCGATGTTTCGACGTTGACGATCGAGAGAATGTGCTGGCCCTGCTCCCGAGCATAGCGCAGCGCCGCGAGCGTATCGGCGGTTTCGCCGGATTGCGAGACGAGAATGGTCAGTCCGTTCTCGGGCAGCGGCGCTTCGCGGTAGCGAAATTCGGAGGCGATATCGATCTCGACCGAAAGGCGGGCGAAGCGCTCCAGCCAGTAACGCGCCACCAGCCCGGCGTAATAGGCCGTTCCGCAGGCCGAAATGGTCACGCGCGACAGCGCCTGCGGATCGAAGTTGAGGTCGAACGGCAAGCGCACGACGCCCTCGGCGAGATCGAGATAATGCGCCAGCGTGCGGCCGACGACCTCCGGCTGTTCGTGAATCTCCTTGGCCATGAAATGGCGGTAGTTGCCCTTGTCGACCAGGAAGGAGCCAGAGAGCAGCGGCTGAAAGCGCCGCTCGACCGGCGCGTCATGGGCGTCATGGAAGCGCACGCCTTCGCGCCTCAGCGTCACCCAATCCCCCTCGTCGAGATAGGCGATCGAGGTGGCGAATGGCGCGAGCGCCAGAGCGTCGGAGCCCAGATAGACGCCCTCGTCGCTCCTGCCGACGGCGAGCGGCGAACCGCGCCGCGCGCCGATGAGAAGATCGTTTTCGCCTTCGAAAAGAAAAGCGAGCGCGAAAGCGCCCTTGAGCCGCTTCAACGTCGCCGCGACCGCCGCTTCCGGCGTCGCGCCGTTACGCATCTCTTCGGCGACAAGATGGACGACGGCCTCCGAGTCGGTCTCGGTCGAAAAGACATGGCCCTTCGCCGTCAGTTCGGCGCGCAGCTCCCGGAAATTCTCGATGATGCCGTTATGAACCACCGCGACGCGGTCATTGGCATGCGGATGGGCGTTGGTCTCGGTGGGCCGGCCATGCGTCGCCCAGCGCGTGTGACCGATGCCGACGGCGCCGGACAGCGGCGCGGCCGCGAGCTTTTCTTCAAGATTCTTGAGCTTGCCGCTCGCCCGCACACGGGTCAGCCGCCCGTTCTCCAAAGTGGCGATGCCGGCGGAATCATAGCCGCGATATTCCAGCCGCTTGAGCGACTCGACGATCCTGCCCGCGACCGGACCCGTTCCAATAATGCCTACAATGCCGCACATGACGACCTCCAAAGCGATAATAGCAGGAGCGCCGCCTGAGCGAATGGGCGCGGGAGCGAGACGGGATTCAAGGTTAAGGGCGGCTCCGGCCTGTTCGCGTCGCTGCAGACTTCATTAGCGATAGGCGCGCACGTCGGTCGCCGAAAAGTCGGCGCCTTTGAAAAGCAGCGGCCAATCTAGCGTCTTGGCGAGCGCATAGGCGGCGCAATCGGCGAGATTGAGCCGCGCTTTGGGATCGACGCCCTTGCCGTAGCGCGCATAGGCGGCGATCGCCGCGCGCGCCTGCGCCGCGTCGAAGGC
>JAKFXD010000065.1 GCA_021731565.1 Methylocystis sp. | reverse complement strand
TGTCGGCGCATATCACCTATCTTTCGGAAGCGGCCTTGCAGCGCAAGTTCGGCCGCAAGCTGCAGGATCGCAGCGCGCCGACCTTCTCCTTCGACGCCGATTTTCAGGTCGAGAACTATCTGCGCTACCAGGGCCTCGCCTTCGTCGAGCGCTTCGACGCCAATTCCTATCTCTTCGTCACCCGCGCCTGCGACTATTTCGACCTCGCCGCCGATTATGGCGGCTCATTGGCCATGGCGTTCAAGGATATCAAGACGCGCTTTTGCGTCGTCTCCTTCACGTCGGACTGGCTGTATCCGACCTCCGATTCGCGCGCCATCGTCCATGCGCTCAACGCCGGCGGCGCCTCGGTGTCCTTCGTCGAAATCGAATCCGACAAGGGGCACGACGCCTTCCTGCTGCATGAGCCGATGTTCATCGCGACGACGCGCGGCTTTCTCGACTCGGCCGCGGCGGCGCGCGGCCTCGCGCCGCACGGAAAATCGAAATGAACTTCACGCCAGCGGAGGAGCCTGCGCCGCCGCCCGATCATCCGCGGCTCGATCACGCCGTCATCGCGCAGATGGTCGCGCCCGGCGCGCGGGTTCTCGACGTCGGCTGCGGCGACGGTTCGCTGTTGCAGCTGCTTGCGCAGAAGAAAGGCGTCGACGGGCGCGGCGTCGAACTTTCGCAGCGCGGCGTCAATGAATGCGTCGCCAAGGGACTGTCCGTCATTCAGGGCGACGCCGACACCGACCTTTCCGACTATCCGGACGACGGCTTCGATTATGTGATTCTCTCGCAGACGCTGCAGGCGACCAGGCGTCCGCGCGCGGCGCTCGCCAATATGCTGCGCATCGGACGCCGCGCGATCGTTTCATTTCCGAATTTCGGCTATTGGCGCGTGCGCGCCCAGCTCAGCCTGACCGGGCGAATGCCGGTGACCGGCCACCTTCTCTATCATTGGCATGACACGCCGAACATTCATCTTTGCACCATTCGCGATTTCGTCGAACTCGTCGACGAACTCGGCGCGCATATCGAACGCGGCGCGGCGTTGGATCGCGCCGGCGCGCCGATTCGTTTCAACGCCCCCTGGTGGGTATGGAATCTCTTCGGCGAACAGGCGGTCTTTCTGCTGGAGCGCGGCGGCAAGCAGTCCTGACTCATGCGACGGTTTGTCCCGCGTCCCTCGCCTTTCGCCGTGTAACGGTTCGCGTTAGCCTTCCGATCGGCGGCATTAGCGATCATGCGCGGGAGGGAGCGGCGGCGCCTCCGCTTCATTGTCACGTCATTCGTTGAATGACGTGCATGGTCTGCTGCGCTTGAAGAGGATGCGCGAGCTTGACGATCGAGGCCACCCGCGCGGCGAAAAATTACGACGCCGTCCGGCGAAAACAGCGGGGCGTCCGGCGCGCGCCTCGGCCGGCGAGCCCGGAGGAACTGCGCAAGCCGCTGCTTTTCGCGGGCATCGACGATGAGACCTTGGCGCGGCTCTCAGCCGACGCCAGGATCGAGTCGCTGCAGGACGGCGATACGCTTTTCTATCAGGGCGCCGGCGTCACGGACGTCTCATTCGTGGTGAGCGGCTATGTGAAGCTGATGCGCATGGCGCCTTCCGGACGCCAAACGCTCATCGGCATTCGTTCGGACGGCGAATTGATCAGCGAAGTTCCCGCCGGCGCCGACGAGATTCACTCGGTCTCGGCGCAATCGGTCGGCGCCGCCAAGGCGCTCAGGCTCTCCGCGCCGCGCTTCGCGCGGCAGCTAAAGGAATCGCCCTCGCTCTGCGCCGCGGTGATCAGGGACTCCAAGGAGAGAATCGCGCGCCTCGTCGGCGAGATCGAATCGCTCAAGAGCCAGAACGCCGATCAGCGCCTTGCCCATTTCCTGCTTGCCCTTTGCCCGCCGGACGAAGACCGCTGCCGTTTCCGGCTGCCTTACGACAAGCGCCTCATCGCCGCGCGTCTTGGCGTGAAGCAGGAAACGCTCTCGCGCGCCTTCGCCAAGCTGCGCGCCCATGGCGTGCGCACCGAGACGCGCAATGTGCATGTCGAGAGCGTTTCGCATCTCGCCGATCAGTGCGACCGAGCGGGCGAGCGCGCCCGACTGGCGTATGAACCGTCGTAGCTTTTAGCGGCGGCGCCCCGCCGCGTGGCGCGCGGCTCGCGAAAGATCGGAATTCACACTTTTCGTCGCGCGTTCTATGTATGCGTCCGGGAACGTGTGGCGTTCGGCGAGAGAGTGGCGGCGCGCAATGGCTTCTTGCGGCATCACGAAAAACATGGCGTCGATGCGAGATCGGCCTGCGGTTCGGCGGGGGCGCCCGATTGGCGATACATTCATCGATCCGACGAGCTTAGCGCGGGCTCGACGCAAAACGCGGCCCGCTCTAAAGATCGGCTTGCTCCTCGCCGGGATTGGGACGCTCTTTTGTCCCATCGCCGCGCGCGGGCAGGCGATTTCGCCCGACGCGCTGATACGCGCCTATCCGGATCAAATCGCCGGTCGCGACGGCGCCGCGATCATCTTCCGCGACGGAACGAGGCAAAATCTCTCGGACGGAAGGACCGACAAGAGTTTCGACGAGAAACTGAAAAACCCCTCGCTCATCGATCAGTTGAGCCTTTCCTACCCCAAGGGCGCGCTGACCAAACCTCCCGGCCCGCAGGACGATCCGGGACGCTTCCGCAACATCGCCTTCTTCGACAAAATTTATGGGGATTGCGACAAGGGCGAAACGCAGAAACATTTGACCGACATTCCCTGGTTCGCCGGCAAGGTGCGGGTCACCACGGTCAATGGCGTCGCCGAAAGGCTGCGCGCGGTCGCCAGGGAAATCGATCGTCTGCCGCAGGAGATTAAGCGTTCCGCTTTTCCGAGCGCCGGCGCTTACAATTGCCGCGTCGTGAAGGACACCGGCAAACGCAGCATGCACGCCTATGGCGCGGCGATCGATCTCAATATCGCCTCCTCCGATTATTGGCTCTGGCGCAAAGGCGGTTACCGCAATCGCATTCCCTACGAGATCGTTGAGATTTTCGAACGCCACGGGTTCATCTGGGGCGGCAAATGGGGGCATTTCGACACGATGCATTTCGAATACCGGCCCGAATTTTTCGACGCGCCGGCAGGCGGCGAGGAGCAAAATCAGCACGACCATTGAAAAGAATGGCGCGAGTCGTACGTAACGGCAGTTACAGGAGGGGACTTTGATGAAAACGCATAAGATTTTCTCGGCGCTCAGCCTGATCGGCGCGATCGTCGCGGGGTTGATCGTCGCTGCGCCGACCCCGACGGCGGCGCAGGATCCGGCCTACATGTCTTGCGAGGCTCTTTGGTATGCGCGTAACCGGATTTACGCGCGTAACGGCTATTGCTTCAACACCGACCGCGCGCGGTCCGTGTTCGGCGCCGGCTGTTTTCCGCCTTACGGGCGCCTGAGCGGGTGGGAGAAAAGCCGCGTCAATCAGCTTCAAATGTGGGAGCGCCGCAAGGGGTGCTGAGCCGAGGCGCGGGCCGCCATTCCCCTCGTTCGACAAGATGGCCTCATGAAATCGAGGGGTCGAGACGGTCCGCCTCCGCCGTTTTTTCAGGCGCCTGCATTCACGATCGGGCAAATCGCGGATAGACTTGCCGCCGTCGACTGAACGCCTGCGCCGCGCAGGCTCGTCGTCAATTGCGGAGATCTATTTATCGGAGGATTCGCCATGATCGCATATAAGACGGTTGGATTGGTCTTCTTGTCCGCCCTCGCGCCGGCCGCGGCTCAGGCGGGCGCGAGCAATGGTTCGAGCGCGTTGGCGCTCTCGGCGATCGTCGGCGACTTATCGCCTCAAACAAGCGCCGCCGACAAGAAGCTTCTCGCGGCCTATTTCGCCGGACGCGCCGAAGCGCCGCACGCCAAGGGCCAGCGCATCGCGGTCAAGGCCGACGCCATCGACTGTCGCGCCGGCAATGTCGACATCACGTCGCGCGCCTGCGAACTGACCTTCGGCGCGAAGAAGATCGACTTGAGCGGCCGCAAGGCGAATGAACTCTATGCGACCTTGATCGAGAATGGCGTCGTGGCGGAAGGCGCGGCAGGCTCGTCGCACGCGTCGATCACGGCGCTCGACTGCATCGTCGACGCCGATGAAGTTGCGGAGAAGGCCGGCGGCGGCGCGCGCTGCGCCTTTACGCCTTAGAGCGCGCTCTAAACTTTTTGATTCGATCGCGTTATCCGCATTTGGGCGATTCCGCCCGAATGCAGCGTGATCTGAAAGGCGGACGCCCTTGTCTTTGGCGCGGCTTTGGTCGAGAAAACCAACTCAGCGACAGGAGTTTAAAATGGCTGCGCCGGGCGTCACGGTCTTCGTTTGCGTGTCCTGCCGCGACGGCGAGGACGCCGACCTGCGTCCTGGCGCGCGCCTGCTGGAGGCGCTGCGCGCGCGACTGAGTGAGCGCAACCTCGATATCGCGGTCGAGCCCGTCGATTGTCTCGCGGTGTGCAAGCGCCCGGCGACGGTCGCCTTCGCCGGCGCCGGCAAATGGACCTATGTGATCGGCGATCTCGACGGCGGCGCCCATGTCGACGACTTGATCGACTCGGCGCAAAACTTCGCGGCGACCGACAATGGCGTCGTCGCCTGGAAGGACCGGCCGGCGTGCTTCAAAAAGGGCGTGGTGTCGCGCGTCCCGCCGGTTTCTTAAGCGCTATTTCCCCGCGCGCGCCCGCTCGATCGCCTCGTCGATGAGCGCGCGGGCCTCGGCGGCGTCGCCCCAGCCGGCGACCTTCGCCCATTTGCCGGGCTCGAGATCCTTGTAGTGGACGAAGAAATGTTCGATCCGGCGCCAGGTCATCTCCTGGAGGTCGGTGTAATTTTCGACGTCGACGTAACGTTGCGTCAGCCGCGCGGACGGCACCGCGACGATTTTCTCGTCGCCGCCGGCCTCATCCGTCATGCGCAGCACGCCGATCGGCCGAACCGCGATGACCGCGCCCGGCGCCACCGGACGCGTATTGGCGACCAGCACGTCGCAGGGATCGCCGTCGTCGGACAGCGTGTGCGGAATGAAACCGTAATTGCCCGGATAGCGCATCGCCGTATAGAGGAAGCGATCGACGAAGAGCGTGCCCGAGGCCTTGTCGAGTTCATATTTGATTGGCTCGCCGCCAAGCGGCACTTCAACGACGACATTGACTTCGTGCGGCGGGTTCACGCCGATCGGTATGGCGTCGAGACGCATTCAGGGCTCCGATCGATTGGCGGGCGCGGCGAGGACCTTTCGCCGGACTCTTTCCATTGTCATTTAGGCGAAAGCGCTGCGCGCATCGCGGCGGCGATCATATCGCGGAACGGCCGCGCGACGCTCAGCGCACCGGCGCCGACACGAAGCCGAAGGCGACGCGCGTCAGCATGTCCGAGCCGAATCGCTCCTCGGCGCGGCGCACCGTCTGTCCGCCGAGGCTGCGATAGAAGGAGAGCGCCTTGTCATTGTCGGCGAGCGCCCAGACGATCGTGGAGAGATAGCCGTGCTCGGCGAGTTCGCGGCGCGTGGCGTTGAACAGGCGCCTCCCGAACCCCAGGCCTTGCTGCTCCGGCGTCAGATAGATTTCGAAAATTTCGCCGGAATAGGGCATCGAGGGCACGCGGTTTCGGCCATAGGTCGAATAGCCGACGATATCCTCGTCGAAGTCGAGCACGAGAAGTCCGGTGCCGCGCACGATCGCCGAATGCCACCAATTGGGGCCGCGGCGGGCGATCATCCGTTCCAGCTCCGCGCCGGGGATCACGCCCCGATAGGCGGAGCGCCACGACGCGTCGTGAACGCGCGTGATCTGCTCTGCGTCTCCGGGACGCGCATGGCGGATGGAGAATGCGGTTTTGACCATGCTTTGAATGTTAGGTCTCCTATATTCGTTTCGGCAAGAGCCATGAGCGTTTCGGGCGCAAAAATTATCTTCTGGCCGACCGGCGCGCGCTTTGGGCGCGGCCGCCGGTCCGCGATATGAAAAAACCGGCGACGCGGCGCTTGCGGCAAAGGTCCTTCTTGCGTTATCCTTATCGCCGATTGCGGCCAAGCGCCGCCGGAATGGGAAGAGTTCGTTGCCTTACGCAACCGCCTCTGCGATTGACGCTGCGACGCCTTCGCGCGCGCGCGCCTTCGCTTGCCCGCTTTCCCTGCCGCTTTTCGGCCTGCTGCTGCTTAGTCGCCCCTGAGCGCCCGACGGGCTCGCGCCCAGGCCTTCAGGGGACATTTCACGCAGTCACCGACAGGAGCCCCCGCGGGGGCGGCACAGCAGGATTTCAAACCAAATGAGCCATACGTCACAGCCCGGCGCCGTCGCGGATAACGACGGGCGCGTCATGATTTTCGACACCACCTTGCGCGACGGCGAGCAATCGCCCGGCGCCTCCATGACTCTCGAAGAGAAGCTCGAGGTCGCCGATCTCCTGGATCAATTGGGCGTCGACATTATCGAGGCCGGCTTCCCGATCGCCAGTCCCGGCGATTTCGAAAGCGTCAGCGAAGTGGCGCGGCGGGTCAAGAACGCCGTCGTCGCCGGACTGGCGCGCGCCTCTGAAAAGGACATCGACCGCTGCGCCGAGGCGCTGCGGCAGGCGAGACGTCCGCGCATCCACACCTTCATCTCCACCTCGCCCGTGCATATGAAATACAAGCTCCAGTTGGAGCCGGAGCGCGTATTGGAGATGGTGACCGCCTCGGTGACGCGGGCGCGCAATCATGTCGCCGACGTCGAATGGTCGGCGGAGGACGGCACCCGCACGGAGCTCGATTTTCTCTGCCGCTGCGTCGAGGCCGCGATCAAGGCCGGCGCGACGACGATCAACATTCCCGACACCGTCGGCTACACCACGCCGGCGGAATATGAGCAGCTGTTCCGCACCGTGCGCGAGCGCGTGCCGAATGCCGACAGGGCGATCTTCTCGGTCCATTGTCACGACGATCTGGGCCTCGCCGTCGCCAATTCGCTCGCCGGCGTGCGCGGCGGCGCGCGGCAGATCGAATGCACGATCAACGGCATCGGCGAGCGGGCGGGCAACGCCGCGCTCGAAGAAGTCGCGATGGCGATGAAGACGCGTGGCGACGCGCTGCCGTTTTACACCAACATCGACGCCAAACTGTTGACCCGCGCCTCGAAGCTGGTCTCGGCGGTGACGTCCTTTCCGGTGCAATACAATAAGGCGATCGTCGGCCGGAACGCTTTCGCGCATGAGAGCGGCATCCATCAGGACGGCATGCTCAAGAATGCGCACACCTATGAGATCATGACGCCCGAGAGCGTCGGCGTCTCCAAGACGTCGCTGGTCATGGGCAAGCATTCCGGCCGTCACGCCTTCCGCGAGAAGCTGAAGGAACTCGGCTATGATCTCGGCGAGAACGCGCTGGAAGACGCGTTCAACCGCTTCAAGGATTTGGCCGACCGCAAAAAATTCGTCTACGACGAGGATCTCGCCGCGCTCGTCGACGACGAAATCGTCAACGCGCATGATCACATCAAGGTCGAGGCCTTGATGGTGATGGCCGGCACGCATGGACCGCAATCGGCGGCCTTAACGCTGGACATCGGCGGCGAGAAGCTGACGCATCAGGCGACCGGCAACGGGCCCGTCGACGCGATCTTCAACGCCATCAAGGCGCTCGCCCCGCATGAGGCGACGCTGGAGCTGTTTCAGGTCCATGCCGTCACCGAAGGCACCGACGCGCAGGCCGAGGTCTCGGTGCGGTTGAACGAAAACGGCAAGTCGGTGACCGGCCGCGGCGCCGATCCCGACACGCTCGTCGCCTCGGCGCGCGCCTATGTTTCGGCGCTCAACCGGCTGATCGCCAAGCGCGCGCGCACCAAGCCGGAAGCAATGCAGGCGATCTAGGGTCGTCGGCGCGTGAAAGCTCCCGCCGGTCTTGCCGACGGGAGCCTTCGCATCGCTGATGGCGGGCGGAGCAAGAAGTGCCCCGCCCGCGGCGCGTTCGCGCCGATCAGAACTCCACGCGCAGCGAACCCATGATGTTTCGTGGAGTGCCGGCCGTGCCGGCGAAGCGCCCGGGGAAATTTGACGTTCCATAATAGTAGGTTTGACCGAGGAGGTTGTCGGCGTTTACCTGGGCGGTGACATGCGTCGGACCCAAAGCGAACCGATAGGCCGCCATCGCCCTTACGAGAGTGTAGGCAGGTGATAGATAGGTGTTCGCTGGATCAACCCAAGCATTCCCCGACCAGGTGAAACCGCCGCCGCAACTCAACCCTCTGAAATCGCCGTCGGCGTCATATTTCAGCCAGAGGCTGCCGATGTTGTCTGGCACGGCGGGAAGACGCTTGCCGACGACAGGCGCTTGCGTTCGAACATCGAAAGGATCGCTCGCGGGCAGTGTGGAGCCTTTGGTGACATGCGTGCTCAAGTGCGAATAATTGGCGATAACGCTCCAATTGTCGTCGAGCTTTCCAGTGACGTCCAACTCCACGCCCAGGCTTTCGGCGTCAAGCAAATCGACGACGTAACCTCTCAACGCTGCAGGAGCATTGGGCGCATTCTGCGACATATTGTATTTCTTGATATCGAAATAGGCGACCGTCGCCAGTAGGCGCTTGTCGAGGAATTCCGCCTTCGCGCCGCCCTCCCATTGGATCGCCTGCTGCGAACCGAGCGGCGTGTTCGAGCGCGTTACGCCGTTGTTCACGCCGAATGATTGCGTGTAATTCCCATAGAACGACAGCCAAGGCGTCGGCTGAACCACGAGGCCCACGCGCGGACTGAAGAAATGGTCTTTCACGGAAATGCCAAGGACATTCGCTCGATCGAGAGCATTGTTGATGATCGCCGAATTCGATGATTGGGCCGAACTCAGGGCGTACGCATTGTCGTAGCGTCCGCCTATGAGAAAGTGCACCCGATCGTCAAATGCGGAAATCATGTCTTGGGCGTAGAAGCCCTGCCAATCCTGCTTCCTGATAAATGCTGTGCCGTTAGCGGGGGTCAGAAACCGTGAAAGGCCAAACGGCGTGTATATTGGCGCGAAAATGTTGATCGATTGCGCCGAGCCGGCCTGATAAAGATTTCCGACTTGTGAGGTGTTGACGTGATCCGTTCCAAACAGCACCACATGCTGAAGCGAGCCGGTATAGAACTTGCCATTCAAATCGAGAGTTCCGGCGATGCTTCGGAGGGCGATCGGTCCCCAATTGAGCCCCACAATGGATTGGCCGAACGGAAGGTTTGCCGCGCAAAGCGCATTTGGAGCCGCGAGTAAGAACGGAGCGTTGGTGCATTGCAGGAACATGCTGGACTGGATCGAACGCGTATTGTTGTATGCGAATCGATTGGTGACGCTCCAATCTTCATTGAGGTCGTATTTCCAGTCATAGCCGGCGAACCGGCGCATGTCGTGGTCGGGATTATTGACGGTGATGCTCGGATCGGCGAGGTAGCGGCTGATTGGAATGGGCGCCGCATTATATCCTATGGCGGGAATATTCGGATTATTGTCTACATAGTAGAGGTCTTGATATTCGGTATCGACGTTCAGCTTGAAGTTCTGCGTCGGATGATAGGTGACGGTCGCCGAACCAAACCATCTATCGTTGCTGGCGAAATCGACGAAGGATGGATTGTGGTAGTATTCGGCGTTTACGCGATAAAGCCAGCTCTTATCCTCGGTCAGAGGACCCGTGGCGTCCAGCGTCGTGCGCGCCACGCCGAACGATCCGCCCTGCTGCTGCACAGAATAATAGGGCGTCTCTAGCGGTCGCTTGACGATCATGTCGACGAGTCCGCCGGGCTCGATTCGGCCATAGAGCATGGCCGAGGGTCCCTTGACGACTTCGATCGACTGCAGATTCGCGGTGCTGGGGCAGCGCTCGTTCGGCACGAGAACGCCATTTCGATAAAGTTGCGCCATAGAAAGCGTGCCTGTCTGGAAGCCGCGTATCATGAAATTCTGAAAGAGAGTGCAATTCGCCGGCATTGGCGACGTGCTGCTAACATTGGCGACGATTGCCTGATTGAGCGTGGTCGCCTGCTGATCGTCCATCGTCTGGCGCGTCACGGTTTGAACGCTGATGGGGATTTGGAGGATTGGCTTGTTGAGTTTGACCGAAATCGTCCGGTCGGTCTTGTAGCCGGTGATGCGGTCGCCTGTCTGCGCGGTGAGAACGTCGGATGACCGAACGGCGGGACCCGATATTCCGCTCGCGGGCGCGCGGCTCGTGGCCGGTCCAGGCGCGGTCCGCCGCGATGCGCCGCCGATGTCGATCGTTGGAAGAGCTTGCTGCGCGAAGCTCGAAGCGGATGTCGAGAGGGCTGCGATGAAGGCGCAGGCAGAGACGCCGCGCCGAAGCGTGCTGTGAGAGAATTTCATTTAAGTGTCTCCTGGCGCGTCGCTTTTGCGCGCGCAAACCAATGGCTCCTTGCAACCCTGCGGCTGCGTTCGCTTGGTCAGGAGAAACGCGGCGGCCCGCGCGACGAGGCGGAGCCGATCGAAACAGACCGCCTCACGGAGAAACCGCCGTCGGCGCACGCGGCGGAAATCGTTATTCTCGGCGCCTGAAATTCCGCGCGCGCCAAAGGAACCGCGACGTAAAAAGCAAGCTTGTCGGAGCAACCGATCGGACACAGAATGCAGCACTGGGGGCGCGCGCGGCGATGCGGCGACTTTTCGCCTGTAGCCGCATCAAGGCCGCAGTCGCCGGCGGCGAGTTCGATCGCTTCTTCGGTTGGGGAGTCTGCGCGTCCCATCGTCTGCGAGGCCGCGCCGATCGCGAGACTCTGCAGGAGGATGAGAATTGCGAGAAGTTGACCGATGAACCGCAAGGTTTTGTCCTCGACGCCGCAGCGAGGATTTCTGCTTAACAATCAAGCGTAACGACAGCGTAACGAGCGCATTTGCAGGGAAGCAAACGAGCTAAGTATCAAGAAGGTGTTGCAAACGGACAACACCGGCGTGAATGTCGATACGATCATTCGAGCGCGGCGTTGCGGGCGTTCGCCCGCCGTCGCGGCGCGATGCGGATACAGGCAAGATGCGGATATTGATCGTCGAGGACCAGCCCGAGATGGCCTCTCTCGTGGCGGAGCGACTCACTCGATCGGGCTATGTCGCGGACAATGTCGGCACGCTCGAAGACGCCGTCGAGGCGCTCAAGCAGTACGACTACCCGGTAATACTGCTGGACCGCAGGCTTCCGGACGGCGACGGCGTTTCCATTCTGCAAATGGTGCGCTCGACGAAGCCAAGCACGCGGGTGCTCGTGGTGACCGCGCTTCGATCGATCGACCAAAGGATCGGCGGTCTCGACGCCGGCGCCGACGATTATCTGACCAAGCCCTTCGACGCCGACGAACTTATCGCGCGGATAAGAGCCGTATTGCGACGGTCGAACGCAGCGCTCGTTCCGCCCGTTTCACTCGGCGAGCTGTCTTTCGATTTCAACCAGCGCGAGGCCTTCGTTCGCGGAAAGCCCTTCGTCATTTCCAAGCGCGAGTTGCTGCTTCTTGAGGCGCTCATGCGGCGCGCCGGCCGCACGGTCAGACATAGCACGCTGATTTCGGACATCTATGGGTTTAACGACGCCGTTCAGGTCGATGCGCTCAAAATGTCGATTTCGCGCCTCAGACACCGTTTGAAAGAGCGCGACGCGGGCGTCGACATCCACACATTGCGCGGCATCGGCTATCTCATCGAAAGATCGCGCCCGTGAGAACGCTTCCATCGCTCACCTCGCGCCTGGTGGTGAATTGGACGCTTTTGTCCCTCTTGGTCTTTTTCACTCTGCCCGCGACGGTGATCGTTCCTTTGGCGTGGCTCGGTTATGACGACACCGGTTACGGGAAGCCGGAAACGCTGACCGCCCGACGCGCGCGCGGCGTGATCATGAACGCCGCGCGCCAGGCCCCGAACGGTTCACGCTATATCGAGATGACGGACGAACTGCGCGCCTATCTCGCGCACAATCCCAATTTTCTTTACGCGGTGTACGATCCCAAGACCGGAACTCTGTTTGAGGGCTCGTCGGTCGCGCTCGCCGACTATTTCTCCAGCCAGACGAAGCGTCTCGAAATCCTCGGATCGACGTTTCACATCCGTGACGATCCCAATCCCGATTCCCGCGGCTCCGCCCGCATGATCAGAACGTCGTTCGGCCGGTTCGGCACCATCCTGTACGGCAGCCAGTTTCACTGGGACGATCTTCTGTTCCTGTTTCGCTATTTTCCCAACCTCGTGAACATCGCCACCTATCTGCTTCTGTTCGTCGCGCTGTCGTTGGTCGCCCTGACCGTGGTGAGGAGAAGCCTTGAGCCTCTAAGCACAAGCGCCGCGACGGTCTCAAGAATCGACCTCAATTCGCTTGACCAGCGCGTGCCGACCGAAGGGCTGCCCTCCGAAGTCGTTCCTTTCATCGACGCGGTGAACACCGCCTTCGGCCGCGTCGATGACGGCGTCGCGCGTCAGCGCCGGTTCATCGCCAATTCGGCCCATGAGCTGCGCACGCCGATCGCCATCTTAAGAACGCGCGTGGACAAGCTCGATGAAGCTTCGATCAAGCAGGAAATAAAGCGGGACGTTCAGCGCATTCAAACGGTGCTCGAACAGC
>JAKFXD010000064.1:8560-12576 GCA_021731565.1 Methylocystis sp. | reverse complement strand
GGAGGTCGAAATCTTGCATATTTTGCATGGCGCCCAGGAATACGAGTCCATTTTATTTCCGCGAGATTGATGACGCCAACCCTGTACCATCGCTACTTTTCGTCCGGCCTCTCCGCCGATCCCGAACTCGCCTCGGCGATCGCGGGCGAGTTGCGGCGCCAGCAGGATGGCGTCGAGCTGATCGCCTCCGAAAACATCGTCTCGCGCCTCGTGCTGGAAGCGCAGGGCTCGATCCTCACCAACAAGACCGTCGAGGGCCTGCCCTATGCGCGCTATTACGGCGGCGCGCAATTCGCCGATCGGGTCGAGGCGCTGGCGATCGAGCGCGCGAAAAAGCTGTTCAACTGCCACTTCGCGAATGTGCAGCCCCATTCCGGCTCCAACGCCAACGCCGCCGTCTTTCTCGGCCTGTTGAAACTCGGCGAGACGATCCTGTCGATGAATGTCGCGGCCGGCGGCCATATCAGCCACGGCCATCCCGCGACGCTGACCGGGCGCGATTATAAAATCGTCGCCTATGGCGTCTCGCGAGAGACGGAACTGATAGATCTCGACGAGATACGCGATCTTGCGCGACGCGAACGGCCCCGCATGATGATCGCTGGCGGCTCCGCCTATCCGCGCGCGATCAATTTCGCCGCGATGCGCGCCATCGCCGATGAGGTCGGCGCCTATCTTCTCGTCGACATGGCGCATGTCGCCGGCCTTGTCGCGACGGGCCTCTATCCCGATCCCCTGCCCCATGCGCATGTCGTGACGACGACGACCTATAAATCGCTGCGCGGCGCGCGCGGCGGCATGGTGTTGTGGAACGACGAAGCCTTAAGCAATCGCATCAACGCCGGCGTTTTTCCCGGCGTGCAGGGCTCGGTGCTGCTGCATGGCGTCGCCGGCAAGGCGGCCTGCCTCGGCGAGGCGCTGCGGCCGGAGTTTGCCGCCTATAATCGCGCGGTGATCGACAATGCGCGAGCCTTGGCGCGCGCGCTTGCCGATGCGGGCCTGCGCATCGTTTCGGGCGGCACGGATACGGGACTGATGCTCGTCGATCTCGCCGCGCGCGGCCTCACTGGCGACGTCGCCGCCAAGGCGCTGGAGCGCGCCGGCCTCGCGGTCAACAAGAATATGATTCCCTTCGATCCGCGCCCGCCGGAAGCGCCGTCGGGCCTGCGCCTGTCGAGCAACGCCGGGACGACGCGCGGCTTCGGCGTGGCGGAGTTCGAGGCGATTGGCGGATGGATCGACCGGGTGCTGAAAAGGCATGACGACGACTCGACGATCGCGGCCGTTCGAAACGACGTCGCGGCGCTTTGCGCCAAACATCCGATCTATTGAGGCGCTCGTGAGTCCCCCGCCTGTTCGTCTTCTCGTCTGCGTCGGACCGCGCTGCGACGCGGAGGGCAAGGGCCGCACGCTGCTCGCGTCGGTCGAGACGTGCTTTGCGCAGACATTTCCCATGGAGCTCGCTGCCGCAAGACTCTCGATCGCGACGCGCGACTGCCTGCGTCTCTGCACGCGCGATCCCGTCGTGCGCTTTGAGCCGTCCGGCGACGCCCTGTCCAATCCCTCGCTCGACGAATTGTTGCGGCTTACGCGCGCCGCGCTCGCCGAGCAAGACCTCGCGCTGTCCCGATGACATGATTAATAAGTGAAGCTCAGCCAAACGGCTTTGCTTTTCGAATTGAACAGTTTTACGCTAAGTGTTGCGCAACATCAAAACGATGGGTGTGAAAGGAACAACATGCGTCAATTCATTCCATTTTCTCTTGTGCTGGCGCTCGCCGCATCGCCCGCCACGGCTCAGGGCACGTCTCAGGAACGCTCCGACTGCATGGGAGACGCGCTTAGATTCTGCAGCGCCGACATTCCAGACGTCGACGAAATCGAAGCCTGTCTCCAGCAGAATATAGCGCGGCTGAGCCCCGCCTGCCGTCGCGAATTCGCCCCCGCAAGCTCCACCAAGTTGAAGCCGGAACATTTCCAGTAAGCGCGCGTCAAGCGCGGTCTTTCGGGCCGCGCTTGACTCATTGCGGCCTGCGCCGAAATTCGTCGACCCATTTTTTCAACCGCCCGACATCGATGTTTTTCGCTTCGTGAAAGCCGATGTCATGCGCGAAGCTTTCCGCCGGTCCCGCTGACGGCGCCGCGCCGCGCGCAAACCCCCCGGGGAGATGCCGCGCCAAGATGCGCACGACGACATAGAACGTCGGCGTGAAGATCAATCCGAACAAAGTGACGCCAAGCATGCCGAAGAATACGGCCGTGCCGATCGACTGACGCATCTCGGCGCCGGCGCCCGTCGCGACGGCGAGCGGCAGCACGCCGAGGATGAAGGCGAGCGAGGTCATCAGAATCGGTCGCAGACGCGTGCGGGCGGCGGTGACGGCGGCCTCGAAGCTGGATTGGCCCGCCTCTTCCGCCTGCTTGGCGAATTCGACGATGAGAATGGCGTTCTTCGCGGCGAGGCCGATCAGCACGACGAGGCCGATCTCGACCAATATGTTGCGATCGAGCCCCCGCGAAACCACGCCGAGCATCGCCGCGAGAATGCACATCGGCACGATCAGGATCACCGAGACCGGCAGCAGGAGACTCTCATAGAGCGCGGCGAGCAGTAGAAACACGAAGACCACCGCAAGGCCGAAAGCGAGAATGGCGGTGTGTCCGGCAAGTTTTTCCTGCAGAGCGATTTCGGTCCATTCGAAACCGAACCCCTGCGGCAGCTTTTCAGCGGCCAGCTTCTCGACCGCGGCGATGCCCTGGCCGGACGAGACGCCATGGGCGAGATTGAGTTGCACCTCGGCGGCCGGATAGAGATTGTAGCGGGGCACGCGGAACGCGCCGGTCGTGTCGCGGAACGTGGCGACGGCGCCGATCGGCGCCATGGCGCCCGAGGCGCTGCGCGTCTTGAGATTGGCGACGTCGCGCAGCGTCATGCGATAGGGGTCGTCGGCCTGCGCCATGACCCGGTAGGTGCGGCCAAGCATGTTGAAGTCGTTGACGAAGGTCGAGCCGAGATAGACCGAGAGCGTCTCGAAGACGCGCCAGATCGGCACGCCGATGAGTTCGGCCTTGGTTCGATCGACGTCGGCGAAAATCTGCGGCGTGCGCGTGTTGAACAGCGTAAACGCCTGGGTGAAGTCGCCCGAATGTCCCGCCGCGCCGGCCAGCGCCCAGGTCGCGCCTTCGAGCGCCGGAAGGCCGCGCCCAGCGCGATCCTGCACATAGCCCTTCAGACCCCCGCCGGTGCCGATGCCGGGAACCGACGCCGGCAGCAGCACGAAGGCGAAAGCGTCGGTCAGTTTCGACAGTTCGGCGTAGAGATCTCCTTGAATCTGCGCCGCCGACAGGCCCTTCTTCGCCCGCGCGTCGAAATCCTCGAGCGTGACGAAGATCACGCCGGTGTTCGGCGCATTGGTGAAGGTCGCCCCGTCGAAGCCGGTGAAGACCACGGCGTCCTTCACGCCCGCGCGTTTCAAAATGATGTCGGTCGCCTTGCGCATCACCTTGTCGGTGCGGTCGAGCGTCGCGCCGGGCGGCAATTGGAAGGCGGCGATCACATAGCCGCGGTCGAGTTGCGGAATGAGGCCGGTCGGCGTTCGCCGCAACAGATCGAACGCAAAAAAGATCAGGATCGCATAGATGGCGAGCATCACGACGCCAAGCCGGACGAGCCGGCCTGTCGCCGCGCCATAGGCCGTCGACAGCCGATCGAAACCGGCGTTGAAGGCGTCGAAGAACCGGCGCAGCGGCGCATGCGCCCAGGTGAGGCGATGGTGGACGCTCGCTTCTGCGTCGTGCGGCTTCAGCAAGATCGACGCGAGCGCCGGCGACAGGGTCAGCGACACGAAGGCCGAGATGATCGTCGCGCTCGCGATGGTGATCGCGAACTGCTTATAGAAGGCGCCCTGCAGCCCGCTGATGAAGGCGGTCGGGATGAAGACGCCGCAGAGCACCAGCGCGATGGCGATCAGCGCGCCGCCGACCTCGTCCATGGTCTTGTGGGCGGCTTCCTTGGG
>JAKFXD010000064.1:6820-8013 GCA_021731565.1 Methylocystis sp. | reverse complement strand
GTGCTGAGCCGTCCGAGCGTCTGCACCGAAAGCTGAAAGGCGCCCGCCGAGGCGGCCGGCGGCTGATTGACGGCGCCGGCGGCGACTTGCAGATTGGCGGCGCGCAGCGCGACGATGACGTCGCCCGCCGTCAGATCGCGCGCCTCGACTTTCGCCGGATCGAGCCACACGCGCATCGAATAGTCTCTCGCCCCGAACAGGCGCGCGTCGCCGACGCCCTCGATTCGGGCAATGGCGTCCTTCACGTAAAGCGTCGCGTAGTTTGATATATATTGCTGGTCGCGCGAGCCGTCGGGCGACAGCAGATGGACGACCATCATCAGGTCCGGCGAGGCCTTCTTCACCACGACGCCGAAGCGCGTCACCTCCTCCGGCAGGCGCGGATTGGCGATCGCGACGCGATTCTGGACGAGCACCTGCGCGAGATCGATGTTGACGCCCGGCTTGAACACGACATCGATCGACAGGCGTCCGTCGCCCGTCGATTGCGACGTGATGTAGAGCATGTCGTCGACGCCATTGACCTCCTGTTCGATCGGCGAGGCCACCGTCTCGGCGATCACATCCGCCGAGGCGCCGGGATAGGTCGCGCTGATATTGACCGTCGGCGGCGCGATTTCAGGATATTCGGAAACGGGGAGCGCCCCTTCCGCGATCGCTCCCGCGAGCGTCAGCAGCACTGACAGCACCGCCGCAAAGATCGGCCGCTCGATGAAGAAATGCGAGATGCGCATAGCGTTCCTGGTCTTTAAAGACTAACGATCGCTGACCGCGACGGGCGCTTCCTTGATCTCGCCGTCCTTCGCCTGCACGGTCGCCCCAGGCCGAACCATCGGGTTGGCGAGCCCGCCGATCACGATCCGATCCTTTGGGTCTAGACCGGATTGAATGACGCGCAGGCCCATTTGAATGGGACCGAGAGTCACCGACTTGGCGATGATCTTGTTGTCGTCCGAGACGACAAGCACCGTCTTGCTGGTCTGGTCGGAGACGACGGCGGCGTCGGGAATGAGCAACGCCGATACGTCGCCGCCAAAGAGACGCAGGCGCCCGAATGTGCCGGGCGTGAGGAAATGGTCCTTATTATCGAAGATCGCCCGCCCGCGGATCGTGCCGGAGCGCCGGTTGATCTGATTGTCGAGGAAGTCCATGACGCCGCCGCGCGTCCATTCCTTCTCATCGGCCAGCCGCAC
>JAKFXD010000064.1:0-6177 GCA_021731565.1 Methylocystis sp. | reverse complement strand
GCGCGCGCGGCTGAAGGTGGAGCGAAAAGCAGCAGCGCCACGAATGTCTTAAGCAGTGCGTCTGCAACTCTCCCGTGACCATCGCCGCCGCGCGCCGCCACAAAAGCCAACAGCGTCATCTCACCTCCGGTTTCGACCCACGCATGAACCAAACATTCTTGACCGCCGCGTAACGTGAGCACGAAGTAAGGGCTGCTTCGTCAGAACGCAACTCGCGCACCGACTGGCCGGCGTTGCCAAGCTTTCCCGAAACGCGCAAACTGCGGCTTGCAGACGGAGGATGAAAATGCCCATGTTCCTGGCGCAATTTGCCTATTCCCCTGCGGCATGGGCCACATTCGTCAAGGCCCCGCAGGACCGCGCGGCGGCTTCACAAGCGCTTCTCAAGCACTTCGGCGGCAACCTGATCGGACTATACTACACGCCGGGCGCCGAATATGACGGTTTTGCGCTGTTCGAAGCGCCCGACGAAGCCACTGCGGCGGCGATAGAAATCGCGGACGTCGCCGCAGGTCATTTGAGCCGCAATCGCCTCACCAGGGTGTTTTCGGCTGAGGAGACGCACGCGATGCTCCTGCAGGCGGCCACTGCGCCAAGCATGGCGCCTAAGAACCCGGCATAGTTTGCCAGGCTCGACTCCATCGCGAGCGATAGGGGAGCCCGCCAAAAATTCAATATGCGCTGAGCAGGTCGACTTTGGCGTTTGCAAGCATCAAGCGCTTCGCCAATAGCGACGCAAGATTTCGCATGACGAGCTCTCCACTTTCCGGATGGCTCTTGCGGAACGAGGCATAGGCGCTCAACGGCAGTTCGAGGCAGTGTACCACTGTGTCGGCCCAAACGTCAGCGCTGCGCTCGCGTTCGATGAGCGCCATTTCGCCGAACGCCATTCCCGGAGAGATCGTCGCGAGACGCGCGCCGCTGGGCAGCTTTACACTGACCATGCCGCGTTGCAGAAAGAACAGCGAGGCGGCTGGATCGCCAGCGGCGATGATTCGCTCGCCTGTTTTGAACGCGCGTGCGAACCCGATCGCCGCGATATGGTCGATTTCGTCCGGGGTTAGCCCGGCGAGCAGGGCTTGCTCGCTGAGATGCGTCGTCTTAGCGAGGCCCTCGAAGCCGCCGAAACGATAGATCACCTGGTCTTCGGCCCATTCGATCGCATCTTCGAGCAGCGGGAAATGATGCAGCTTCGGCAAGGCGACATCCGCGGCGTTTATGGTCTCCCAAAGCGGCGAATCCTTTTCGAAGCCAGCAAGGATGATTTTTGCGCCGCTGTCGGCAAGGCCAGCGAGCGCGGCGCGGAGGAGTCGCGCAGCGGCGGCAGTCGCGCTCGGAACGCGTCGAAAATCCAAGATCAACAGGTCGGCCTGACGCCCTTCGCCGGCCAATCGACGCGAGACGTAATCCATTGCGGCGAATGAGAGCGCGCCGACGAGTTCGATGACCCGAATATCACTCGTGCGCTCTCGAAGGATGGCAAGCTCGACATTGTGTCGGTTACGACGCGAGGAAATGCCCGCGGCGTTGTAATCGCTGATGATGCAGGTGCGCACATCATCGCTACGATTGAGCACATGCAAACCGAAATGCGCCGATAACGCCTCGCAGACCTTGAGTCCGCGGACGCTGTTGCCGTGACTGTCGAGCCGGGGCGAAAATGTGCCGAGGCCCAATTGCGCCGGCAGCGCGGCGATGATTCCGCCTCCGACCCCGCTCTTCGCCGGAATCCCCACCCGATAAATCCACTCGCCGGCATAGTCGTACATGCCGGAGCTTGTCATCACCGAGAGCGTACGCGCTACGACATAGGGAGAAATGATCTGGTCGCCCGTGAGCGGATTGCGACCGCTGTTGGCGAGCGTCGCCGCCATCACAGCGAGATCACGCGCGGTGACGAGAACGGCGCATTGACGAAAATAGACGTCCAAAACCGCGTCGACATCGTCGCGGAGCACCGAATAATTGCGCAGCAGCCATGCGATCGCGCGGTTTCTGTCGCCCGTCGCCCGCTCGGAGGCGAAAACTGCTTCGTCGATGTCGAGTTTGCGTCCGGCGAAGCGACCCAAAGTTCGATGAATAAGGTCGAAAGCGCCTTCGCCCGCGTGCTGATAGATCAGCCCGGAACAAGCGATTGCTCCAGCGTTGACCATTGGATTGAATGGCTTGTTGTCCCCCGTCAGCCGGATCGAATTAAAGGCTTCCCCACTGGGTTCGACGCCGATAACCGATTCGACGCGCTCGTGGCCAAGCGCTTCCAGGGCGAGCGCAAATACAAACGCCTTGGATATCGACTGGATCGTGAAAGGCGCTGCGCTGTCGCCCACTTCATAGACATAACCATCGATCGTTGCGAGGCTGACGCCGAAATGAGCTGGATTCGCCCTTGTCAGTTCCGGGATGTAATCGGCGACCGCGCCTGAATCATCGACGACGAATTCTTGATGGCAGCTGCGCAAAAACCCCGTAAGCGGGGGGACAAACGAGGACACCAATTTTTACAACTCCGCGATCGAAACGATCTTCGATTCGAATTAGTTTTCTCAGCAAAGTATATGCCTGTCACTATTCTTCTTTGCGGCTCAATTGATCATGCAGGTTATCAGATCGAACAAGTCCGTGACGCTACAGAGTTTTTTTGACGCCCGATTTTTCGGGGGCCGGTCGCGCGGCTCTGCGAACGCGTGCCTGCGACGACGCCTGAAGCCCGCAGCGCGCCGGATGAAGCCGATCAACCGCACGCGCCGTAACCTTATTCGCCGCAGCGACGAATAGCGTCGGCGGGTTCCCTATGGAGCCTGGAGCGCTGCTCCTGTGAGCGCGAATTGCAAGGAGATGAAAATGAACGCCAAAATCGTTTCGGGCGCCTCGCTGGCGGCCGCCGCGGTCGCTCTGGTTCTAAGCGGCGCCGCGACGTCGCCGGCGCTCGCCAAAAAAATGAGCAAGTCTGTCCATTGCAGCGGAATCAATTCATGCAAGGGGACGAGCGCCTGCAAGACCGCGAACAATGCCTGCAAGGGCATGAATTCCTGCAAGGGACAGGGATGGCTGCCGGAAAAATCGGCAACGGCCTGCACGGCCAAGGGCGGCACGGTCGCCGAAATGTGAACCAGGCGGCGCGGAACGAATAGCTTTCATGCTCCGTTCCGCGCCGATTCCCGATTTCGGCGGCTGGAGCGGCAAAAAAGCGACAATCAGCGACGATGCGCCTGAAAAGAGGCGAGCAATGCGTCGCGCATCGTCCAATGCAGCAAAGCCCGGCCGAAAAGCGATGCGAGTCCGGTGAGCAGGACGACGGAGCCGAACTGCCAGATGCAGACCGACACCGCCGCGTCCTGCCGGAAAGAGAGGCGCAGCGCCGCCGCGGCCAAAGCCGTCGACGCGAGCGCCGCGAGGCCGATGGTGACGAACGGCGCAGTGGGCGCGCCGCGCTTGACCATCGAAAGAATGAGGAGCGCCGCCGGTATGCTGATGGCGAGGATCGTCGGCAGGCAGTAAATGTCCGAATGCGCCAGCAGTCCGGCAAAGCCAAAGGCGTCGACGTCCCTCCAGCAGCCAATGGCGAGCGCGGCCGCCCAAACGAACAAGAAAAATCCGGCGGCGAACCGCTCCCAGATCGGTCGCGCCGGACAGCCGGCGCTGAACGCGCCCGCCGCGGCCACGATGCTGGTCAGGAAGGCCGCGGCCAATTCCGTCGCAAACCGCGGGTCGGCGACCTTGGCAAGAAAATCAGGCCTGACGCCCATAGCGGCGACCACGACGGCGACGTAGCACGACGAAACCGCAAACCAGACGAGCGCGCGACGCGCGGGATGCGCGAGCGGGCGTATGGGCGCGCAATTCTCGGCCAGGGTTTTGATCAGTTCTTCGTTCAACATTCGCCTAGCCATCTCGCTCCAACGCTCGACGCATCGCTTTGATCGCCCTGTGGACTCCCACTTTCAGCGAGCCGACGCTCTTTCCCGTAACCCGGGCCGCCTCGTCCAGCGACAGTCCCTGGAGCTTGATCAGTTCGATCGCGTGTCGCTGGCCTGCCGGCAGGGTCGCCATGGCCCGGATAAGGGCTTCCCGATCGTCTCTGGCCTCCTGTTCGGATTTCGCGCCGTCGTCCTGAAAAGTTTCAGGCAATACATCGACCGTCGTTTCGTTGGCGCGCGCGTAACGGCTTCGCGCGGCGTCGGCGACGCGGCGCGCGGCGATGGTCATGAGCCAGGGCGTAAACGGACGCTTGCGATCATAGGTATGGCGCACGGTGTGAATCGACGCCAGGATTTCCTGAACGACGTCTTCCGTATCATACGCATTCGGCCATCGTCGCATGACGAAGCGGCGCAAGACAGGAAAGAGATCGGACAGGAGTTCGGCATATGCCGCGTGATCGCCGTCCTGCGACGCCGCCATCAGCGCGCGCCAACGAATGTCCCGATCGTTCGACGTATCGCTCAATTCGCCCCGTCCGCTGCGAATCCGCATGGCTCGTTCCGCCGCGTCCGGTTCTGCGCCGGAGCGTTCAGGTCCGATTGCGCAGTTCTAGTCGATCACGCGCCGGCGCGCCATCGCGCGGACTCGCCTTGTGAGGCCGATCGGTTGTAACCTTTGGCGTCGTCGCGACGAATTGGCCCCTGAAAGGCGAGCGATCGTTTGGGCGAGCGCAGGGAAACGCCCGCGGTTCAATTGATTGCCTTGCTAACGGATCACGGATGCTGAGGGAGATTAGAATGACCGACAAAAAGCTTCGCGCCGGCTTCGCTATCGCCGGCGCCTTTGCCGCCGCCTGCTCTCTGGCCGAAACGGCGAAGGCCGCGAAGGCCGAGCAGGAGAAGTGCTTTGGCGTCTCCTTGAAGGGCAAGAATGATTGCGCGGCGGGTCCCGGAACAAGCTGCGCAGGATCGTCAAAGAAGGACTATCAGGGCAGCGCATGGAAATATGTTCCCAAGGGCACATGCACCTCCATCGTGACGCCCAAGGGCAAAGGCAGCCTCGAACCCATTGCGAATTAAGAACCCATGGATATGCGCTCCGCCCCCGAGCAAACCCGCGCGCGCGCGGAATCCGCGCTGCCGGTTAGCGCGGGGGTTGGATTCAAGAACGTGCATTTTTCCGACATCGAAGCCTCGGCGCCCGATGTCGGTTTCTTCGAAGTCCACGCCGAAAATTACATGGGCGCCGGAGGGCCGCCGCACGCGCAGCTCATGCGATTGCGCCGGGACTATCCTCTGTCGATCCATGGCGTCGGCCTGTCGATCGGCGGCGCCGGGCGTCTCGACCGCGATCACCTTGGCCGGGTGAAGTCCGTCGTCGACCGCTATGCGCCGGCCGCCTTCTCGGAACATCTCGCCTGGTCGACTCAGGGCGCGAGCTTTCTCAACGATCTGCTGCCTCTGCCCTATAGCGCGACGACATTGGCGCATGTCGTCGCCCATGTGGATGAAATTCAAGAGGCGCTCGGCAGGCGTATCCTCCTTGAAAATCCAGCGGCCTATCTGCGATTCCAGTCCTCGGACTATTCCGAGATCGAATTCCTGCGCGAGATCGTTCGCCGGACGGATTGCCGACTGCTTCTCGACGTGACCAACGCTTATGTCAGCGCAGCGAATCTCGCCTTTTCGGCTGACGATTACATCGACGCCTTCCCGATGCGCTATGTCGAGGAAATCCATCTCGCCGGATATGCCGAGGACGCGGTCGAGATCGGCGATCCTCTGCTGATCGACGCTCATTGCGCGAGCGTTCAGGATGGGGTTTGGCGTCTCTACGATCGCGCTTTGGCGCGACGCGGACCGGTCGCGACCCTGATCGAATGGGACAATGACATTCCGCCATGGCCGCTGCTGTCGGAGCAGGCCGCGCAGGCGGAGCGGTTTCTCAAGAAAGACCGCTCGCCATTGAAGACAGCGCCGGATCGGACGCCGTCATGATGACGTCGGCGGACTTCGATCAGCGCGCCTTTGTCCGTGCGTTGCTTGATCCTGAACTGCCGGCGCCGACGGGGCTTGAAGCGCGCCGCGGCTTTCCGCCGGAGCGACGCTTTGCGGTCTATCGCAATAATGTATGCGTCGGACTGATCGATGCGCTGGCGGAGCGCTTTCCGGTCTGCCGGCAGCTGGTCGGCGATGAGTTTTTCCGCGCCATGGCGCATTGCTACATGCGTGAATTCCTTCCGCGCACGCCGATGCT
>JAKFXD010000048.1 GCA_021731565.1 Methylocystis sp. | reverse complement strand
ATCGTCGACCTCATCTATGAGGGCGGCATCGCCAACATGAATTACTCGGTGTCCAACACGGCCGAATATGGCGAATATGTCACCGGTCCGCGCATCATCACCAAGGAAACCAAGGCCGAGATGAAGCGTGTGCTTGACGATATCCAGACCGGCAAGTTCACTCGCGACTGGATGCTCGAGAACAGGGTCGGCCAGACCTCCTTCAAGGCGATTCGCACCCGAAACAATGCGCATCCGATCGAAGAGGTGGGCGTTCGCCTGCGCGGCATGATGCCCTGGATAGGCAAGAACAAGTTGGTCGACAAAGACCGTAATTAGCGCATAATGATCCCAAAAAGGCGAGAGCGCACCGGGGTTTGGCAGATTTCTGACCGAGCCGTTAGCGCGCAACGACGAATGCGTCGCCGTAGCGGGGGATGAATGCACGGGCCGGGTGGGCGGTCGAGTCAGCTTCTTGAGAGCGAAACGCGACGGCGCGTGCATGAGATCGTGCGGAGCCGAATGACTTATGACGTCCAGACCCTGGTCGGCCACTTCGTCGAAGACGTCGAACTCAATTACAACTGCTCACGGCTTGGCTTGCTGCCGCCGGGACAGTGGCGCGGACGAGACGCGCTGCGCGCCCATTTGCGTCGCGTCGACGTCGACTATGAACCGATCGAGGCGGAGATTCTTTCGGTTCTGGTCGAAGGCGACAAGACGGCGCTGCGCTGGCTGAGCAGTTGGCGTCACCGCGCGACGGGCCAGATCCATCGTATGCACTTGGCGCATTTTCTGCTGTGGCGGAACGGGCTGGTTTCGGAAATGTACGAGTTCCGGGACCATCGTAGCGATTCACACGGAGCGGATTACTTGCCGCAAAGTCTCGACGAAATTCTCAATCCGCGCGGCCCCCGACTGCCGCGCGATGAAATGGCGCGCCGGCTGGTCGCGATGAGCAACTTCTCTTGCGTGCCCGACATCGCGCTGTTTCGCGAAATATGCTCGCCCGACGTCGTGTGCGAATTCGTTGGCGATCGCGCGACGATCGCACATGCCGGACGCCATCGCGGCATTGACGCGCTGATCAACATCGTGCGCGTCATAGGGATGGAATTCGAGCAATTGGGACATGCGACGCCCGACGAGGTCATCGTCGACGGCGGAAGCGCGGCGACGCGTCGGACCGTCGAATGGCGCCACCGCGGCACCGGCCGTCGTGGCCAGGTCCAGCTCGCCGATTTCGTGCGCTTCGAGGACGGCCTCATTGTCGAAATCGTCGAATTTCGCGACAGCACGGCGCTTCTGCGGATGCAGGCGTAGGGACGCGCCGCGACATGCAATCACCGCCCCGACGCCGGCGCGGTCAAGGAGCGGTCCGACTGTGACTCTCGAAATTCTGGAGGTCGACCGGCTAGAGTGTCGCTTCGTCGATCACCATTGGGGTTTCGCAAAAGAGCGGTCCGACATGATCGAGCGTCACTGGGAGGAACGCCGGCGCGCCAATCCGGCGCTCTACGATGGCCTGGTGCTGCTCGCCTGTCGCGTCTCGCGCGCGATCGGCGAGGATGGCGCGCGCATCCTGCGCATGTCGCTCTTTGAAACGCGCTTCTCGCGCTTTATCGTCTGGCGCGATCTCGGCTGGCCGGACAAATCCGTCTACAACTGCTTCTCGATGCCGGCGGTCCGCGCCCACGACGGCGCCTATCTTCTCGGCGAGATGGGCCCAAGCCACTCCTACGCCGGCCAGCTCTATTTTCCCTGCGGCACGCCCGATCCGTCCGACATCGTCGCTGACGGCTGCGTCGACCTCGCCGGCAGTCTGGTGCGCGAACTCGCGGAGGAGACGGGACTCGACGCCGCCGAGGCGCGAGGGGCGGCGAACTGGACGGTCATCTTCGATCGCCAGAATGTCGCCTGCATCAAGCGACTGGATTTTGACGCGCCGTCGCAGGCCCTCGCCGCCAAGGTAAGGGCCTTTCTTGCGGCCGAACGCGCGCCTGAACTCGCCGACGCGCATATGATTTCCAGTCCGGAGGCGCTGTCGGACGCCCGGTTGCCCCCGTTCATGGTGGCCTATCTCATGCGCGCGCTTGGAGGAGCGGATGAAATTCCGCTCCGCGCGGGTTAAATGTGGCGCAAATGACTCGACCGCAATGCTCCGGCGTCGTCCTGCCGGCTCCTCAAGCGCCAAATGACGAGCGCGTTCTGGCCGTCCGCGCGGCGCTTGGCGGTCGGGCGATCGTGCTTGTCGGCATGATGGGCTCTGGCAAGAGCGCCATCGGTCAGAGGCTTGCGGCGCGGCTGGGCCTGCCCTTTGTCGACGCCGACGCCGAGATCGCCGCCGCCGCCGGCATGTCCATTCCGGAGATTTTCGCCAAATATGGCGAGCGCTACTTCCGCGATGGCGAGCGCCGCGTGATCATGCGCTTGCTGAACAGCGGCCCGATCGTTCTGGCGACCGGCGGCGGCGCCTTTCTGGACCCGCGCACCCGCGACCGCATCGCCGAGCGGGGCGTGTCGATATGGCTCGACGCCGATCTCAAAATCCTCTTGAAGCGCGTGCGCCGCAAGAATGATCGCCCCTTGCTGCACACGGACGATCCGGAAGAAACGCTGCGCAAATTGATGGAGGCGCGACGCCCCCTATATGAATTGGCCGATCTTCGCGTCGAGTCGCGGGAAATCCCGCAGGATGCGATGGCGGATGATACGCTCGCCGTTCTCGCCGCCCAATTGCCGAGAATCGAACAGCTGCGACGGCGCGCGCAAAGCAAAGGTTTCGCCAAAGCCATGACTCATCTCCATCCCGCACGCGCGGAAGGCGAAGAAGCCACTCGTCAGGAGAAAGTGCGGGTCGCGCTTGACGGGCGCTCCTACGACATATTGATCGGCGACGGCCTGCTGCAGCGCGCCGGCGAGCATATTGCAGGGATCGCTCCCGGCGCGGCATGCGCCGTCATCACCGACGAGAACGTGGCGAGACTGCACTTGCCGACGGTTGAACAGAGCCTGAAATACGCCGGCCTGCGGACGACGACCATCATCGTTCCGCCGGGCGAGGCGTCGAAATCGCTTTCGGTCTTTGGCCGCGTCTGCGACGACGTGTTGGCCGCCAGGATCGAGCGGCGGGATCTGATCGTCGCGCTTGGCGGCGGCGTCGTCGGCGATCTTGCGGGTTTTGTCGCGGCGAGCGTGCGCCGCGGCTCGCGTTTCGTGCAAATTCCGACGACGCTCCTGTCCCAGGTCGATTCTTCGGTCGGCGGCAAGACCGGGATCAATTCCCGGCACGGCAAGAATCTCATCGGCGCCTTTCATCAGCCCTCGCTGGTGCTGGCCGATGTCGATGCGCTGCGGACATTGCCGCCGCGCGAATTTCGCGCCGGCTATGCCGAGATCGTGAAATACGGCCTGATCGGCGACACCCGCTTCTTCGACTGGCTCGAAGCCGATTCGGACGCCGTTTTCCACAGTCGGGCGGAGCAGATTTGCGCGGTCGCGGTGAGCTGCGAGACGAAAGCGACGATCGTCGGCCGTGACGAGACCGAACAGGGCGAGCGGGCGCTTCTCAACCTCGGCCACACCTTCGGCCATGCGTTCGAGCGCCTGACCCAATACGACAGCGCCCGCCTGGTTCATGGCGAGGGCGTCGCGATCGGGATGGTGTGCGCGGCGCGTTTTTCCGCGCGCCGCGGTCTGTGCGCCGCCGCCGTCGCTGAGCGGCTCGAACGCCATCTGCAGTCCGTCGGGCTGCCGACCAAAATCCGCGACATTCCGGATTGGCGCGATGACGCTCAGGCGATTCTCGACGCCATGTATCAGGACAAGAAGGTCGAGCGCGGCGCTCTGACCTTTGTGCTGCTGCGCGCCATCGGCGAGGCGTTCATCGCCAAATCGGTCGACGCCGCTGAGACGCTTGATTTTCTTCAGGACGAGTTGAGGCGGACATAGTCCCATGCATGGCCTCGAAACCGGCGCGCCGCAGGTCGACGTTTGGACTGCGGTTGTCATCGTCGCGATCTGCGTCTGCCTTTCGGCGTTCTTTGCAGGGTCGGAGACGGCGCTCACCGCCGCATCGCACGCCCGGATGCACGCGCTCGAAAAGGAAGGGGACAAGCGCGCGGCGGCCGTGAACCGCCTGCTGCGACAGCGCAACCGGATGATTGCCGCGCTGCTGCTTGGCGGCACGCTGGTCAATATCGGCGGCTCCGCCTTCACCACGAGCGTGCTCGTCGTCGTCGCCGGGGACAATGGCGCGATCTACGCGACGATCATCATGACCGTTCTGCTGCTCGTCTTCGCCGAGGTCTTGCCGAAGACGCTGGCGATCAATCACCCCGACGAGACGTCATTGCGCGTCGCGAAATTTATCGCGCCTTTCGTGCGCATCGTAGGTCCGCTGCTCGCCGGCGTCGAATATATTGTGCTCGTGGTGTTGAGGATGGTGGGCGTCGAAGTCGGCCACGGTCGAACCGTGCTTTCGCCTTACGACGAATTGAAAAGCGCCGTCGACATTCTGCATGAAGAAGGCAACGTCGAACGCTCGGCGCGCGACATGTTTGGCGGCGTCCTCGATCTGCAGGTGCTGCATGTTTCGGACGTGATGATCCATCGCACCAAGATGCGCACGATCGACGCCGACCTGCCGCCGGCGCAAATCGTGCGCGAAGTATTGTCTTCGCCGTTCACGCGCCTGCCGCTCTGGCGGGAGCGATCGGATAATTTTATCGGCGTCCTTCATTCGAAGGATATGCTGCGGGCGTTGAACGCCGCCGGTGGCGACGCCTCGAAAATCAGCGTCGACGACGTGATGTTCGCGCCCTGGTTTGTACCCGAGGCGACGACGCTCGAGGATCAGCTCGAAGCCTTCTTAAAGCGCAAGACCCATTTCGCTTTGGTCGTCGACGAATATGGCGAGGTGATGGGACTCGTCACGCTTGAGGACATACTCGAGGAAATCGTCGGCGACATTCGTGACGAACATGATCTCGCCGTTCAAGGCGTGCGCCCGCAGCCTGATGGTTCGGTGCTGGTCGACGGCGCCGTGCCGGTGCGCGATTTGAACCGCGTCATGGACTGGAATTTGCCCGATGAGGAAGCCACGACGATCGCCGGCCTCGTGATCCACGAAGCGGGGGCCATCCCTGAAGCCGGACAGGTCTTCACCTATCACGGCTTCCGGTTCGAGGTGATGCGCAAGATCAGGAACCGCGTCACCGCTCTGAAGGTGACGCCGCAGGAAGCGGTCTGACGTGCGCCGCGCGACGGCGCCGCTTCAAATTTCCGCTGAAATTTCGGCCCGCAGGCCCTCGGCGCGATAGGAGATCCTCACCTCGCCGCCCATCTGGCGCGCCAGCACATTCGTGATCAAGAAATGCCCGACGCCCGTCTGCTGCGGGTTTTCGACGATCGGCCCGCCCGCCTCGGTCCAATTCAAGATGAGACGCGGCCGATCGCCTTCGCGGTCGACACGCCAGTCGATCGAGACGCGGCCGTCGTCGTTCGACAGCGCGCCGTGCTGTTCGGCGTTGGCGACCAATTCGTTGAGCGCCAAACCCAAGGCCAAAGCGACCGCGGAGCGCAATTCCACGTCTTCGCCCGATATTGAGATGCGTTCGCCGAAGTCGCGGCTGCCGCAGGACAGCGCGACGAGAACCAGATCTCTGAGCGGCGTCCGCTCCCAGGACGTCTGCACGAGCAGCGTGGAGATGCGGCTCAAGCACTGCACGCGGTGAGAGAAGCCCTCCTGAAAGCTTGAAAAGTCCTGCGCCGTACGCGCCGTGATGTTGGCGATCCCCTGAATCATCGCGAGCGAATTATTGACGCGATGGTGCAGCTCGCGGTTCATCATCTGGTTGTGAATTTCCGCATTCTTGATGTTGTCGACGTCGGTGACGGCGACGATCGCGCCGATGATCGCGCCCCGGTCGTTTCGGATCGGCGCGCCGACGATGTTGATCCAGACATAGGCGCCGTCCCCGCGCTCGATCTTGCATTCGAGCTGCGGATGATCTTCGCCGCCAAGCGCGCGCGCGAGCGGATATTCGTCTTTCGCGACGGGTCGGCCGTCCGGATGGATGGCGTTCCATTGGCGATGGCTTTCGGCGCCGTCCGAATAGCGAACCGGCCGACGCAGGATGGTATCCATGAGGTTATTGCCCTCGACGATGCGTCCTCCTGGCGCTTCCGCAATGAGGATGCCGACGGGCACGGCTTCGAGCAGCGCGCGCAGTTGCAGATTGGCGCCCACTCGGCTGACGACGGCCGAGCTTTTCATCAATAGGTCGTTCAACTCGGACAGTCTCCTGCGCTTCTCTTGCAGGCGCTCGTCAATGTCCTGAATGCTGCGGGCGATGGCGTCGATCTCGGCGATTCCCGTATCGCTCCAATGCGCCGCGCCGCGCGCTTCCACCGCCAGGGTCAATTCGGCGAGTTCAAGTTGCGCCTTTTGCGTCGCGCGGCGCCGCTTTGACAGCCAGAAGATCACCACGAAGGCGGCGGCGAGAGCCACGGCGAGGGCGCCGACGACGTTGCGCCAGACCTCGACCGCTATCGATCCGTCAACCGCGGCGAAGGCCTCCGATTTTAGGACAAGCAAAAGCAGGCTCGCGGCCAGGACGCGCGCCGACGCGGGCAGGCCCGACGCCGCCGCGGTCGTCCATCGGCGCGGCCGGGAATATTTTCGGTCACAGCCCTTCGTCATTGACGCTGCCGATTGCTGGGGGACTGCCAGGCGCAAAATTCAAAATAGAGCAGATGCTTCGCGGCGCACACCCACGCAAAGCCCTAGTCTGCTACATCGCCCGGGACGGCCGCCGCGCGGCGAGGTCCGAGACGGTGGGGTCGGTATCGATGTCGCTTGGCGTCAGAAGTCCCAAATGCTCGGCAAGCTTGGCGCGGGCGCGGTTCAACCGGCTCTTGACCGTGCCGATGGCGACGCCGCAAATCTCGGCGGCTTCCTCATAGGAAAGCTCGGCGATGCCGATCATCAGCAGGATATCCTTGTGCTCGGGGGCAAGCCTGTCCAGCGCCGCCTGAACATCGGCGAGGGTCAGCGCCGACTCCTGACCGCCCTTCACGGGAATCTGCTGGGCCAGGAGATTGTCGCTGTCCTGCACTTCCCGCGAGCGCTTCCGATAGGCCGAAAAATAGGTGTTGCGCAGGATGGTCACGAGCCAGGCGCGCAGATTCGTATTGGGCTGGAAGGAATCCGCGTGCGACCAAGCCTTGACCAGAGCGTCCTGAACCAGATCGTCGGCGAGACTATGCGAGCCGCAAAGCGAAATGGCGAAGGCGCGCAGATAGGGCATCTGCGCCACCATCTGGTCTCCAAAGGATTCTTCGGTCATTTCTTTTCGCGCTGTTTGGCTTCCAGCTTGGCCAGCAGCACAGTAAATTTGTCGGGAATCGGTTGACGTATCAGATCGTCGCAATAGGCTCGAAACACGCGGCCGAGCTGCGCTTGAATCTTTGGATCCAGCGCGACGCCGTCGGCGCCGTCTACCTCGTTCTCGCGGCCCTCGGCAGCCGTTTGCCTATTGGAATCGGCGTCGGCGGAAGGGCCGCCGTCGTCGTGCCGATTTTCACGTTGGCTCATTCCGGACCCCGAGCGCCCCGAGACTTTCCGTCCAAACTCGGGGTGGTCGCGCGCAACGACCTCCCTTGTTGGAACGCGTAGGAACACTAATTGTTCCGTTGGCGCAAGCGAAGTAGACCGCGACTTGTCAAACTGGGCGAAATTGACTTCGCCCTTTGGCCGGCAATAGGATGAAGCTATGAATCTTTCCCGTGAAATCGCGGTGCACTTACCCTATTTGCGACGCTTCGCGAGGGCGCTTTGCGGCTCGCAGAAAAGCGGCGACGCTTATGTTGTCGCCACGCTCGAGGCGCTGGTGTCGGACCCGGACGCTTTCCCCGCGAAACTGACCCCAAAAGTCGGGCTTTACCATCTGTTCATGGTGTGCTGGTCGTCGATCAGGCTGAACACGGAGGCGTCGTCCACCGACGAAATTTCAGCGGCGCAGCGCAATATCAGCATGCTGACGCCGCGTTCGCGGCAGGCCTTTTTGCTGCGCACGGTCGAAGGCTTTTCGGTCGCGGACGCCGCCGCGATTCTGGGCGTCACCGAAGAAGAGGTTGAAGCGCTCGTCAGAGACGCCGGCCGTGAAATCGCCGAGCGCGTCGCGACGGACGTGCTCATCATCGAGGACGAGTCGCTTATTGCGCAGGACATCGAATTCATCGCGCGCGATCTCGGCCATCGCGTGATCGGCGTCGCGCGCACGCATCAGGAGGCGCTGGATCTCGCCAAGCGCCAGCGCCCCGGGCTGATCCTCGCCGACATTCAGCTTGCTGACGGCAGTTCGGGGCTGAACGCCGTCAACGAAATTCTTGAAAGTTTTGACGCCCCGGTGATTTTCATTACCGCCTTTCCGGAACGGCTGCTGACCGGAGAACGGCCGGAGCCAGCCTTTCTGATCAGCAAGCCCTACAAGGTGGATACGGTTAAGGCCACGATCAGCCAGGCGCTGTTCTTCGAGCGCAAGGCGTCTCGCGCGGCTTAAGAACCCCCGTCCGCCCTTCGACAGGACAGTCGGCGCCCGCTTCCCGTGCGCGCGACGCGCGGCGAGCGTGGGGCGGCGCCCCGCTACTTTTTCTCGGGGTAGAGAATGACATGCTCCTGTTCGTCCGCGTCGGTGCGGGCGACGATCGCGATTGCAGCCTCGCTGTCGCTCAAGTTTACGGGCTGATGCGGCACGTCCGGCGGAATAAAAATAAAATCTCCAGCGACGTTTACGATGCTCTTTTCGAGATGTTCGCCATAGCGCGTCTCGACTCGGCCCTGCAAAAGATAGATCGCGGACTCATGGCCCCTATGGATGTGCGCCTCCGCCTTGCCGCCTGGAGGAATCACGACTTTAAGCAACGACAGCCCTTTCGAGCCGACGGTCTTTGTGGAAATTCCGGGAAAGAAAGGCAGAGCCTGCTTGGACCGCGTCGCTTCCCCGACGCGTACGGTGACGATATCCTTTCCGTCCCTTTGGCCTATGATCATCGTTTCCGAAGCTGCGGGCCCCGCCGCAAGCGCGGCGACGATCAAGGAAACAAGCAATGTGTTGCGCATGGCGTTCACCCGAATATCGTGGCGTGCGGGAATATAGCGCAAACGCCGGATGAAGGGGCCGCCCCGTGACGTCATGATGGATTTCTCACTGATGATCCATGGCGGCGCGGGCGCAATCCGCGATCCCCAGCGCTATGAGGCCTCCTTGCGCGGGATCGTCGAGTCGGGCGCGCGCCTGCTGGCGGCAGGGTCGTCAGCGCTCGACGCCGTTGTCCACTGCGTCGCGCTGCTTGAAGACGATCCACTGTTCAACGCCGGTCGAGGTTCGGTGCTGAACGCGGAAGGCGAGGTCCTGTGCGATGCGTCGGTGATGGACGGAAGAACGCTCAAGGCCGGCGCGGTCGCGGCGATTCGCGGCGTGAAGAATCCGGCGCGACTTGCCTATGAGGTGATGGAACGCAGCGGCCACGTGCTTCTGGTCGGCGAGGGCGCGGAGCGCTTCGCGCGCGGGCGGCAGGTGAGTTTCGAAAGCGAGGATTATTTCAAGACCCAAGAGCGCATCGCGCAATTGGCGAAGGCGAAGCGAAAGCGCGAGATCGCGCTCGATCATTCGGGGACGGGCGATGAGAAATACGGCACGGTCGGCGCCGTCGCGCGTGACCGAAACGGCGATCTCGCGGCGGCGACGTCGACCGGCGGCGTCGTCAATCAACTCAGCGGCCGTGTCGGCGACTCGCCGATTATCGGCGCCGGGACATTCGCCGACAACGCCAGTTGCGCCGTCTCATGCACGGGAGTCGGCGAGGATTTCATCCGCACGTCGCTGGCGCGGACCGCCAGCTTCTTCGTGGAGTTTCGCGCCATGCAAGCCGAGGAGGCCGCGCGTGAGGCGATACGCTATCTCGTCGCCAAGGTGAACGGCCAGGGCGGTATTATTGTCGTGGATCGGCAGGGAAGATGCGGCCAGGCGTATTCGACTCCGGGCATGCTGACCGCGCAATTCGCCGGCGGCGTCGCACGGGTAGGCGCGACATAGATCTCATCTCGCGCGGCTCCCGCGGCGCAGCGCAATTCGCCGGCGCGTCGCAAACCTTTTGAAGATGGGATTCTTGCGATCGAACGCAATTTGCGCCAGCGGCGCGACGAAGCTCGATGCAGCGTCGTCGGCAATCATGAAGCGGCACATCAGATCCTGCGCGGCCGTGTCGAAAATGTCGACGATGACGAGTTTCGGCGCGCTGCGCCCGATCGCGCCGCGCGCGCGAAGAAAGCCGAGGAGCGCGGGTCGCGGGCGGGCAGGGAGCGGCAGGGCGTCGCGTAAACTGTGGACAAGACTTTCCCGTCTGATGTGATCGAAATCCATTTGCCGCTCCATAAATGAACAACATTCGACGCGTCGCAGGCGTTTCGCCGCGCGCTAAAAAACGCATCCGCCGCCGCCTGCAAGCCGGACTTGATGCACGGAAACAGGAAACAGCTGTCGCGGTTTCAGCGCCGACCTGAAGTGGCCTTTGCAAGTCGGCTGGAGACAGATTGGCGAAATGCGAGACGAAGTTGAAAGCCATGACGCATAATCTTTGAAGGTCGCGTTTCGACAATGAATTCTGCAGCCCGCGCCGCAAGCGACGACGCCAGATATCCTGTTGGGAAAATTAGACTATTTCGAGACGCGGGGATGGCCTGCATCCCGTCGCCGAATGCTCGAATGAGCGAAACAGGCGGTCAGGACTCGACGCCGAAGGCGGCGCCATCTCCTGGGCGCCTGGGCAAACGCCGTCCGACTTGCTGACGAAAAACGCTTCACTCTAATCGAGTTCGAACTTCTCCTTATAGTCGTGCTTGAGCGAAGCATCCTGATTCTCTTTGCGCAGATAACAATCGCCGATCGCCAGAGCGTCCATTTCCGTGCCCATGAAACAGCCGAAGGCGTCCTCGGGCGTGCAGACGATTGGCTCGCCGCGCACATTGAAGCTCGTATTGACCAGCACGGGACAGCCGGTCATGCGCTTGAACGCCGAGAGTAGCGCGTAATAGCGCGGGTTGGTCTCCTGGTGCACCGTCTGGATTCGCGCCGAATAGTCGACGTGGGTCACGGCGGGAATCGAGCTGCGCGGAACATTCAGTCTGTCGATGCCGAACAGGGCCTGCTGCTCGGCGGTCATCGCAAGACGATGCTTCTTGGCGACGTCGGCGACGAGCAGCATATAGGGGGAATCGCCGTCGAGCTCGAACCAGTCGGCGACATCCTCGCGCAGAACCGAGGGTGCGAAGGGGCGAAACGACTCGCGATATTTGATTTTTAAGTTGAGGGTTTTCTGCATCGAGGCCGAACGCGGGTCGCCGAGGATCGATCGTCCGCCAAGCGCGCGCGGTCCGAATTCCATTCGGCCCTGGAACCAGCCGACGGCGCGCTCCGCCGCGAGATCCCGCGCCGCCGCCTCGATCAGATCGCTTTCCGCCATGGTCTCGAATTTGGCGCCGGCGGCGTGCAGCCGGCGTTCGATCTCGGCCTGCGAGAACGAAGGGCCGAGATAGGAGCCGCGCATGGCGTCGCCGGCGCCGTTGACGCTGCGCGGATTTTTCTTGTGGTCGTAATAGGCGGCGAGCGCCGCGCCGAGCGCGCCGCCGGCGTCGCCGGCCGCAGGCTGAATCCATATCTGATCGAAGCTGCCGTCGCGCAGCAGCTTCCCGTTAGCGACGCAATTCAACGCCACGCCGCCGGCGAGACACAGGTTCCGGGCGCCGGTCTCCTTGGCGAGGTCGCGGGTCAATCTGAGGACAATCTCCTCGGTGACCGCCTGTATCGAGGCGGCGAGATCCATATGGCGCTGCGTGAGCAATTCTTCCGGCTTGCGCGCCGGGCCGCCGAAAAGCGCATCGAACTTCGCATTGGTCATCCGCAATCCGGTGCAATAGTCGAAATAGGACTGATCGAGCCGGAAGGTGCCGTCCTGCTTGAGGTCGATAAGATGATCGAGGATCAGGTCTGTGTATTTCGGCTCGCCGTAAGGGGCGAGGCCCATCAGCTTGTATTCGCCGGAGTTCACTTTGAACCCGGCATAATAGGTGAAAGCCGAATAGAGCAGGCCCAGCGAATGCGGGAAACGAAGCTCGCGCTGCATCGTCAGTTGATTGCCGTCGCCGAAGGCGACCGACGTCGTCGCCCATTCGCCGACTCCATCCATCGTCAGAACGACCGCGTCCTTGAAGGGCGAGGGATAGAAGGCGCTGGCGGCGTGACTGAAGTGATGTTCGGCGAACAGCAGCCTGCTCGCCCAGTCGACGTCCGCATAAGCCTTCATCTCCTTGAGCAGCAGAGATTTCTGGAAAAGCTTTTCGCGCAGCCAGAGCGGCAACGCCATCTTGAAGGACTGGAAGCCGCGCGGCGCAAAGGCGACGTAAGTTTCAACAAGCCGCTCGAATTTGACGAACGGCTTGTCGTAGAAGGCGACGAAATCAATGTCGCCAGGCGCAGCGCGCGCGGCTTCAAGACAATAGTCGATCGCGTGACGCGGAAAACGGGAGTCGTGCTTCCTGCGCGAGAACCGTT
>JAKFXD010000046.1 GCA_021731565.1 Methylocystis sp. | reverse complement strand
AGTGGCGCGAGGAGGCGATGCTCGCCGAAGAGGGCAGCAAGCCTTTCGATCTTGCAGCTTTTCGCGAAGGCCATCTGACTCCCGTCTTCTTCGGCAGCGCGCTGCGCAATTTCGGCGTTCGCGATCTCATCGACGCGATGGCGGAATATGCGCCAAGCCCGCGCGCGCAGGAGGCCGACAAGCGTCTCGTCGAGGCGAAGGAGCCGAAGATGACCGGGTTCGTCTTCAAGATTCAGGCGAATATGGACCCCAACCATCGCGACCGCATCGCCTTCATGCGCGTCTGCTCGGGCAAGCTCACGCGCGGCATGAAGGCGAAGCTTATTCGCACCGGCAAGAATATTCCGATCAACGCGCCGCAGTTCTTCTTCGCGCGCGACCGCTCGATCGCCGATGAAGCCTACGCCGGCGACGTCGTCGGCCTGCCCAATCACGGGCAGCTGCGCATCGGGGATACGCTGACCGAGGGCGAAGAGATCGTCTTTCGCGGCGTGCCGAGCTTCGCGCCTGAAATTCTGCGCCGCATTCTCATCGGCGATGCGATGAAGGCGAAGAAGCTGCGCGAAGCCTTGCAGCAGCTCGCCGAAGAAGGCGTCGTGCAGGTGTTTACCCCGCATGACGGCTCGGGTCCCATTATCGGCGTCGTTGGCGCGCTGCAGCTCGACGTGCTGGCGACGCGTCTCGAAGCGGAATATGGACTGCAGACGCGCTACGAGCAGCCGCGCTTCACGATCTGCCGCTGGATCGAATCCGACGACCCAGCGAAGCTGAAGAGTTTTATTGACGCCAACGGCTCGAGCATCGCCGACGATCTCGACGGCGCGCCGGTGTTCATGAGTTCGTCGGCGTTTCAACTCAACTATGACGCCGAGCGCAATCCTGCGGTCAAATTCTCGGACGTGAAGGATTATCAGAAAGGCGCCTGACGGGGCGCTCGAAATCCACAAAAGGCGAAAAGCCTATGCGCCTTTGACAAGCGCCCAGAGGGCGACGACCAGCGCGATCGTCATCGCAATGATGAAGAGATTCTGGGTCAGCTCCACATATCGTTGAGCCTCGACCAGGACCGCCTCATAATATCTGCTATACCATAGCGTCTGCATTTTTCGTCCTCGATTACTCAACGGCGGCGAACTTCGACAGGGCGCGTCAGTCGATTCCCGGAACGAACGGCGAGACTCGCTTTGGGTCGCTGAGAGGCGGCGCGCCGGACGGCGGCGGCCCAAGCCCTTCCGGAAACCTGTTCGACGATGCCTTTGATCGGGCGGCGGGATCGACTCCGATGACAAGCGTGACGAGGTAGCGCTGGTCTTCCTCGGTGACGCTCGCGAAGGAGCCAAGGCCGGCGCCGATCGCGATGAAATCATCCTTGTTCAACGTGTCGCGCTTGGCCGTCCGCTCCGAATAGGGACGAATGTCGCGATAGATGAACTCGCTCAGCGCATCCGGAAAGAAGAGTTGTCCAGTCAAAATATTGGCTTCGTTAAGGAACGTCTTGAAATGGATGTGCGGCGTGCGTCCTGGATACCAGCCGGGATAGATGGACTTGAAGCTCGCGACGCCAGCGGCGTCTGCGAGCTGCGAGCCGCGCAGGAAGGTTTCGCCTATCGTGCTGACGGGGTGCGCGCGGTCGTCGCCCTGTCCCGGATAGTTCGAATAGAGGCCCGCCGCGTCGCAATGCCAGACGTCGACTCGCGCGCCGGCGATTGGCCGGCACGCCTGATCGACGATCTGAAGGCGCAACATGATCGGAACGCCGGTCTTATTCTCGCGAATGTCGCAGCGAACCAGTTTTGGATCGCTGTAATAGGGGCCCTGCACCGCTTCCGGCGTCAAAAGGCATGCTCGCGCCCCAAGCAGGGGAGGCCCCAAGTCCTCGGTCGGCGTCTGAGCGAAGCTCTCGCGCGTCGTTCCTCCGGCCGTCAACGCGGCGATCATTCCCAGAATCTCGCGCCGATCCGGCCATCCGCTTCCGTCATTCATGCCTGAGCCTGTCGTTTGGACATTTTCCGTCGAAGCGGACGCCGCTCCGTTATAGAAAATGTGTCGTTTCTAAAATTTGAACGGCTGAAAGTTCGAAAGACGCGCCACGGCGATCTATGCGTTTCCGAGTCCGCGAAGACTGAATCTCGCCAGCGTATCGACCAGTCGCTCAAGCGCGTCTTCGTCGAATTTGAGCGAGAAGGGCGGTTGCGCCAGTCGCTCGGCGTCGCGAACGAAGAACATCGGCTGCTGGGCGAGCCACAGCGTCGCGAATGTGACAGTCTCCGCGGAGGCGTCCTGCGGCAGAAAGCGCCGCACGACGCGTTCCGCCAAAAGGAAGATGCGCGGCGGCGAGTGAGCGACGAATGCGCTGAAGACCACGCTCGGCCGCACGCTTTCCCAGGCGAAGATGCGCAGATAGCGGCTGACGCGATCGCGCTTGACGAGCGGCAGCAGGAATTGATGCAGATAGCGTCGCAGCGCGTCTTCCGGCGAAAGCCCGTCGAGTTCTTCGGCGTCGAGGAACGCATTCTCCTCGAAAGCCCGCGTCGCCGCGTTCAGCACTTCGCGATAGAGCCCGTCCTTGCCGCCGAAATGGTAGTTGACGGCGGCCTGATTGGCCGTCGCCCGCTGGGTGATGAGCCGCACCGAGCCGCCGTCATATCCATATTCGGCGAAGACCGACGTCGCGGCCTTGATAAGCGCCGCGCGCGTCGTCTCCGTCGAGCGAGAGGCGACGCGCGCCTGATCCAGATTGCTCAATCCTCGTCCTCAAAAACGATAGGCGTTGACGAGGCTTAGCACCGCGCCAGTGAATTCGCTCGCGCCGCTCCACGCCTTTTGGCCGAGCGGCGCGAGTTTCGATGGGAGCCCTGTCGGGTCGAATCTGGCCAACAAACTCCGTGCCGGTTGGTCCGCGCTTTCGCCTGTAATCTGGGCGACCGGTTCGGCGTTGTTGGTCGGGGGCGTTCGGGGCGTCGACTCGACAGGGTTTCTCGTTTCGGGAGACGGCTTGCGCGAAGCTGCGACTTTCGACGGCTTCACGGGACGCGTCTCCGCCGGTACTGGGGCGACTTCGTTCGACCAATCGAAGACGTGCTCGCGCGGATAGAGGGCGAAGACCGCCGGCGCGGCGCCGTTGCGTTCCGCCCCGTCCCGTTCCGGTTCCTCGGACAGGAGCCGGTCGATGATCTTGCCGCTCACCGGGTCGGTGGTGAAAACCATCTCCTTCAGCGCTTCGCCGTTCTTCCATTGCGGCGGCAGGGCGGCGAAGAGCGAGGTCGCGACGAAGCAGACGGCGGCGTCAACGAGAAGCCGGCGCGATCTCGCGCTGGCCGCGGCAAATTTTGTTTCCAAATGGTTCCCCATGGCGAACCTCCATTTAAAACGTCTGATTGAAATTCAAACGCCCGTTTGAAGCGAAATTATGGCGCCGCGAAAATCGCCGGGCGGGGCGGCGTCATTCTGGCGCGCCGGCTGCGGCTGAGTCCGCGACCGCGGCCGCTCTTCCCGTCACGTCTTGGTCGTGATAAGCGACCCCTCTCACGATGCGCGTCGCAACGACCGGCTTCGCCGACTAACGCCGGAAGCCGGTTTTTGCTTTCGCCCACCGCCGTTAGGCATAGAGGTCCATAGAAATGAGCCATTCCGGTTTCTTCACCGCCTCCGTCAGCGCTTCCGATCCGGAAATCGCCAAGGCGATCGAACTCGAGCTCGGCCGCCAGAGGCATGAGATCGAACTGATCGCGTCGGAAAATATTGTTTCGAAGGCGGTGCTGGAGGCCCAGGGCTCGGTTCTCACCAACAAATACGCCGAGGGCTATCCCGGCAAGCGCTATTACGGCGGCTGCCAGTTCGTCGACATCGCCGAAAATCTCGCGATCGACCGCGCCAAGAAGCTGTTCGACTGCGGCTTCGCCAATGTGCAGCCGAACTCCGGCTCGCAGGCCAACCAGTCGGTTTTCCTCGCGCTCATGCAGCCGGGCGATGTTTTCATGGGCCTCGATCTCGCCGCCGGCGGGCACTTGACGCATGGCTCGCCGGTCAATGTCTCGGGCCGCTGGTTCAAGCCGGTGCCCTATACGGTGCGCAAGGACGATCAGCGCATCGACATGGATCAGGTCGCCGCGCTCGCCAAGGAGCATAAGCCGAAGATGATCATCGCCGGCGGCTCTGGCTATTCGCGCATTTGGGACTTCGAAGGCTTCCGCAAGATCGCCGACAGCGTCGGCGCCTATTTCATGGTGGACATGGCCCATTTCGCCGGTCTGGTCGCCGCTGGGCTGCATCCGTCGCCTTTCCCGCACGCCCATATCGTCACCACCACGACGCATAAGACGCTGCGCGGCCCGCGCGGCGGCATGGTGCTGACCAATGACGAAGATATCGCCAAGAAGATCAATTCGGCGGTCTTCCCCGGCCTGCAGGGCGGCCCCTTGATGCATGTCATCGCCGGCAAGGCGGTGGCCTTCGGCGAGGCCCTGACCCCGCAGTTCAAGGCCTATCAGCAGCAGGTGAAGGACAACGCCCGGACGCTGGCGCAGACGCTCGTCGACGCCGGCCTCGCGATCGTCTCGGGCGGCACGGACAATCATCTGATGCTCGTCGATCTGCGTCCCAAGAAGATCACCGGCAAGGCGGCCGAGGCCGCGCTCGGCCGGGCCCACATCACCTGCAACAAGAACGGCATTCCCTTCGATCCGGAAAAGCCCTTCGTCACCTCCGGCATCCGCCTCGGCTCGCCGGCGGCGACCTCGCGCGGCTTCGGCGAGGCCGAATTCAAGGCGGTTGGGAAGATGATCGTCGAGGTGCTCGACGGCCTGTCTTCAAAGGGCGAAGAAGGCAACGCCGCGAATGAAGCGGCGGTGAAGGAAAAGGTCCACGCGCTGACCGCGAAGTTCCCGATCTATTAAAAAGGTGGGACGTTCCCTTCTCCCGCTTGCGGGAGAAGGTGTCGCGCCGAAGGCGCGACGGATGAGGGTTCTCTCCGTCGCATCACTTGTGAAAGCCCTCACCCGACCCCGCTTCGCGGGGCCACCCTCTCCCGCAAGCGGGAGAGGGGAAAGGCGCCCAACATGCGCTGTCCCTATTGCGGCTCCGTCGACACGCAGGTGAAGGACTCCCGTCCTGCCGAGGATTCATCCTGCATTCGGCGTCGCCGCGTCTGTCCGACCTGCGGCGGCCGCTTCACCACATTCGAGCGCGTGCAGCTGCGCGACATCATCGTCGTCAAGAAGTCGGGCCGCCGCGCGCCCTTCGATCGCGACAAGCTGACCCGCTCAGTCGAGATCGCTCTGCGCAAGCGTCCCGTCGAAGCGGAACGCGTCGAGCAGATGATTTCGGGGATCGTGCGCCAATTAGAGAGCCTCGGCGAAGTCGAGGTGGAGAGCCGGCGCATCGGCGAACTCGTCATCGAAGGCCTGCGCTCGCTCGACGCCGTCGCCTTTGTTCGCTTCGCTTCGGTCTATCGCGATTTTCGTGAGGTCAGCGATTTTTCCGCGGTGATCGACGAATTGGAGAGCGGCGGCGACGGCGCGGTCTTTGCACAGGACGCCGGCGATCAAGACGCCGGCGACCCAGAGAAGTCATGACGCTTCACAAATCCTTTCCGCAGACCGCGACCGACGACGCCTATATGGCGGCGGCGCTGGCGCTCGGCCGGCGCAATCTGGGCCGCACGGCGCCCAATCCGGCGGTTGGCGCGCTGCTGGTGCGCGACGGGATCGTCATCGCTCGCGGCTGGACCGCGCCCGGCGGGCGCCCGCATGCGGAGGCGATCGCCATGGCGGCGGCGGGCGAGGCCGCGCGCGGCGCGACGCTTTACGTCACGCTGGAGCCCTGCGCGCATCATGGGGCGACGCCGCCTTGCGTCGACTCGATCATCGCCGGCGGCGTCGCGCGGGTCGTCACGGCGCTGGAGGACCCCGACCCGCGCGTCTCGGGCGACGGCCATGCGCGGCTGCGCAACGCGGGCATTGAGGTGCTGGTCGGGCCGGGCGCCGCCGCCGCCCGCGCCGATCATCTCGGGCATATTCTGCGGGTCACCCGCCGCCGGCCGATGATCACGCTGAAACTGGCGCGAACCGCGGACGGCTACGCCGCCGGCGCGGCGCATGATCCGCGCCTGCATATCACCGGACCCGTCACTGACGCCTTCACCCATGTGCAGCGATCGCTGCATGACGCGATCATGATCGGCGCCGGCACGGCGCGCGACGACGATCCGCTGATGACCGTGCGCCTGCCGGGCATGCAGCGCTGCAAGCCGCTCCGGGTCGTGCTCGACGAGAAACTGTCGCTCTCGCCGCGTTCGCGTCTGGCGTCCACGGCGCGCGAGACGCCGTTGCTGGCGATCACTGGCGCGGCTGTCTCCGACGAAGCGGTCAAGGCGTTCGAGAGCGCCACCGGCGCGGAGGTCGTCTGCGTCGCAACGCATGACGGCCTGCTTGACCTTCCGAGCGCGCTCAGACTTCTCGCCGAGCGCGGCGTCACCCGCGTGTTCAGCGAAGGCGGTCCGCGCGTCGCCGAAAGCCTGCTCGCCGCCGATCTTGCCGACGAGGTGATTTTGCATACCGCCGTCAAACCCTTGGGACGGGCAGGGCGCCCGGCGCTGACGCCGGCGGCGCGCGCCGCGCTCGAGGACGGTTCGCGCTATCGTCTGATCGAAACGCGCGCGCTCGGCGCCGACACGATGACCCGATACGCGCGGGTCGACTGATGTTCACCGGCATCGTTACAGATGTGGGCGAAGTGGTTTCGATCGCGCCGCGCGGCGAATTGCGGCGCCTGCGCATCGCCTGTTCCTATGAAGCCGACAGCATCGCGCTTGGCGCCTCGATCGCCTGCTCGGGCGTGTGTTTGACGGTCGTCGCCGTCGCCCGTGAAGACGCGCGAACGATTTTCGAGGTCGACGCCGCGGTTGAGACGCTTGCGGTCACGACGGTCGGGACATGGGCCTGCGGAACGCGCGTCAATCTCGAACGCGCGTTGAAGATCGGCGACGAACTCGGCGGCCATATCGTCACCGGCCATGTCGACGGCGTGGCGGAAGTTTTGTCGCGCGAAGACTTCGATGACATGTCGAAATTCTGGGTCGAGGCGCCGCGCGCGCTGTCCCGCTTTATCGCCAAAAAAGGCTCCGTGGCGCTCGACGGGGTGTCGCTCACCGTGAACGAGGTCGAGGAGAATCGCTTTTCCGTGCTGCTCATTCCGCATACGCTCGCCGTGACGACTCTCGGCGCGCGAAGGGCAGGGGATGCGCTCAACATCGAAGTCGATCTGATGGCGCGCTATGCGGCAAGATTGAGCGTAGCGGGTTAGCGTAGCTGACACGCGCATCGCCTTGTGACATAAGGCGCATCGAAGAATGAAGGGCGCGACAACCCTCTCCCTTGGGGAGAGGGTGGCCCGGCGCAGCCGGGTCGGGTGAGGGGTTTCACGATTGAAACCATTGTGTCTCTCGCTCTCTCATGTCACTCGCCTCGCTTGACATATTGTTACCCCTCACCCGGCTGCTTCGCAGCCACCCTCTCCCGACGGGAGAGGGTTGCGCGCATTCCTGGAGTCCCCATGGCAGGTTTTGCACCCGACGACGCTGACTCTGCGCCCGTTCCCGGCGCGCGCATTCTCGTCGTCACGACCAAGTTCAACGGCGAAATCGTCGCCATGCTGCGCGAAGGCGCGCTTGACGCGCTGCGCGCGCTGCAGGCGCAGGCGACGGTGATCGAGGTTCCCGGCGCGCTGGAGCTCGCCACCGCGGCGGCGATCGCGATCGATGATTCCGAGCTTTCCGGCGCGCCTTATGACGGCGTCGTGGCGCTCGGCTGCGTCATCCGCGGCGAGACCTATCATTTCGAACTCGTCGCCAATGAAAGCACGCGCGCGCTGATGAATCTTTCCGTTTCGCGCCGCCTGCCGCTCGGCAATGGCGTGCTCACCGTGGAGAATGAAGCGCAGGCGATCGCGCGCGCCGATCCGAAACAGGGCAATAAGGGCGCCGACGCCGCCCGGGCGGCGGTCGCGCTGGTGCGCCTCAAGCGGGGCGCGGCATGAGTCTGGATCAACGTTCGGCGGCGCGACTGGCGATCGTGCAGGCGCTGTATCAGATGGAAGTCGCCGGCAAGGGGCTCAACGAGATTTTCGCCGAATTCGAGTCGCATTGGATCGGGCGCGAGATCGAGGGCGCGCAATATAAGCCGGCCGACGCCGGTTTCTTTCGCGACGTGCTGCAGGGCGTGCTGACCGATCAAATCGCCATCGACCGGCAGATCGATCGCGCGCTGTCCGGCGGCTGGCCGCTGTCGCGGTTGGAGTCGGTCATGCGCGCCGCCTTGCGCGCCGGCGTCTATGAGCTGCGGTCGCGCAAGGACGTTCCGGCGCGCGTCGTCATCAAGGAATATGTCGACGTCGCCGGCGCCTTCTTCGGCCCGACCGAGTCAGGGATGGTGAACGCCGTGCTCGACAAGATCGCGCATGAGGAGCGCGCCGAGGAGCTGAGTTAGAATTTGTTTCTTCCTTCTCCCGCTTGCGGGAGAAGGTGTCGTCACGAAGTGACGACGGATGAGGGCCCTCACCCGACCCCGCTTCGCGGGCAGTCGAAGGCTTCCGCATGCCGCAACGCTATAGCGAAGACGACATCATCGCCCGCATCTTCGCGCCGATCGCCGGCGCGGCGGCGCTGGGCTTAAAGGACGACGCCGCGCTGCTCGCGCCAGAGAGCGTCCAGCTCGTCGTCACCACCGACATGATCGTCGCCGGGGTGCATTTTTTCGCCGACGACGCGCCGGCGCTGATCGCCAAGAAGGCGCTGCGCGTCAATCTCTCCGATCTCGCCGCCAAGGGCGCCGAGCCGATCGGCTTTCTGTTGGGCCTGGCGCTGCCAGAGGACTGGACCAACGACTGGCTCGACGCTTTCGCCGCCGGGCTCGCCGAGGACGCGCGCGCCTATCGCGCGCCGCTGATCGGCGGCGACACGGGGGCGACGCCCGGTCCGCTGACCATTTCGATTACGGCGCTCGGGCGCGCGCCGCGTTTCGTGCCGCGCAGCGGCGCGAAGCCTGGAGACGCCATCTTCGTCTCGGGTCCGATCGGCGACGCCGCGCTGGGTCTTGCCGTTCGGCGCGACGCCGCGCTCGCGGCGCGCCTCTCGGCCGGCGCGCGCGATTATCTGATCGGCCGCTATCTGCTGCCCCAGCCGCGCCTTGATCTCGCGCCGTGGCTCGCCGCCAACGCCAGCGCCGCGATGGACATTTCCGACGGCCTCGCCGGCGATCTCGCCAAGCTCTGCCGCGCGTCCAGCGTGAGCGCCATTGTCGACCTCGCGTCCGTGCCGCTGTCGGACGCGACGCGTGAGGCGATCGCGATCGACCCCGCTCTGTTCGAAAGAGCGATAACCGGCGGAGACGACTACGAAATCCTTATCGCCTGCGGCAGCGGCGCGGCGCTTCCGGCGCCGGCCTGCCGCATCGGCGAGATTGTGGCGGGAAATGCGCCGCCGAGCTTCCTTGACGCACAAGGAAAACCCGTGTTTTTCAAAAAATTGTCCTTCCAGCACTTCTGAAAAATAGTCGCGCGTCCCGCCATTGCCGCCCGGCGACGTTTCTGGCAGAAAGCCCGCCGGAAAGCTGCTGTCCCCGCCCGATTCGCTCGGCGGGGCCGCTGCTCCTTTTTTTGTTGCGCGACTCCGTTCGCGGCGACGCGACCAATTCGGCCAGTCCCCGGTCGAGGAACGAAAAGGCGAAGCCAAAATGGTTCTGTTTCTAACCATCGTCTTCGGATTGATGTCGATCGTGTATGGCGTGAAGACCTCACAGGAATTGCTCGCGGCCGATCCGGGGTCGGCGCGGATGCAGGAAATTTCGGGCGCCGTCGCCGAGGGGGCGCAGGCCTATCTCAATCGCCAATACAGAACGATCGCCATGGTCGGCGGCGTGATCTTTCTGGTCCTCGTCATTCTGCTCGGCTGGGCGGTGGCCTTCGGGTTCATGCTCGGCGCCGTGCTCTCCGGCGCGGCCGGCTATATCGGCATGAACGTCTCGGTGCGCGCCAATGTCCGCACGGCGCAGGCGGCGACGAAATCGCTCGCCGCCGGCCTCGACATCGCCTTCAAGGCCGGCGCGGTCACCGGACTTCTGGTCGCCGGTCTCGCGCTGCTTGGCGTCGCCGTCTATTACGCGATCCTGACCTGGTTCCTCGGCTATGCGCCCTCGGATCGCACGGTCGTCGACGCGCTGGTGGCGCTCGGCTTCGGCGGGTCGCTGATTTCGATTTTCGCGCGGCTTGGCGGCGGCATCTTCACCAAGGGCGCCGACGTCGGCGCCGATCTCGTCGGCAAGGTGGAGGCCGGCATTCCCGAGGACGATCCGCGCAATCCCGCGACGATCGCCGACAATGTCGGCGACAATGTCGGCGACTGCGCCGGCATGGCGGCCGACCTCTTCGAGACCTATGCGGTGACGGTCGTCGCCACCATGGTGCTTGCCTCGATCTTCTTCGCCGGTCAGGAAGGGCTGACTTCGGCGATGATCTATCCGCTCGCGATCGGCGGCCTGTCGATCCTCACCTCGATCGCCGGCACCTATTTCGTGAAGATGGGCGACGACGACACGCCATGGGGCAAATTCGCCGCGCCCTATTTCAAGCAGCTCGGCATCGACGATTCGATCATGGGCGCGCTGTATAAGGGGCTCATCGCCGCGGGCGTGCTGTCGATCGCCGGCCTGTTCCTGGCGACGACCTTCACCGTCGGCTGGGGCGAGATCGGCAAGGCGAATGGCGAAGCCATTCACGGCTACGGCCTGTTCCTCTCCGGCGTTCTCGGCCTGATCGTCACCGGCGCCATCGTCTACATCACCGAATATTACACCGCCACCGGCAAGCGTCCGGTGGTGTCGATCGCTCAGGCGTCGGTGACCGGACATGGCACCAACGTCATTCAGGGCCTCGCGGTGTCTCTTGAATCGACCGCCGCGCCGGCGCTCGTCATCGTTCTCGGCATCATCCTCACCTATGAGCTTGGCGGGCTCTATGGCACCGCGATCGCGGTGACGACGATGCTCGGCCTCGCCGGCATGGTCGTGGCCCTCGACGCCTTCGGCCCGGTCACCGACAACGCCGGCGGCATCGCCGAAATGGCGGGCCTGCCGAAAGAGGTGCGTCGCAATACCGACGCGCTCGACGCCGTCGGCAACACCACGAAGGCCGTCACCAAGGGCTACGCCATCGGCTCGGCGGGCCTCGGCGCGCTGGTGCTCTTCGCCGCCTACACCAATGATCTGAAACATTTCATCGAAGCGGGCGTGCCCTTCTTCAAGGGCATCGACAAGGTCGATTTTGACCTGTCGAACCCCTATGTCGTGGCGGGCCTCCTGTTCGGCGGCCTGATTCCGTATCTCTTCGGCGGCATCGCCATGACGGCGGTGGGGCGCGCGGCGGGCTCTGTGGTCGTCGAGGTGCGCCGCCAGTTCAAGGAAAAGCCCGGCATCATGGCGGGCACGGACCGGCCGGATTACGGCCGCGCCGTCGACATGCTGACGCAGGCGGCGATCAAGGAAATGATCGTGCCCTCGCTTCTGCCGGTGCTGGCGCCGATCGTCGCCTTCGTCGTCGCCTGGATTCTCGGCGGCAAGGCCAACGCCTTCGCGGCGCTGGGCGCGCTGCTCCTCGGCGTCATCGTCAACGGGCTGTTCGTCGCGATTTCGATGACCTCTGGCGGCGGCGCCTGGGACAACGCCAAGAAATCCTTCGAAGACGGCTTCGTCGACAAGGATGGCGTGAAACATGAGAAGGGCTCCGACGCCCATAAGGCGGCGGTGACCGGCGACACGGTCGGCGACCCCTATAAGGACACCGCCGGCCCCGCCGTGAACCCGGCGATCAAGATCACCAATATCGTGGCGCTGCTGATGCTGGCGATCCTGGCGCATTGAGGCTGAACGGCGCGTCAGCGACGAACACGCAAAGGGCGGGGGAAACCTCGCCTTTTTCTTTTTAGGCGGATGAAGGATCAGTCGGTGCTCAAACTCGTCATCGGCAATAAGCGCTATTCCTCCTGGTCGATGCGGCCATGGATTTTGATGAAGGAATTTCGTCTTTCTTTCGAGGAAGTCATCATCCCCCTCTATCGGGAAGAGTCTAAAAGCGCGCTTCTCGCGCATTCTGCCGCGGGGAAGGTTCCTGTTCTGCGCGACGGCGACATGAACGTCTGGGATTCGCTGGCGATCGTCGAATATCTTGCCGACCTGTATCCCAATCTTCTCATTTGGCCTCAAGAAAGAGAAACCCGCGCTCATGCGCGGGCGCTTGCCTGCGAGATGCACTCGGGCTTCGCGGCGTTGCGCAGCGAATGCCCCATGAATTTCGGCCGATCGCCGCAGCCGGCCTCACTGACGGAGGCTGCCCGCGCCGACGCCGACCGCATCGGCGCGGCGTGGCGAGGCGCGCTGGCGCGTTACGGCGGGCCATTTCTTTTCGGGCAATTTGGCGCCGTTGACGCCATGTTCACGCCCGTCGTCCAGCGGTTCGAAAGCTACATGGTCCCCGTGTCGGATGAAGCGCGGCATTATATGCACGCAATCAAATCGCTTGCGTCCTGGCAGGAGTGGAGCATGTCCGCTCGGAGCGAGGAATGGCGCCTGCCTCAATATGAGCGCGACTGAGCGCGAGCTTTCGCTTTCCGTTTGCTGGAT
>JAKFXD010000134.1 GCA_021731565.1 Methylocystis sp. | reverse complement strand
GGAGCCTTATGTCGATGAAGCGAGCGTCGTCTTCGACGAGCTGAAGAACCGGCTCAGCGCGCTGCTTGGCGAGAAGGAACCGGCGCAGACGACCGAGGTCGAGACGCCGTCCGTCCTGCCGCCTGAGCCGCCCTCCCAGATCGCGCCGGCGACGCCTGCCGAAACGGCGCAACCGACGCCCGCCTCGCCCGCGCCGCCGATCGAACCGCCGACCGAGACGGCCCAAATCGCGCCGCCCAAATCTGCCGAGACGGCGGCCGAGCCGAGGTTGAACGAGCGGCGCGCGGAGCCCGTGGCGAACGCCGCCGTCGAAGCGCAAAGCGCGGCCATGGAAATGCAGAAAGCGGCCGTCGCGGCGTTGCAGAGTCGCCTCGACGCAGCCGAAGAATTGGCGCAGCGGGCCCTGCGCGCCGCCGAGGCCGCGGAATCAGCCGCCAAAGCCGCTCAAATGACCGCTCAAGGGTCCGCGGAAGCGGCGAAAGCGCACCCGGCGACAGACGCCGTCGGCCCCGGCGCCGCGCTCACCTCCAGCGATCAGCTGACCGCGCTCGAAGGCCGCATCGACGAACTCGGCGATGAAATCAAAGCGCTGCGCGGGCGGCTCGAGTCGCCCAAAAGCGAAACGCGCGCGGCGCCGGAAGCTTCCCCGGCCAAGACGCCAGACGGTCCCGCCGCCCTTGTCGTCATCGCCTATGCGCTGCAGCGCGAATTCGAGGCGGGCCGGCCCTATGCGGTGGAGGCGAAGGCGCTGACGCGGCTTGGCGCCGATCCCACCGCTCTGTCGGCGCTCTCGCCCTTCGCTGAAAAGGGCGCGCCGACCGCGGCGCAGTTGAAAGCCGACTTCGCCCCGGCCGCCAAACGGATTCGCGTGCTGGAAAACGGCGATTCCGGCGATCTCGCGCAGCATTTGATGAAAGGCGCGAGCAAGCTCGTGCGCGTTCGTCCGTCCGGCGCGCCTTCCAGCGAGGCTCTGTCAGTCGACGACAAGGTCGTTCATATCGACGCCGCGCTGGCGCATGGCGACCTGGCTCAGGCGAGCGCGCTTTTCGCGGCGCTTCCCGAAGCGGCGCAGAACGAGGCCAAGGACTTCGGCGCCGCGCTGCATGCGCGCATCGAGGCGGCGCGGGCGGCCGAAAATCTCTTGCATGGCGCGATCGCCGCGCTCGTCGCAACGAAGGAATGAGCAGGATCAATCGCCATGCTGTTTCTCCTCTTTTTCATCATTGCGCTCGCGGCGGTCGCTTATGGCCTCGAATTGCTGATCGAACAGCCGGGTTCGCTGACGCTGGATTTCGCCGGCTATCAGTTCGAGGCGTCGATTCCGGTCGCGGTCGGAGGATTGCTGCTGATCCTCGCCGCGACGATCGTGATCTGGGCGATCGTCATGGCGCTGCTGCGCATGCCCGGCCGCTGGACCGGCGACTCGCGGCTGAAGCGCCGCGACAAGGGGTTCGACGCTCTGTCGCAGGGGCTGATCGCGGTCGGGACCGGCGACGCCGCCCGCGCCAAAAAAGCGGCGCATGTCGCCGAACGGCTGCTGCCGAACGAGCCGCTGACGCAATTTCTAAAGGCCCAGGCGGCGCAGCTCGCCGGCGACCGGCGGCTCGCCGAAGAGACCTTCCATAAGATGACGCTGAAGCCGGAAACCAAGCTTCTCGGCCTGCGCGGCCTGCATATCGAGGCGCGACGGCGCGACGACGCCGACGCCGCGCATCATTTCGCCAAGGAGGCGCACGCCATCGCGCCGGTCCCCTGGGCGGGGTCCGCCATGCTCGAACATCTCGCCGCTCAGGGCGACTGGGAGAAGGCGCGCGAGGCGATCGAAGCCAGTCTCGCCGCCAAGGCGCTCGACCCGCAGACGGCCCAGAATCTGCACGCCGTCGTCGAAACCGCGATGGCGATGGAGAAGGAGCGCGATCATCCGCATGACGCGCTGCATCTCGCGCGCCAGGCGCTGAAGCGCCGGCCGGGTTTCGCCCCCGCCGCCGTCGCCGCCGCGCGCGTGCTCGTCCGCCACGGCGACCGCAAGCAGGCGCTGAAGCTCATCGAGACGGTGTGGGCGACGAAGCCCCATCCCGATCTCGGCGCCGCCTATCTCGAAGCGCTCACCGGCGAATCGAACGCCGCAAAGCTGGCGCGGGTGGAGAAGCTGGTGCGCGCCGCGCCCCATGCGCCGGAGAGCCGGCATCTGGTCGCCGAGGTCGCGCTGTCGAACCGCAATTTCGCCAAGGCCCGCGACGCGCTCGCGCCGCTCGTCGCCGGCGGCCGTCATCCGACCGCCCATACCTGCCTGCTGATGGCGGAAATCGAAGACGGCGCGCATGGGCCCTCGGGGCCGGTGCGCGAATGGCTGGCGCGCGGCTCACGGGCGCCGCGCGATCCGGTGTGGATCGCTGACGGCGTCGTCTCGAAGACCTGGCTGCCGATGTCGCCGGTCACCGGCAGGCTCGACGCCTTCGAATGGAAGCCGCCGCCGGACTCGGCGCAACATCTGACCGAAGAGGGCAAACCCAATATTCCGGCCGCCTTCCTGACCAGCCCCGCCGAACCCGTCGCGCCGCCGTCGGGCGAGGTCTCGCAGGAAGCCTCCGCTGATCAATAAGAATCGCTGGGAATTGCTGCCTACCGCACACGGTCGGCCCGCCGGATGCGCACATAGAGCGCACCCTCGCCGCCGTGATGGCGCGCCGCTTCGCCGAAGCCCACCACCACGTCGCGCAGGTTCGGCGCTTCGAGCCACATCGGCACGACGCGCCGCAGCACGCCGCCCTCGTCGCGGGTCAGCCCCTTGCCGGTCACGATGATCGCGATGCGCGCGCCATTCGCCTGACATCTGCGCAGAAACGCCGTCAGGGAGCGCTGCGCCTCGGCCTGCCGCATGCCGTGAAGATCGAGCTTGGCGTCGACCTCGAGCCGCCCGCGCTTGATCTTCGTAAAGGTGCGCGGATCGATGTCGATCGGCCGCGGCGGCGGCTTTGGCGGCGGCGGTCGGTCGCTGACGAGGCAGGAGGCGATCGAAGTGGGCGCCTCGACGGCGGGCGGCGGCTGCGGCGGTTTTTTCGCATGCGCGCGGGTCGGCCGGACATCGGCGGTCACCGTCGTCCAGAGCTCCGCTTCGGCCTGCGACAGGCGGCGGGCGTATCGGCGAGAATTCTCCTCGCTCACCGATCGTCTCCAATCTCCTTCGGCAGCAGCACGATCATTTCGGCGGCGTGCCGAATATCGCCGGCCCGCCGGCCCGCCGCTTCGCCCGCGCCGAAAAAAAGATCGGCGCGCGCAGGCCCTATTATCGCTGATCCGGTGTCTTGCGCGATCATCAGGCGGCGAAAGTCCGTTTCGGCCTCGCTCTGCCAGGGAATGCGCGCGGCGACCCAGAACGGCAGGCCGTAGCACCAGATCGAGCGGTCGACGGCGATCGATCGAAACGGCGTCAGCGGCGCGCCCTGTCCGCCGATGGGGCCAATCCTGCGTTGGGCCGATCCGTCGACCTCAAAGAAGACATAGGAACGATTTTCCTGCATCAGGCGGCGGCCGGCTTCGCCCGGCCCGGCTCCAAGGCGTCGCAGCGTCGCCTTCAACAGATCAAGCGACATTTCCGTTTTCGTCGCGAGCCCCCGCTCGATCATCAGCCGGCCGACGGACGTATAAGGCCAGCCGTTGCGCCCGGCATAGGTCAGCGTCAGCGCGCCGCCCACCGGCAGCCGCAGCCGCGCCGACCCCTGCACCTGAATGAGGAACAATTCGACCGGATCGCGGACATAGGCGAGCGGGTGGGCGCTCGGGGCCGCGCCCTCCTCTTCGATCGCGCGCCGGTCGGGATAGGGCGCCAGCGCGCCATCGGCCTGGCGGCGCGCGCTTGTCAGCTTCTCACCGGAAGGGAGCTGGAGCGGCGCCTCGTTCAGCGTGACGAGATCGAGCGGGCGCGACAAGACCGCCGTTGTGAAACCGGGCTCCGGCGACAGTCTGGCGTCGACCTCGACCTCGTAATAGGCGGTGACGAAGCCCTGAGCCTTGATACGGTGGGGCTGAAACCAGCGGCGAAAGAAATGCGCGGGATCGTCGACGCCTTCGAGCGCGGCGCGCGCGACCGCGATCAGGGATTGCGGCGGCGGGACGGCGCCGCGCTGCTCTTGCGCGGCGGCGGCGATGATGCTCGCCGAGCGGCGGAAGGCGGCGAAAGCCGCGGCGGGATCGTCGGCGGAAAAGCCGTCGATCTCTTCATAGCCTGTTTGTTGCAGCAGATCGGACGCGGAAAACTGCGGCGCGTTTTCCCGCGACATGTTCAGTCTTCGGCTTGGGTCGCGACGAGTTTCCAGTTGGGATCGCTTGCCTTGGCGTCGCGCGCGAAGGTCCAGCGCTCGATAACCTTGCGGCTCTGCCCGCCGTCGATGGTTTCGCCGGCGCTGTCGCGGCGCACGCTCATCATTCGGGCGACGAAGCGTACCGTCACTTCATTGCGGCCGCCGATGGCGCGGGCGGCGTCGACCGTCGCCGAATCGATCGCGACGACGGCGGTCTCCAGGGTCTCGCCCTGCTGCTCGCGCCGCGCGATCTCCGCCGCGAAGCCGTTAAAGACCTCCTGCGACAGGAGCGTTTTCAGCGTGTCGCGGTCGCCCTTGGCGAAGGCGGTGACGATCAATTCGTATGCCCGCCGCGCGCCGCTGAGGAAAGCCTTGCCGTCGAAGCTCGGATCCGAGGCGGCGATGGCGTCGAGCCCGCTCCAGGCGGAAGCGACGCCCTTTTCCGCGACGCCTTCCCAGCGCTCGGCCCCGCTGGGCCGCGCCGTCGCGACCGCGCCCGGTTCAGCGCTCGGCGGCGGCGCGACCGCGGCCGGCGCCGGCGGACGCGGCGCGAAACGCGCCGGCGGCGGCGTATCGCGATCCACCCGCATCCCGAGCACCGAGCGCAGCTTCCAGATGACGAAAACCGCGAGCGCCGCGAAAACGATGAGGGTCGGATCGAACAGGTCGCCGGACGCCGGCATTAGCAACTCCCGAAGAATTCCGTGCTCGGCTATCATGTCGCTCCAGATATGTCACGAATCAAGGGGCGCGTTGCCGCGGACGAACAACGCAAGGAAAGCAAAATGCGGATGAATCGGTGAATTCAAAACTTGTCGGCGCAGGCGTTGCCGCCTGGATCGTGCTGGAAATACTCGCATTCGCGCTCGTCGTGCGGGCCGTCGGGCTGCTCGCGGCGATCGCAATCGCAATCGGCGCGTCGCTGCTGGGCCTTGCCGACGTGAGGCGCCTCCTCGACTTTTTTCGTACAAGCGTGGCCGCCAGGGCGCGAGGCGAAACCGCCGCCGTCGCCGACGGCGCGATGCTGGACGGCGCGCTTCAGGCGCTCGCCTCGTTCCTTCTCATTCTGCCGGGTTTTGCCTCGGATTTCGTCGGACTGGCGCTCAAATCTCCTTCGGTACGGCAAAGTCTGGTGCGGCGGCTGCGGTCTCGCAACAAGACGGGCGACCCCCGCCTCATCGACCTCGACCCTCGTGAATGGCGGCGGGAAACGCGTCGCCCGCGGCGCAGCGCGGCAAATAGAGCCGAGTAGGACGCGCCTTGTTCGCTTCTGACAGACGTGTTAGGCGGGCGCGAATTCTCGTCGCAACGGCTTGGCTGGAGGCCCTTACATGACCGATACGAATGGCAACGGCGCGCAAGGAGCGCCGGGCGGCGCTCCGGCCCTCAATTCGCTCGCGCAATATATGAAGGATTTCTCCTTCGAAAATCCCAATGCGCCGCGCTCGCTCGGTCCGCAGGAAAATGCGCCCAACATCGCGATCCAGGTCAATGTCAACGCCAAGCAGCTGGCGCCGACCGACTTTGAAGTGAGCCTGACGCTCGACTGCAAGGCCGGCGAGGGAGAGGCGCTGCTCTTCAAGCTCGACCTCGAATATGGCGGCGTGTTCCGCCTGCTGAACATTCCCGAAGACCAGGTGCATCCGATCGTGATGATCGAATGCCCGCGCATGCTGTTTCCCTTCGTGCGCCAGATCGTGGCCGACGCCACCAGCAAGGGCGGCTACCCGCCGCTCTACATCGACCCGATCGACTTCGTCGCGCTCTATCAGCAAAAGGCCGCCGAAGCCTCGGGTCAGGCCTCGGCTTCGGCGAATTAATCGCCGCCGGCAAGATAGCGATCCCAGATCGGCGATTTGATCGTCGCGACAAAGGCGCGATGGGCCTCTTCTTCTTCGGCGCTCAGTCGCGGCGCGAGAGGCTCCGGCCGGCGGCGCAGCAGGCCGCTTGCGGCGGCGACGCGCACGGCATGGACGGTCTGAAGCGACAGCGCCGCCTGCCGTCCGCCGCAAAGCTCGGCATAGACTTCCGCGAGAAGATTGGCGTCGAGCAGCGCGCCATGCTTGTCGCGCCGCGAGAGATCGATCGCGTAGCGCTGGCACAGAGCGTCGAGAGAATTGGGGCCGCCGGGATGGCGCCGCCGGGCCATCGCCAGCGTGTCGACGATGCGCGCGCCGCCCAGCGGCGGCAAATTCATCAGCGCGAATTCCGCGTTGAGAAAGCGCGTATCGAATTCGGCGTTGTGAATGACGAGCGGAACATCCTCGATGAAGTCGAGGAACTCGGCGGCGATCTCCTTGAAGACCTTGTGCTGCGCCAGAAATTCGTAAGAGAGCCCATGCACGCGGAAGGCCTCTTCCGGCATGTCGCGCTCAGGGTGGATATAGCGATGGAAGTAGCGGCCGGTCGGGATCAGATTGGAGATTTCGACCGCGCCGATTTCGACGACGCGATGGCCGCTTGAGGGATCGAGCCCGGTGGTTTCCGTATCGAGAACGATCTCGCGCATATTAAGCGAACCCCGGCTGATGCATTGGCTTGAGCCGCGTCATTCCCGACAGGCCGAAGGCCTGATCGGGAATCCAGAGCCTACCCAGGAGCCCTGGTCTTGCTCTGGATTCCCGATCGCGCTCCGCGCGTCGGGAATGACGTTCCTGTTATGCGGCAATCGCCGCATCATGTCTCCAGACGCGCCTTGAGCGCTTTCAATATATCACGCACCTCTTCGCGGGCGGCGTCCAGGCCCTTGTCGGTATGGACCACGAAATCGGCGCGGGCGCGCTTTTCTCGATCCGGCGTCTGCTTTGCCAGAATGGACGCAAATTTCTCCGCCGTCATTCCCTCGCGCGCCAGCACGCGGGTCTTTTGCACATCTTCGGGCGCGGTGACGACGACGATGGCGTCGAAATCCTTTTCGGCGCCGGTTTCGAACAGCAGCGGAATATCGAAGACGACGATGCGATCGCCTTTCTTCTTGCGCTCTTCAACCAGCGCGTCGCGCGCCGCCCAGACCATCGGATGCACGATCGCTTCGAGACGTTTGAGCGCCGCCGGATCGTTGAGGACGCGAGCGGCGAGACGCAGACGGTCGACGGCGCCGTCGATGACGACGCCCGGAAAGGCGCTTTCGATCTCCGCCGCGGCCGGCCCCTTGTAAAGATCATGCACGATCTGATCGGAGTCGAGCACGGCGACGCCTTCGGCGCGAAACATCTCGGCCGTGGTCGACTTTCCCATCCCGATCGAACCGGTAAGCCCAACGCAGAGCATCTTATGTTCGCTCACGAGAGGAGCGCTCCCTCGCTCCGAAGCGCCTCGAGAAGTTCGAGCAGTGGAAGGCCCATGATCGTCCAGTGATCGCCTTCGACTTTAGAGAAGAGCTGCGCGCCCAGGCCTTCGATCTGATAGGCGCCGGCCGACGTCAAAGCGTTGTCGCCGACCGCCGTCAGATAGGCGGCGATAAAGGCGTCGCTCAACTCGCGCATGGTGAGATCGGCGACCGCCACCGTCTCGAAAATCACGGCGCCGTCTCGCGCGAGCGCGATCGCCGAATGCAGACGGTGCCGCCGGCCGGAAAGAAAGCGCAACAGCGCCTCGGCTTCGCGCCTATCCACGGGCTTGCCAAAAATACGGCCTTCGCAGCTCGCCATCTGATCGGCGCCAAGCACAAGCCGGCCCTTCGCGGCGATCGCCAGCGCCTTGGCCCGCGCCAGCGTCGAAGCGATCGCGTCGGCGTCAACCGTTGCGAGCTGCGATTGAATCGTCCGCTCATCGATCTCCGCCGCAATCGATTCGAAGGGGACGCCCGAATGCAACAACGCCTGCCGTCGGCCGGCGCTTTTCGAGGCAAGAATCAGCGGCGCCGATTCGCGCCAGAAAGGCGACGTCGAACCAATGGTCATGTCCACAGCCCTCGCGCGTAAGCCGAAGAGCGGGGATAAGACGCCGTCAAAACGCGCTCGGTTTTTGTCAGCGGGCATAGACCGGCCGAACGCTCAACAGGCAAAACCCTGTCGAACGGATTCTCAAATAGCCCGGCACAAGCGGGATTCACAGCTCATCCACAGGCTGTTGCGCCAGGAAAATTCGACATAGCGATGATTCCATTCCCTGTCTTGGGTTCTCCCGCAGGCGCCGCCGGCCCCGGCCTGTGGGCGCTCGCCTGTGGGCGACTGGTTAATGAAAATTAACCTTCATGTCTTCCAAGTCATAATTGAAGAATCAATTCTTAATAAAATGAATTTTGTTTTAATGGCGTTTCGCGCTACGCCGACTCCAGCGAACGTCAGGGATGGATCGAAGGCGATGGCGGAGGAGAAGGCGCTTCTTTCGGTTCTGCATGGGGAGGCGCGAAAGGTCCCACCGCTGTGGCTGATGCGCCAGGCCGGCCGCTATCTTCCCGAATATCGCGACGTGCGGGCGACGACGACAAGCTTTCTCGATTTCTGCTATTCGCCGAAAAAGGCGGCGGAAGCGACGCTGCAGCCGATCCGGCGCTTTCACTTCGACGCGGCGATACTCTTTTCCGACATTCTCGTCGTGCCCGACGCGATGGGTCAGCGGGTGTCTTTCGAGAGCGGCGAAGGGCCTCGTCTCACGCCGATCGAAACGCCGGAGCAGGCCGAGCGGCTCGGCGCCTTCGACATCGAACGTCTCGCGCCGGTTTTCGAGACCATCGAATTGGTGAAGCCGGCGCTGCCGTCCGACGTCGCCTTCATCGGCTTTTGCGGCGCGCCCTTCACCGTCGCAAGCTATATGATCGCCGGGCAGGGCACGTCCGATCAGGCCCCGGCGCGGCTCTTCGCCTATCGTTTTCCGGACGCTTTCGCCATGCTCATCGACCGCGTGGTCGAGGCGTCGATCGCCTATCTCGCGCGGCAGATCGAAGCGGGAGTGGAGGTCGTGCAGATTTTCGACAGCTGGGCCGGCGTCTTACCCGCGGCTGAATTTATGCGCTGGTCGGCGGCGCCGGTGCGTCGCATCGTCGAGGGGGTCAAGGCGCGCCATCCGCGAACGCCGGTCATCGCCTTCGTGCGCGGCGCCGACGCGCATCTGCCGATGCTGACGCGCACGATCGGGGCGGACGCTTACGGGATCGATACGGCGCTCGATCCCGCCTGGGCCGTGGCGCAGACGGCGGCCGATATTGTGCTGCAAGGCAATCTCGATCCGCTGGCGCTCGTCGCCGGCGGCGAAGCGCTCGACCGCGAAGTCGATTCGATTCTCGCCGCCTTCGAGGGACGGCCGCATATTTTCAATCTCGGCCATGGCATCTTGCAGCAGACGCCGATCGAAAATGTCGAGCGGCTTGTCGCCCGCGTGCGACGGACGGGGGCCTGAGCATGTATGTCTGGATCAAGGCGCTGCATGTCGTCGCCATCATCTCCTGGATGGCGGGACTCCTCTATCTGCCGCGGCTCTTCGTCTATCATGCAGGCGCCGGCAAGGGCGCGCTCGCCGACACGTTCAAAATCATGGAGCGGCGCCTCTATCGCTACATCATGACGCCGGCCATGCTCGTCGCCTGGATCACCGGGATCTATCTCGCGATTGAGGGCGGGGCGCTGACGGGAGGCTGGTTTCACGCCAAAGCGACGCTGGTCGTGCTGCTCACCGCGGCGCATCTCCACGACGGCGCGCTGATGCGCCGTTTCGCGCAAGACGCCAATGTTCATTCGCCGCGCTACTATCGCATCCTCAATGAACTGCCGACCCTGCTGATGATCGGCGTCGTCATTCTGGTCATCGTCAAGCCGTTCTGATTTTCGCGGGCCCGGCGGGCAAGGGACGGAGGAGACGGCGGGGAGGGACGCCAGCCCTGCAGGGCGCGCTTTTTTCGAAGGTCCCGCGCCGCTCTTGATTCGCGTCTGGAAATTGTCTAAGGGAGCTTATCCCTCTGAGGCCCGTGTCTGCTTATAGCGGCTCGCCGGAATTTCCCCCCGGCGCTCGGGAAGGCCATCTCCCCCCGCCCCTACCGCTTATCCCCCCGGCTCCTCTCCACCTGCGCGCAAAACCCCAAGGTTCACCCTGAATGCGGGAAATTAAACTCTCGGACTTGAAAGCCAAGTCCGCCGCCGAACTCCTCGCTTTCGCCGAAGAGCATGAAGTCGAAAACGCCTCTCTTCTGCGCAAGCAGGAGCTGCTTTTCGCGATTTTGAAACAATTCGCCAGCCGCGACGTCGAAATCGTCGGCGTCGGCGTCGTCGAAGTGCTGCAGGACGGCTTTGGCTTCCTGCGCTCGCCCGACGCGAATTATCTCGCCGGTCCCGACGACATTTACGTCTCGCCCTCGCAGATCCGAAAGTTCGGCCTGCGCACCGGCGACACGGTCGAGGGCATGATCCGAAGCCCTAAAGAGGGCGAGCGCTATTTCGCGCTGTTAAAAGTCAACAGCATCAATTTCGAAGATCCCGAGAAGGTGCGCCACAAGGTGCCCTTCGACAATCTGACCCCGCTCTATCCGGACGAACGGCTGAAGCTCGAAATCGAAGACCCGACCAAGAAGGATTATTCATCCCGCGTCATCGATCTCGTCGCGCCGATCGGCAAGGGGCAGCGCGCGCTGGTCGTGGCGCCGCCGCGCACCGGCAAGACCGTGCTGCTGCAGAACATCGCGCAGTCGATCACGACCAACCATCCCGAATGCTATCTGATCGTGCTGCTCATCGACGAGCGGCCCGAGGAAGTGACCGACATGCAGCGTTCGGTGAAGGGCGAGGTCGTCTCCTCGACCTTCGACGAGCCGGCGGTGCGCCATGTGCAGGTCGCCGAAATGGTGATCGAGAAGGCGAAGCGTCTCGTCGAACATGGCCGCGACGTGGTGATCCTGCTTGATTCGATCACGCGGCTCGGGCGCGCCTACAACACCGTGGTGCCGTCGTCTGGCAAGGTGCTCACCGGCGGCGTCGACGCCAATGCGCTGCAGCGGCCGAAGCGCTTCTTCGGCGCGGCGCGCAATATCGAAGAGGGCGGTTCGCTGACCATCATCGCGACGGCCCTGATCGACACCGGCTCGCGCATGGACGAAGTCATTTTCGAAGAGTTCAAGGGCACCGGCAACAGCGAGATCATTCTCGACCGCAAGGTTTCCGACAAGCGCATTTTCCCGGCGCTGGACATCACCCGTTCCGGCACCCGCAAGGAAGAGCTGCTGGTCGCCGGCGATATCCTCAAGAAGATGTACGTGCTGCGCCGCATCCTCAATCCGATGGGCACGGTCGACGCGATCGAATTTTTGCTCGGGAAGCTGCGCGAAACCAAGAACAATCAGGGCTTCTTCGATTCGATGAATACGTAAGGGCGAAAGTATCGCGGCTGGCTGCTCTAACTTTTCAAGCGAAGCGCCATGAGCGTTTCGTCGAGATAGTCGCCCTCGAATATCTTCGCCGAGCGTTCTTCGACGCCATAGGCGCGAAATCCCCATCGCTCATAAAAGCGCAGCGCGCGGAGATTTGTTGAGACGACAGTGAGCGTTACGATTTCGACCTTCTCTTTCGCCTCGTCGATTAGTCTCTTCATGATGTCGTCGGCGGCGCCCGATCCGCGATGAGGCACCTTCACATACATGCCGTAGAGCAGCGCCTTGTGGCGTGTCTTTACGCCGTCGCTCCATGCGAGTCCGCCGACGCCGATAAGTTGCGAATCTTCTGCGTTGAATGCGCCGATGACAAAGTCGCGCTGAAGACGTTCGGCGACCGCGTCTGACGTCAAATGCGCTTCATCTTCCGGCGCGAAGCGAAAAGCGCGAGGCTCTAGTCTGAAGCCCTCGAGCCGCAGCGCTTGAAAATCCTGAGCATCCGGCGCGTCGAGACGGCGACATATCGCTCGCATTCGCATATCTCTTTGTGCCGGACCGGCCTTGCGAATTCCAGCGGCGAAAGGAATAAGCGGCGCGCATGTTCAAGGATTTCGCCAATGTGTGGACGATCGTCGGGCTTGCGCAGGATTTGAAGCGCGACGCGCCGCTCGCCATGCGCGTCGCCGGCGAGCGAATCGTCTTCTTTCGCGACGCCGCCGGCAAGGCTTGCGCGCTCCTCGACCAGTGCCCGCACCGCGGCGTCGCTTTGTCGCTCGGCCGGGTGGAGAAGGGCGTCATCGAATGCCCCTTCCACGGCTGGCGCTTCGATGGCGACGGTCGGAATTGCCATGTCCCCTGGAACCCCGACGCCAAGCGCGACAATTTGAGCGCCGTCGCGCTTCCTTGCCGCGAGTCCGCAGGACTGCTGTGGCTCTACACGGGCTTTGATCCCAAGGAAGAACCCGAGCCTTCTCAAACGCTTATGGCGCATCGCCTGGCGCTCTGCGCGCAATCGGTGATTTGGAAGGCGCATTGGACGCGGGTCATGGAAAACATGCTCGACAGCCCGCATCTGCCATTTGTGCACCGCAACACGATCGGGCGGGAGCTCTCCAAACATCTTGGCGCGGGCAAGCTGGAAATGAATTTCGAGCCCACGCCGAATGGCGGACGCATCCGCGCGAGCGTCGATG
>JAKFXD010000089.1 GCA_021731565.1 Methylocystis sp. | reverse complement strand
TCATGCTCGCCCATCTTCACCCTGAACATGTCGACAGGCTCGTTATGGTCGATTGTCTGGTTCCGGGCACGGAGAACATGGACGCCTTGCGCGGCGGCGCCTGGCATTACGGATTTCACATGGCGCCGGAATTTCCAGAGATGCTGACTCGCGGGCGCGAGCGCGAATATATCGCGGCGCAAATCCGCGCGTGGTCCCACAAGAAGGACGCGATTCCGGATGACGCGATCGACGAATTCGCCAGACATTACGCCTCCGACGGCGGCATGACGGCGGGATTCAATTATTATCGGGCGCTCAAGGACGACGCCGCCGCGGCCGCATCCTTGAAGGGTCGCAAGCTCGACATGCCAGTGCTGGCGATGGCGGGGCGACACGGCGTCGGCGAAAGACTCGCTGACGCGCTGCGACCGCAGGCGACGAATCTCAGGTCCGTGATCGTCGAGGACAGCGGCCATTTCGTCGCCGACGAAGCGCCGGAACAATTTTGCGCGCAGCTCGAGGGATTTCTGTCCACCTAGCTTAGCCCGTATTGCGCAAACCGGCCGCAATGCCGTTGATCGACATCAATATGCCTTCGCGAATGTCTTCGCTGCGCTCTCCCGCGCGATGGCGGCGGATCAGCTCGACCTGCAGATAGTTGAGCGGCGCGATATAGGGGAAGCGGTGCTTGATCGAGCGCGCGAGAGTCGGATTGTCGGCGAGCCGCTCCTTGGAGCCGAGAATCTTCTCTAGCGCCTCGTTGGCGCGTGCGTGTTCCGCCTCGATCCTGCCGAAGATGCGCGCCGCAAGCGCTTTGTCCTCGACAAGCCCGGCGTAATGATGCGCGATCGACATGTCGGTCTTGGACAGGATCATGTCGATGTTCGAGAGCAGCGCGCGGAAAAACGGCCATTCCTGGCTCATCCGGCGCAGCAGTTCGAGCCGTGGCTGCTCGTCCGTCTCGATGAAATGCGCGATCGCCGAACCAAAGCCGTACCAGCCGGGCAGCGCCACGCGCGCCTGCGCCCAGGAAAAGCTCCATGGGATGGCGCGCAGGTCTTCGATGCGGCGCGAGGGTTTGCGCGAGGCGGGCCGCGAGCCGATGTTGAGCGAGGCGATTTCCGAAATCGGCGTCGACGAAAAGAAGAAATCGACGAAGCCTTCGGTTCCGTAGACGAGGCCGCGATAGGCGGCCATGCCGGCCTGCGACAATTCTTCGGCCGCCTCCAGAAATTCGGGCGGCGGCGTCTTGTGCTCGGAGAGCAGCGTCGCTTCGAGCGTCGCCGCGACCAGCAGTTCGAGATTGACGTGGCCGATCTGCGGATTGGCGTATTTCGCCGCGATGACCTCGCCCTGCTCGGTCAGGCGGATCTGGCCGTTCACCGTGCCGGGCGGCTGGGCGAGAATGGCGTCATAGCTCGGTCCGCCGCCGCGCCCGACGGTGCCGCCGCGGCCGTGGAACAGGCGCAGGGTCACATTGGTCAGGGACGCGAAAAATTCCGCGAGCGCGGTCGAGGCGCGATAGAGCTCCCAGATGCTGGTTAGGATGCCGCCATCCTTGTTGGAGTCGGAATAGCCGAGCATCACGTCCTGCTGCCCGCCGGAATTGACGACGAGCTTGACGATGCCGGGAAGCGCGTAGAATTCCTGCATGATCGGCGCGGCGTTGCGCAAATCGTCGATCGTCTCGAACAGCGGCGCGATGATGAGATCGGCGACGACGGCCTGGGCGTCGCGCGGATCGAGCGTGCCGCGCATCAGTCCGCATTCTTTCTGCAGCAGCAGCGCTTCGAGAAGGTCGCTGACCGTTTCGGTGTGGCTGATGATGTAATGGCGGATCGCTTCGTCGCCATAGAGCCGGCGCATCTCTCGCGCGCGCTCCATGATCGTCAATTCGCTCGTCGCGCGCTCGCTATAAGTCGCGCCCGGCAGACGGACCGGCCGCGGATCGCCGAGCAGCCGCATCAGCAATTGCTGCTTTTCAAGCTCAGGCAGCGCGGCGTAATCGTCAACGATGCGGGCGCGTTTGAGAAGTTCGGCAATCGTCTCCTCGTGCCGATCCGAGCTTTGCCGCAGATCGAGCGTCGCGAGGTGGAAGCCGAAAACTTCGACGGCGCGGATCAGCGGCTCGAGCCGCTGCGTGGCGATGACGTCGCTGTGATGCACCCGCAGCGATTCGTCGATGGTGACGAGATCGGCGAGCAGCGCCCAGGAATTGGCGTAAGGTTCGCCCGGCGCGACGGCATGGCGCGCCGCCTGGCCGCCGGTCAGCTTTTCCAAAGTGCCGGCGAGGCGGGAATATACGCCGATGAGCGCGCGGCGATAGGGTTCGTCGTCGCGGTGAGGGTTGTCGTCGCCCGAGCGCGCCGCAAGCTCTTCGAGCGCCTTGGTGCAGCCGGCGTAGCGCCGCGAAATCGAAAGTTCGGCGCCAAGCTCATGCACTTCGACGAGATAAAAGCGCAGCGCGGTTTCGCATTGCATGCGCATCGCGGTCGAGAGCGACTCCTCGGTGACGTTCGGATTGCCGTCGCGATCGCCGCCGACCCAGGCGCCCATGCGCAGGAAGGGCGGCACGCGCAGACCTTCGAGACGCTGTTCGATGTCGGCGTAAAGGCGCGGAATCTCGCGCAGGAAGGTGCTGCGATAATAGCTCAGCGTATTCTCGATCTCGTCGCGCACGGTCAATCTCGATTGACGCAACAGCTCGGTCTGCCAGAGCTGCGACACGCGGGCGCGCAGCTGCATCTCATTTTGCGCGCGCTCGGCCTTGCCGCGCATATGTTCGCGCGCGGCGAGCAGTTTGAAAATCGCATGTTCGGCGTCGAGCAGGCTCTTGCGGCGCACTTCGGTGGGATGTGCGGTCAGCACCGGCGAAATCCAGCCGCGCGCCAGCGCCTGGGCGATCTTGCCGGCGCCGATCGAGGCCTTGCGCAGATGCGCGAAGGTCGTGGCGAGGCTTGGCGCCCCGCTGAAGGCGCCCGAGCCGCTGGCCTGCGCGCGGGCGCGCTGCTGCAGCGGATGCAAATCTTCGGCGATATTCGCGAGATGCGAGAAATAGCTGAAGGCGCGAATCACGGTGCGCGCCTCTTCGGCGGTCAGCGAACGCAGCAGTGCGTCGAGATTTCTGTCCGCCTCGGCGTCGCCGTTTCGGCTCGCGGCGACGGAGAGCCGCCGGATCGTCTCGATGCGCTCGAAGGCGGCGCTCCCCTCATGTTCGCGCACGGCGTCGCCGAGGAGGCGTCCGAGCAGGCGAATGTCCTCGATGAGGGATTCGTCGCCCTTCGCCGCGTCGGGCTCCGCCGGCGCCAGCGTGACGGGCTTTTCCTGCGCCTGCGCTTCAAGCTGCATGCTGTCGCGACCTTTGAAACTTTTCGCGCCCTTGCGCGCCTCGATTGTAGCTATAGCAGGCTTCGGACGCCTTTTCGATGTGGCGCTTGTTCGAGGCGGGCCGCCCGCGTATAGACTTCGGCGTTATCTCTCGTCTCCGCGCTTCTCGGCGCGAATGGTCAAGTCATGCTCGACACTACGGAAATAGCTATCTTCGCCGCGGTCGGCCTGGTCTTCGCCTTAGGCCTCATGGCGCTCTCCCGATGGTCGGGCGCGCCCGCGCAGCGCGTCGCCGCCTATGCGCTGATCGCGCTGTCCTTCCTCTACGTCGGCTTCGCCTTTCGCGCCGAAGAGCCCGGCCCCTGGGTCGGCTTCGAGATGACCGGCGTCGCGGTTTTCGGCACGCTCGCCGGTATGTCGATCATCGGCTCGCCCTGGTGGGTCGTCGCCGGCATGGCGCTGCATCCGCTTTACGCAATCTACTTCCATTATGTCGGCGCCGGATCGCAATTCGCGCCCGCGCCCTTCGTGATCGCCAATGCGGCCTTCGACGTCGCGACGGCGCTCTTTGTCATCTATGCGGCGCTGCGCGGCGCGGGCAAGAAGGCGACGACGACTGGAGCGGCGCCGGCGCCGCAGCGCAAGCTAGCCGCGCGCTCCCAGCATCGCTCGCAAAGCCGCGACGCCGGAGATCCGGCGTGAACGCGCCCGTCGACTTCTCGCTGCGGTATGACTGGCGCATCGACGAGATCGTCGCCCTCCACGACCAGCCGCTGCTCGATCTCGTGGCGCAGGCGAACGCCGTCCATCGCCGCTTTCACGATGTGAATGACGTGCAGAAGGCGGCGCTGCTGTCGATCAAGACCGGCGGCTGTCCGGAAGACTGCTCCTATTGCCCGCAATCGGCGCATCATCGCGAAGTGAAGCTCGACCGCGTCGAACTCATGGAGACGGCGGACGTGCTCGCCGCAGCGAAGACCGCGCGCGAGGCCGGCGCCGATCGTTTCTGCATGGGCGCGGCCTGGCGCTCGGCGCCCGAGGGCAAGCGTTTCGACGCCGTGCTCGACATGGTGCGCGGCGTGCGCGGGCTCGGCATGGAGGCCTGCGTCACGCTTGGGATGATCAACCCGTCGCAAGCCAAGCGCCTCGTCGACGCCGGGCTCACCGCCTATAATCACAATCTCGACACCGGCCCGGAATTCTACGGCGAGATCATCACCACCCGCACCTATCAGGACCGTCTCGACACGCTCAAGGCGGTGCGCGGCGCGGGGCTTGAAATGTGCTGCGGCGGCATCATCGGCATGGGCGAAAGCGTCGCCGACCGCGCCGGCATGTTGCAGACGCTCGCCTCTTTCGATCCGCATCCCGAAAGCGTGCCGATCAATGCGCTGGTCGCCGTCGAGGGCACGCCGCTTGCCGGACGCGCGCGGATCGACCCGCTCGATCTCGTGCGGATGATCGCGACGACGCGCATCGTCATGCCGAAGGCGCGGGTGCGGCTCTCGGCCGGGCGCTCGTCGCTGTCGCGCGAGGCGCAGATTCTCTGCCTCGTCGCCGGCGCCAATTCTATCTTTTACGGCGAGAAGCTGCTGACGACCGACAACGCCGGCGTCAATCAAGATGATGCGCTGTTCGCGGCGCTTGCGGCGCGCGAGGCGCCGACGCCGGCCGCGTCCTAACCGCCCTCGGTCGGGCCGAACGTCACCTCGAAATTCCTGCGCAGCGCGGCGTCGACGGCCTGCATGTCCGCCGCCGCGCCAAGATCGGCGAGGCTGGTGACGCCAAGATGCGCCTCGCGCACGCCGCAGGGCGCGATGCCGGAAAAATGCGTCAGATCCGGCGCGACATTGAGCGCGACGCCGTGAAAGCTCACCCATTGCCGCAGGCGAACGCCGATCGCGGCGATCTTGTCTTCCGCCGTCTCGCCGAGCGGTCCTTTGGGCTTCTCCGGCCGCTCGACCCAGACGCCGACCCGCGCCGCGCGGCGTTCGCCCGCAACGCCGAAGTCGGCGAGGGTCGCGATGATCCAGGATTCGAGCCCGCAGACCAAAGCGCGCACGTCGCGCCGCCGGCGCGTCAGATCGAGCATGACATAGGCGACGCGCTGCCCGGGTCCGTGATAGGTGAACTGCCCGCCGCGCCCGGTGCGAAACACCGGAAAGCGCGCATCGAGCAAATCCTTCTCTTTCGCCGAGGAGCCGCCGGTGTAGATCGGCGGATGTTCGAGCAGCCACACGCATTCATGCGCCTCGCCCGCGGCGATCGCCGCGGCGCGCGCCTCCATGAAAGCGACCGCCTCCTCATAAGCGACGAGACCGTCGCTGACGCGCCATTCAACCGGCGGCGCGTCCGCGCGCGCGCGCATCGCCGAGGCGTCGACGGCGGGCGCAGGCGGGCAGGCGGCTTGGGTCATCGCGTCATTTTACACCAATTCAAGGGCTAAGCGTTCCGCCGCTTGTCATCCGAGGGCCGATTTGTTAGACGCAGCGCGCCGGCGCTTCGCGTTAAGCGGAGCGCCCTTGCGGCCGTGGCGGAATTGGTAGACGCGCTAGCTTGAGGTGCTAGTTGGGCAACCAGTGGAGGTTCGAGTCCTCTCGGCCGCACCAAGCGTAACGGCTTGAAAGGGCTAACTTACGCCTTTCCTCAGGTTGCGCGCCGCCAAGGACGAAACAAGTCTGCTGCGCGCTATTCCCGCCGACCGGCGGCGCCGTGCGATCGCGCCTTCGAATGCAGCCGCCTCCCAACGCCGACGTACGGGAGGCGCACGCCCTCAGACATGCAATCATTTTGCGCGCGGTCCGGCGTCGCACGCCGTCACTTGTTGTCGCTCGCACTGGAGCTGAAATCTATCTTCGGACGGGTCGGAAGCTCCCAAAATCTTGCAGCTCATCCTCATGTTTTCGCCGTTCGGCGCAATCACGATCGGGCCGGCCGCGGCGGCCTTGATCTGGTCGGCCGTCTCCTGCCATCGCTTGAGGGAGAGTTCCTGCATTCTGGTTTGCAGCTTTTTGATTTCCTGCTCGATGCTCGCCTTGCTTTCCTCCGCTCTCCTGATTTGCGCCTGAAGCTCCTTGATCGTCGTGACGGTTGAAGCAACATTATGCGCGTCTTGCAGCGTCGTCGCATGGCTGGGCGCAGGCGCGTTCGCCGGCGCGACATGCTGGCCGCCGTCCGGTTTCGGCTGGGGGACGGTCTTCGCTAAAGGAGCGGAAGAAGGCGTCGATTGCGCCGCGCCGGCGCGAGAGTCGATGAACGCCTTGAGGCTCATCAGCGTCTTATCTTCCACCGGCAGATAGGCCAGGATGGCGTTATCGGCGTTCGGCCTTACCGGACGCGAATCCTTGCGGCGGACGTCATCGAGCTCCGAAGATTGCCGAAGGCGCGTCGTGTTTCTCGCGACGCAACTGTTTGCCGGACCGCACGTCTTTCCAGGGCCGCAGGAATGGCTTCCGCAGTCGATCATCTCCTTGGCGAGACAGCGTCGGCCGTCCGTCGAGCACTTCCTGTCCGCCGGGCACAGGGCGCCGTTGGCGCAAGCGACATAGCCCGACCGGCTGCAGGATTTGTCGTCGGCCCCGCAATCCTGCGCCAAGGCTGCATTTTCCGAGGCCAGAAACAAAATGGCGCTGAAAAACATTAACCACCACATGTCCAGCCCCTTACGCGCGCAACAAATTACTCGATATGATGGCCAAGCGGTTGGCGGAACGGCGAGGTTCTCATCTTCGGGAATCATTCTCCGAGCGGCGCAGCGACGCGCCGGCGCCGGTCGATATTCGATTCAGCCTCTTGACTTAGCAAGTGCAGCGTCGCCGCTTGCGCGGCCTACCCCTGTTTTTGGTTAACGACGTTCTTGCCTGGTTCGTCGCAGCGTCGCCGCCCCTATGATCGACGCCCCGGCGATTCTTCTCGTCGATCCGCATCGCCGCGGCTCTCGCCTTTCATCTCCTTGAACGAATCCCGAACTGAACATTGCGTCGAAACGCCAAAAATTTCGGCGCCGCAGCGGGCAAACATCAGCCACATTCCCGGACGCAATATGCCTGCGCTGGCGCTTGGTCAGCACGAGCCGCCCGCCCGGTCTCGCGAGTGCGCGAAACGCGCCCTGGCGTGCGAGACCTCCAGGCGGGGGTCGAAGCGGGCTCTTGTCGTTCAACCGCGCCCGGAGCGAGAAGCATGTCTGTATCGTTGAGAGAACGCGGGGCGCCGCCCAAGGCCGACAATATCGAAACGCGCGCCCGCTATGCGTGGCATGACATCGAGGCCGACTGGCGGGTGGCGTCGCCGCGGCCGATCGGGCCGCGCCGCCCCTCCCAGGCGATGGACGCCGATGGCAATTTCGAAAAGGTCGAGCGCTTCTTCTATTACGGCGCGGCGGCGATGGTCGTCGTCGGCACCGCGATCGTCGTCATTTCGGCGTTCTGGGGCGAGCTGCCGCAAAATCTCGATCCTGCCGATTCGCTGACGGCTCAACGGATCGCTTCTTCCGGCGCGGCGCCGTCGCATGCGCCGGCGACGAATTTGCGCGCGCACGAACAGCCGGTCTCGATCGTCGCCGGGCCGGTGGAGCCGGCGCCGGCGCAAGAGCGCGCCGCCCCACAGGAATCAGCGTCCGTCGCGCCGCCCGTCGAAAGCGCCGCTCCCGAACCGGATGTTCTCGACGGCGGCGCCGCGAGCCCGCGCGGATCGGCGCAAAGCGGCGCTGCGGATGGCGCGTCCGAGACGGCGATGAGCGCGCCTCGCGCCGAGGCCGCCGCGCCGGAAGCGCCAAACGCCAGAGGCAACGCAAAGTGCTACGTCAGGATTTCCGGACGCGTGCTCGAGGGCGGCGCCTGTCAGATTTCGCGGAACGGCGGCGCCGTGACCTTCCAATATTCCGGTCAGACCCTCACGCTCTCTCCGGTCAGAGGAAAGACCTGGTCTGTCGCGCTTGCCGGCAAAAATCTGGGCAACGCCTATAAGAGCGGTTCATGCTGGACGTCGAGGAGCGTCTACGTCTGCGATCGCGGCGCGCTCTGAACCGTTCCGCGTCGTCTCAAGGATCGCCCGATTTCGGCGCCGGCTCCTGCGCGCCATGCTCATGTTCATGTTCGTGCGCTTCCGGCGCGAGCTTTGCCTTCGGTCCGAGAGTCTTGGCGATGATCGGCTCCGTCGTCGAGGTCCAACCGGGGCCGGCGTCGGCGATCGGGGTTGGCGCATCTCCCGGCCTGATGTGGACTAGCGAATAGCCGCGCTTCTTCAATTCGCGCAGGAACTCGGGCAGCATCTGCGCGGTGATCGCCTGCGAATCATGGAACAGCACGATGCCCTTGCGGTTTTTTTCGAGCCGCGACAGTACGAGGTCGAGTTCGGCCTTGGGCGTCATTTTCGACCAGTCAGAGGCCCAGAGATCCGAGCCGAACACCGAATAGCCGCGGCTGGTGAGATCGGCGACGAGTTCGGGCGTATCGGCGAAACCGGGAAAGCGGAAGAAGGGCGCCGCCTTGGCGCCGAGCGCCTTGTCGACGGCGGCGATTCCCTTCTCGATGTCCGCCTTGGCGGCGGATTCGCTCATCAGCCGGAGGGTCTTGTCCGGATGGCTGTAGGAATGATGCGCGATGGTATGGCCTTCGGCGGCGGCGCGTTTAACGAGGGCGGGCAGGCTTTCCGCGTTTCGGCCGATGATGAAGAAGGTCACGCGCGCGCATTCCTTGGCGAGCGCGTCGAGCACTTGCGGCGTCGGCGCCGCCGGCCCGTCATCGAAGGTCAGAACGACCTCGTGATCGTGAAGGTCGAGCGTGCGCGGATAGGTTTGCAGGCCGACCGCCGTTCCCTTGGAGCGGTCGATTTCGATCGTGCGCGAGGTTCCCAGCGCGTCGGGGCCGCAGGTCCGTTCCTCGGCTGCGCCGCTCTGGGCGGCGAAAAACCCCGCGAACAGGGACGCCAGAACGACTGCGAGGTATGGTTGGAGCGCGGCGGCGGCCGGCGCTTGAGGTCTTTTCGTCTTGGGAAAAATCATCGTCATCGCGCCTTGCCGGTTTGATTTCTCGCGCCCCCGGGTTAAGAGCGCGACCACAATATAGCGCGGGACCGCCTATGCCGCTCGATCATGAAGATACGGCGACCGCCGCCGAGGACTTCCGCGACGACGGACCGTCTCTTGGTCGGGAATTCGTTCTCGACGTCGAAGGCGCGATCGCGCTCGGCGACTCGGATCGGGTCCACGAACTCGTCGGCGATCTCCATGAGTCGGACCTCGGCGCGCTGCTGGAGCTCCTGAGCCACGAGGCGCGGCCGCGGCTCGTCGAATTGATGGGCGCCGACTTCGACTTCACCGCCCTGATGGAGGTCGGCGAAGCGACGCGCGAGGAAATCCTCGAGGAACTCCCGGTCGAGACGCTGGTCGAAGGCGTGCGTGACCTCGAAAGCGACGACGCCGTCGCCATTCTCGAGGCTCTGGAGCCGAAAGAACAGGACGAGGTTCTCGACGCGCTGCCGGCGCAAGAGCGCATCGTCCTGCGCCGCTCGCTGGATTATCCCGAAGATTCGGCCGGGCGACTGATGCAGACGACCTTCGTCGCTGCGCCGCCGTTCTGGACGGCGGGGCGCGTGCTCGATTTCTTTCGGGAGAGCGGCGAGGAAAATCTCCCCGAGAGTTTCTTCGAAGTTTTCGTCGTCGATCCGAGCTACCACCTGCTCGGCACCGTTTTTCTCGACGCGCTGGTGCGCGCCAGGCCAGCTGCGCGACTTGACGAAATCATGCAGGAGGGTCGCCGGCGGGTGAAGGCGACGGAGGACGGCGCCGAGGCGGCGCGGCTCTTTGAGCGCTACAATCTCGTCTCCGTCCCGGTCGTCGACGAATCCGAACGGCTGGTCGGCGTTCTCACTATCGACGACATCGTCGATGTCATTCAGGAACAGGCGTCCGAAGAAATTCTGGCGCTCGGCGGCGTGAACCCCGAAGAAGAGCTGACCGACGATTTCTGGTGGATCGTCCGAAGCCGTTTCACCTGGCTCTTCATTTACATGCTGGCCGCTTTCGTCACCTCCTCCGTCCTCAAGACCTTCCAGTTGCAGCTCGAACAGATGGTGGCGCTAGCCGTGCTCGGGCCGATGGTCGCGGGGCAAGGGGGAAGCTCGGCGACGCAGACCATGACCGTGGCCGTGCGATCGCTCGCGACACGGGAGCTTAACCGCGGCAACGCCTTGCGGATCATTTTTCGGGAGCTCGCCATAGGCGCGGTCAATGGCGCGGCCTTTGGCCTGGTGACCGGGACCGTCGCCGCGACCTGGTTTCACAATATCGGCCTTGGCCCGGTTATGGCCCTGGCGATGTTCACCAATCTGGTCGCCGGCGCGTTCGGCGGCGTTGTCGTGCCTCTCGTCTGCGACCGGCTGAAATTCGACCCTGCGGTCTCCTCGGGGCCCTTTGTGACGACGATCACCGACGTCGTCGGCTACAGCTCTTTCCTTACAATCGCCAGTTTGTGGTTCCATTTGGGTTGAGTCGCGGCGGCGCGTTTACGCTCCGTTACCGCCTGCGGAGATAGTATGGCGACATGCGCCCGATGAAATGTTTCCCCCGGCTTTGCTCCACGCTTGCATGCGCCGCAGTGGCGGCGGCGACGCTCGCCGGCTGCGGCAGCTCCTATGATCCAAGCTTTTCGGGCCGGCGTCGGCTCCAGACCAGCGCCCCGCTGATCAACCCCAAGCGCGACCCGAGCTTTCTCGCCTATGCCGTGCCGGAGACGGAACTCCATAAATTTCCCGCCACGCGCAGCGCCGAATTCGCCGTACACGGCATCGACGTGTCCAAATATCAGGGGAATATCGATTGGGAGCAGGTCCGGGACGCCGGCGTCTCCTTCGCCTTCATCAAGGCGACGGAAGGCGGCGACCGGGTCGACTCGAAATTCGCCTATAATTGGGCGGCGGCGAAGGCGGCGGGGGTGCCGCGCGGCGCCTATCACTTCGTCTACTGGTGCCGCCAGCCGCATGAAGAAATCGGCAATTTCGCCAGCGTCGTGCCCAATGAGCCGGACGCGCTGCCGCCGGTGCTCGACGTCGAGCCGACGCCGACGTCGGGTTCCTGCAAACGCACGCTTTATCGCGAGGAAGTGCTGCGCGACATGAAGGCGATGCTCGAACAGATGGAACGCCACTACGGCAAGAAGCCGATCATCTATTCGTCGGTCGACTTCTATCAGGCGATCCTGCATTCGGGCGCCTTGTCCGAATATCCGATCTGGGTGCGCTCGACGAAATACCATCCGCAAGTGCGCTACGGCGACCGCCAATGGACCTTCTGGCAATATCGCTCGGACGGGCGCGTGCCGGGCATCACCGGCGCGGTCGACCAGAACACGTTCAACGGCTCGGCCGATCAGTGGCGCAGCTGGCTCGCTTCGACCGCCGGCCTGCGGGCGGCGCCGATCGCCACGGCGCATAAACAGAGCGACGAGCGCGCCGCCCACCGGCTGGTCGAGGACGATCCGGCGATGCTGTCGGGCGCCGAAAAGAACGCCTATGACAGGGAGCCGGGCGCGCCCGTCCCGCCGGCCGCGGTCCAATAGGGAGAAGGCCGAAGGGCAATGGGAACAAGACGGGTTTTGCGACCATAGCCCTCGCAAAGCCGTCGCCGGGGTAGCCATGGGGTAGCCATGGGACGAGATTTCGCGTATAGGCGCAGCGCCAGTTTCCGCCGCGCGGCGCTCCCGTCCGCGGCCTTCGTTCAGAGAGAGAATAAATGGCCGTTCCGAAAAGAAAAACGTCGCCGATGAAGCGAGGCTTCCGTCGCTCCGCCGACGCGCTGAAGGCGCCGACCTATGTCGAGGACAAGGATTCCGGCGAGCTGCGCCGCCCGCACCACGTCGATCTCAAGTCCGGCATGTACCGCGGCCGTCAGGTGCTCAAGCCGAAAGCCGTCGAGGAATAACCGCTCCGACGCGCGAGGAAATGAAAGCGGGCCGCGAGGCTCGCTTTTTTGTTTTCGAACAGTCATATAGGTGCTGGACTTATTCGTTCCGGGCGGTCGGGGATCGCTCCGGCCGGGCGAAGGTCTGCAAGGGCGTCCTTGCCGGGTAGGATCCTGCGGAGGAATTACTCGTGAATAGCATCGATATAGCTATAATAACGTTTTTTGCAACCTTGCTTGCAGGTATATTTGGATTTTCTATCACTTTGAGTCTGAAAGAGAGTTGGCTTGATGGGATATCCAGGGATCAATTCAAAGCCATAAGAAACATGATTGGCTCATTGCTGGCGGTGTGCCTCGGTTTTTTATTGATAACGGCAAAAAACAATTTTGATAAGAAAGTTGACGAGGTCAGAACGCAAGCGTCTAAGGTTATTTTGTTACATCGCGTGTTGGATTTGTTTGGCGACGAAGCCAATGACGCGAGAGCAAAAATTATGCGCACGTTGCAGGGACAGATTGATCTATTGCAGGTCGCAAGCGGCAGTTATATCGATCAGAAGGACGCTTTTAAAAAGGCCAAGACAGATTCATTTCGCGAAGC
>JAKFXD010000118.1:4021-13036 GCA_021731565.1 Methylocystis sp. | reverse complement strand
AAGCCCTTCGTCATCTCCAAGCGCGAGCTGCTGCTTCTCGAGGCGCTCATGCGGCGCGCCGGCCGCACGGTCAGACACAGCACGCTGATTTCGGACATCTACGGGTTTGACGACGCCGTTCAGGTCTATGCGCTGAAAATGTCCGTTTCGCGTTTGCGTCAACATCTGAAGGATTGTCGCGCCGGGGTCGAAATTCACACGCTGCGCGGCGTCGGCTACCTGATCGAGAGATCGCGGGCGTGAAGTTGCTTCGATCGCTGTCATCCCGATTGATGGTCTATTGGGTCGTCTTTTCGATGCTGGCGTTCTTCACGGTTCCCGCGACCGTGCTGCTGCCTCTCGCTTCGCTTGGCATTGAAGACGTCGGCTATGTTCGCCTCGAAGGCCACACGGTGAAACGCGCGCGCAATATTCTCATGCACGCCCTGCGTCAGAGACCCGACGGCGCGCTCTATGTCTAGATGACGGACGAGCTGCGCGCCTACAAGGCGCGCAATCCGGACTTTCGCTATGCTGCGTTCGATCCGGCGACAGGCGCGGTCTTCGAGGGGTCGTCGCGAGATCTCGTCGATTATTTCAGCGGAGAATTGTCTCGCCTCGAAATGCTCGGCGCGAGCTTTCATATCCTGGATGATTCCAATTCGAACTCCCGCGGCTCGATGCGTATGGTTCAAACGCCGCTGGGTCGATTCGGCACCATTGTCTACGGCGCGCAGTTTCATTGGGACGATCTTCTCTACTGGCTGTACTACTATCCCACGACCGCAAACATTGTCGCCTATCTCCCGCTTTGCGCGACGCTTTCGCTCGTCGCCCTGCTCGTCGTGCGCAAGAACTTGCAGCCGCTTCGCTCGAGCGCGGCGAAGGTGGCGGAGATCGACTTGAATTCGCTTGACCAGCGCGTGCCGACCGAAGGGCTGCCCTCCGAAGTCGTTCCTTTCATCGACGCGGTGAACACCGCCTTCGGCCGCGTCGATGACGGCGTCGCGCGTCAGCGCCGGTTCATCGCAAATTCGGCCCATGAGCTGCGCACGCCGATCGCCATCTTAAGAACGCGCGTGGACAAGCTCGATGAAGCTTCGATCAAGCAGGAAATAAAGCGGGACGTTCAGCGCATTCAAACGGTGCTCGAACAGCTGCTGGTGTTGGCCCAGGTTGAGGAGCAGGGCGCGACCGCGCCGATGCCGGAACTGGACCTCGCCGAGGCCGCGCTTGCGGTGATCGCCGATTATGCCCCAATCGCGCTCGGCAACGGTCGGCGCATCGCATTCGACGCGCCTTCTCATCCCGTCATGGCGAAAGGCTATCAGTGGGCCGTCGAAAGCGTCGTCACTAATCTCATCGAAAACGCCGCGCGCGCCGAGCCCGCGGGCGGCATGGTGCTCGTGCGCGTCGCGCCCGACGCCACGGTGGCGGTGGTCGATCATGGAGAGGGCGTGGCGCCGGCCCACCGCGAGATGATTTTCGAGCCGTTCTGGCGAAAGAGCGAGACGACGCCGGGCACCGGACTGGGCCTCGCGATCGCGAAAGAACTCATCGAAAGACTGGCCGGGCGAATCTGGGTCGAAGAGACTCCGGGCGGCGGCGCTACCTTCAAGATATCCTTGACGAAATCATAAAGCGCCGCACGCCGGGCGGATCACGGCGCGCGACTCGCCGGCGATGGCGTTTGCGCCCTGCGCCTTGACGCGCTCCTTGCCACCCGAGGAAAGACAGGTTTATCTTCGAGCCGGGGAATTTTGCGCGTTTTCGAACGGACGCAGGACGAGCGCGCTTTTGCGCAGGGGGCTGGAATGACGACTCCAATTGAGCGCATTGTTATTCGCCATCTATCGGGCTCCAAGGCCAATCAGATTGAACAGCTGCCCGTCGGCGATGCGCGCGAATTCGCCATCGGCCGCGATCCGGCGTCGAAAATCGCCTTCGATCCGGTCGGCGATAGCGTCGTCAGCCGCAAACATGCGGTGATCCGCATCGAAGGCGAAGGCGATAGGCTCTCCTTCAAACTTTCCGACTCCGGCAGCAGCAACGGCACCTTTCTCAATGGCGAGCGGGTGACCGGCGAAGTCGAGCTGCTTCCCGAAGACACGATCGAACTCGGCGGCGCCAGGGGGCCGAAATTCACCTTCGACGTCCAGCCGCGGCCCGCCAGTTTCGCCGCGCGGACGCAGGTGATCGGGCTCAGCGACACGGCGGCGACCCGCGTCATCAAGACGGCGGAAATCGCCGCGTCGACGGCCGTGAACGAGGCGGCGACCGGCGCAGCCCCCGCCGAGGGAGCGAGCGGCGATTCGGCGGCCCAAAAGAAGTTCGGCGTGGGTCAGGAGACGGTGCAGCGGCTGATCGGCGAGGAACGCCGCGCCTCGCGCGGCGCCTTGACGGCGACGGCGGCGGGGATCGGCGCCGTTCTCGTGCTCGGCGGCGCAATCCTCCTGTGGCAGCAATGGAAAGGTGAGGAGCGCGTCGGCGGCCGGATTTCCGATATCGAGAAAGGTCAGGAAGAAGCGTCCGCCGGGGTCGAAGGCAAGGTGAAATCGATCACCGGCATGACGCCGCAGGAAATCTACGACAAATACAAGGACGCGACGGCCAAGATTTATCTTCATTGGCGTCTTTATGACAAGACGACCGGAAAGCCGGTTTATCACCAGACCTTCAGCATCAAACTCAACAAGAATGAAAGCGTGGTCCTGCCGGCCTATGTCCGGCTTGGACCCAACACGGTCGTGCGATGGCTGACGCTCGACGACGACTACCGGTCGAACCTTCCAATCGACGGAGCCGGCTCCGGAAGCGGCTTCGTCGTCGGAGACCAGGGCTACCTCCTCACCAACAAACATGTCGCCGCGGGGTGGGAAATACCCTTCGCCGCGCCGAAACGGCGCGGCGTGGTGTTCGAATACAAGGGCGGGCCCGACTGGAAGCGGACCAAGGGAAACAAGGGCCCCAATCTGCAGAAATTCGAAGTGATCGATCTCGACGACAGCGCCTATTCGGATATCGACGACTGGGTGCCGGAGTCCGGCGGCCTGATTTTCCCGTCGAAGCCGGCGATCGCGGTGCCGATTGGCGGCGGCAACATTCCCGACCCCACCAAGGCGGACAAACGCACATTCGAAGGACGCAACGACACGCTCGAAACGCGCTTTCCGGGCAGCCGCCTGAACATCAACGCCAGTCTGGTCCGCGCGTCGACGGATTCGGACGCCGCCCTCATCAAGATCGATTCGCCTCAGACGCTCAGCACGGTTGAACTTGCCAACAACGACAACGTCACGGTTGGCGAAAAGGTGGTGGTTCTCGGCTATCCGGCGGTGTCGGTGTCGACATTTCAGCAACTGTCGACGCAGGAAGGGGGCGGGCCGGTCAGACGCCGTCTCGAAGAGATACCGGAAGCCACGATCACCGACGGCATCGTTTCGAAGCTCTCGCCCGGCGTCAAACAGAGGGAGGGCGTGACGACTTACGGCTCCACGGGAGACGTCATACAGTTGAGCATCACCGCGACCGGCGCCGGCAACAGCGGCGGCCCGGTGTTTGACTCGTCCGGCAATGTGATCGGGCTGTTCACATACAGCAGGAGCCGCGGCAATGAGCGGGTGACGCTCGCGGTTCCGATCAAATACGGCCGAGATCTATTGCGTCCGCAGCGCGAGTGAACCAGGGGACGCCAGCGATGACGGCGGCAGGGCAGGCGAATGTGGCTTCGTTGCGCGTGGCGGGCGCGATGCGCACCGATGTAGGGCGCGTGCGCTCGCTCAACGAGGACACCGTCGTCTTCGTCGCTCCAGCCGAACATGACCCGGAAGCCAGACGCGGCATGCTCGCCCTCGTCGCCGACGGGATGGGCGGCCACGCGGCCGGCGAAGTGGCGAGCGCACTGGCGGCGGAGGTCGTTCGGCGCGTCTATTTCTCTCTCGACAAATCGCCGCTTGAAGCGCTGCGGGCCGCGTTCGAAGCGGCCAATCGGGCGATCCTCGACTACGCCGCCAAACATCCCGATTGCGCCGGCATGGGAACGACCTGCACCGCGATCGCCGTCCGCGACGAATCTCTGTGGCTCGCCCATGTCGGCGACAGCCGCGCCTATATTCTGCGCGACGGCGAACTGACCCAACTCTCGGAAGACCAGACGCTGCACGCGCAACTCGTGCGCGACGGCGTGTTGACCGCCGAGGAGGCCGAAAAGAGCCCGGGCGGCAATGTCATCCTGCAGGCGCTCGGAACGCGGCAGGAGATTGCCCCGGCCCTGTCATCCGAAGGACTGCGCTTGCGAGTGGGCGACCGTTTCATTCTCTGTTCCGACGGTCTGTCCAATCTTGCGAGCCACGCTGAAATCGCCGACATCGTTTCGCGCCATAGGCCCAGCGAGGCCTGCGCCGCCTTGATCGACGCGGCGCTCGCGGCCGGCGGTTACGACAATATTTCGGTCGGCGTATTCGCCATCGAGCGCGCCGCGCCGAAACACTCCAGCGGCCAGGCGGCGACGCAACGGATCACGATCGCCGATCCGCCGACAGGCGCGCCGACGGTGAAGATTGAAGCCATCGCAGAGGGTTGAATCATGAGCGACCCGCAAATGATCGGACATTATCGAGTCGTCAAGCTGCTCGGCGTCGGCGCGATGGGCAAGGTGCACGCCGCGGTCGACACGTTTCTCGAGCGCGAAGTGGCGATCAAATCCCTGCGCGCCGAGCTTACTCAGGATCCCGACTTCGTCGGACGGTTCCGCGCCGAAGCGACGAGTCTCGCCAAGCTCAACCACCCGAATATTACGACGCTCTATTCGCCGGTGCTGGAGGGCAATGACCTTTACATGGTCATGGAGCTCGTGCGCGGCCGTCCGCTCGACGAGATATTGCGGGAACGCGGCAAGCCGCTCGGCGTCAAGGAAAGTCTCGCCGTCATCGCGCAGGCGGCGGACGGGCTCGCTTATGCGCATCAGATGGGCGTCATCCATCGCGACATCAAGCCGTCGAATCTGATGGTCGCCGACGACGGCCGAATCAAGATCATGGATTTCGGCATCGCCCGCGTGCGCGGCAGCGTGCGTCTTACCCGCGCCGGCACGGCGGTCGGCACGCCGCTTTACATGTCGCCGGAGCAGTGCCGCGGCGGCGAGGGCGACGAAAGGAGCGATCTCTATTCGCTGGCCGTCGTGCTTTACGAGATGCTTGCGGGCGCGCCGCCATTCTCCGGCGCGACCGAATATGACCTCACCCAGGCGCAGATCCACGCCGAGGCGCCGCCGCTCGTGCCGCGAATCTCCGGCGTAACGCCCGAAGTTGAGTCGGCGATCATGACGGCGCTGTCGAAGCGTCCCGAGCATCGTTTCCCCAATCTGCGCAGCTTCAGCGACGCGCTCGGCGCGACGGCGCTGCGTATCGACGCCCCGGCCGTCATTCGCAACGCGGGACATCTCGTCCAGGATTCGACCGCCGAGCGCGACGTGCCGACGCAAGAGCGCCTGTCGACCAAGCTCGTCGCTTTGGCGAAAAGCCGCAGCGCGACGGCGGTGCGCCGCTTCAAGGGTCTGCATCCGGCGTTACAGGGCGTAATGGCCGGCGCCGGCGCCGTCGCGATTCTCGGATCGCTGTATTTTGGCTTGCAGCCTTCCTTTTCTTCCGACGAGCGCAAGTCGAGGGAAATCTCCCTCGCCGACAAGAAGAGCCGCGGCGACGACATTCGGGGTCAGGACGCCGACGCCGGCTATCGCCGCGCCGCGCCGCGTAACAGCACCACCTTCGGGGTGGACGAAAACCAGGCGTCGACGGTTCCGGCCTACGATCGAAGACCCAGGGAAGACGAGATTGAGACGAAGTTCGCCCGCACGGAAAGCCGGGCGCGCGAGGGCGATCAAAAGGCGCGATATGAGTTGGGGATGCTGTATCTGCAAACGCCCGGACGCCAGAAACTCGAAGATGCGTTCAAATGGCTCAAAATGTCGGCCGAGCAGGGCCATCCTGACGCGCAATACGAGCTTGGAAAAATGTATACCAACGGATTGGTCGATGAGGTCGCGGACGATGTGAGGCTGCGCGAGCGATTGGCCGCCGACTGGTGGGAGAAAGCGGCGCAGTCGGGACACGCCAAGGCGCAATTTCAGCTCGGGCGGATTTATGAAGGCGGGGCGGCCGGCCGCAAGAGAGATCGCCGGGAGGCCAAGGACTGGTACAGCAAAGCGAGCGCTCAGGGCGACGCCAATGCGACGGAGGCCCTGCGGCGCATCCGATAGAATTCGCGTGGCGGAATAACCCTTATCGCCATCAGTCGACGTGGCCGATTCCCCCGCCGCCGCCGCCTGAACCGCCGCCTCCGCCGCGATGGCGATGATGACTTGCGACGCGGACGCGTCCGCGATGATGCGCGTAATGGCGACGCGCATGATAATGACGGCCATAACCGCCGTAGTGGCGCCGGCGACCGCGGAAGCGCAATCCGCCGAGTAGCGCGCCGAAGAGACCAAACTGCGCGGACGCCGGCTCGGGGTCCAAGACGACAAGAGGAAGCGTGAGAACGCCGAACAGCAAGGATCGGCGCGAAAGCCGGGTTTCAACGCCAGAGTCAGTGTCAATCATGGAACGCGCCCCCGCAAACGATTAGTTTCCGATTATTGTTCTCGCGGCTGCGGCCTGTCAATTTGAAGAGGCGGCTTTCAAGAAGCGGCTTTCAAGAAGCGGCTTTCAAGAAGCGGCTTTCAAGAAGCGGCTTGGGCCGACGCGCGCATTGATCTCCCTGTCTCGCCGGTCGGGGCGATTTCCGCGATTTATCCGACGGTCGTATCTGTCGCAAAGCCGCAAGGATAAGGAGAAGGGCCAATGGGCGACGCCGAACATCGACCCGCCGACGCGTCCGTCTTCGTCGACGAGCGCGCCGACGGACCTGGAGCCGCCAGTTTTTCGCAAAGCGATCCGGCCGCGCCCTTCTATCGCGTGTTGATGAAACTGCGCGCGCCGGTCACGATGCGGGACATGATGATGGCGCCCGTGCGCGCCTGTTACAGAGGAGAAGGCCTCGCCATCGACCCTGCTGAGCTTCCGCTCGGCGCGGCGCAGCTTTATCCGCAAGTGACGGTTTCGACTCTCGTCGTTCCTTCGGACGCCGGTCCGATCCGCTGCCAATGTTTCACGCCGCCCGGCGAAGCTCCGAGGCCGATGATGCTCTATGTCCATGGCGGCGGCTTTGTCGTCGGACGATCGGAAGATACGGCCTATGTCACCAGCCGCATCGCCGCCGAAAACAATGTCACTGTCGTCAGCGTCAATTATCGCTGGGCGCCCGAATGGCCTTTTCCCGCCGGCCTCGACGACTGCATGGCGGTTCTGCGCTGGATGCGCGACAGAGGCGCCGAGATCGGCGGCGACGCGTCGCGCCTCCTGGTCTGCGGAGATTCCGCCGGCGGCAATCTTGCGGCGGCGCTGCCGATCAGAGCCCGAGACGAGCGCCTGTCGGCGCTTGCAGCCGTGCTGCTTTGTCCGGTCACGGATTTCAGCTTCGAACAATTTCCGTCTTTCGAGCGGCTGGCTCCGGCGGGCCTCGTGATCGACGCGCCCTTCATGGGATTTGCGCGCGCCGCCTATCTCACGACGGCGCAGCGCTGGCGCCATCCCTGGGCCAGCCCTGCGCTCGCCGATTTGAACGGCTACCCGCGAACTTTGATTGTCAGCGGAACCGCCGATCCGCTGGTCGACGACAATCGCGCCTTTGCAGCGAAATTGAAGGCGGCGGGCGTCAGGGTCGAGCATTTCGTCGGGGAGGCCATGCCGCACGGCTTCTATTTCTTTCCGGGCCTGCTGAATGCGGCCGACGCCGCCTTCGCGGCGATCGCGGGATTTCTCGCCGAGGCGCGGCAAGGATCGTGAGGTCGTATTGGAAGCCCGTTCGCCCGGCGTTGCCGCCTTGCGCGGATTTGTGCACAATCGCTGACGAATCGGTCCGGGCGACTTGAAAGGTTACGCTCAAGACAAATATTCGCGTTTATCGATATCCCGTCTTGCAGGGAAAAGTCACAAAGACCGCGTCGTTGCGTAATACGTCATTGAATCTATGAAGAAACGTCTGCTTGCCGAGCTGACTGATCCGTAGGTCGCGCCGATTCAGGGCGGTCAGCCGAATTCGGAAAGCTTAAATGGTTCGGCGTTCTGGGTGAAATCTTGAACTTGGCTGAGTAATCCGGCCTCGGATTAGCCATTCATTATCGATTAAATAAGAGATTCGCCTTACACCGAAAGGCGGCCAACCACGTTTGGAGCGGAATATGCGTTTGACAACGCGCTCTCGCGCCCGGCTTTTCTCGACAGTGGCTCTGGCCGCGGGCGTCGCCGCGACGCTCGGCTATTCATTTACGCCCGCCATGGCGCAGGGCTTTTTCTTTTGGGGCGGCGAGAGCGCACCTCGAGCGGCGGCGCCGCGAGAGCCGAGGCGTGTCGCGCGACCGCGCCATGTTGGAACAAAGAAAACGTCGCCGGCGGAGGCCGACAAGACCGGCGCGACGCCGCGCGAAGCCAAGGCCGATGCGCCACAACTCGAGCGGCCGCTGTTCCTCATCGCCTCGATCGCCGACCAGCGCGTGTCGATCTATAATCACAACGGCCTTGTCGTCCGTTCGGCGATCTCGACAGGGATTCCAGGACATCCGACGCCCAAGGGCATTTTCAGCATCATCGGCCGCGAGCGTTTCCATCGCTCCAATATCTATTCCGGCGCGCCGATGCCGTTCATGCAGCGGATCACCTGGTCCGGCATCGCCATGCATCTTGGCGTGGTGCCAGGCCATCCGGCCTCGCATGGCTGCGTCCGGCTCCCCGCCGCATTCGCCGCCAAGCTCTGGGGGATGACCAGGATCGGCGAGCGAGTCGTCATCTCGCCTCACGACGTGACTCCGGTCGAATTCGAACATGCGCTCCTGCCCCAGCCAAAGCTGCGGACCTCCGCCGAGGCCGGCAAGGGCGATGCGGGAACGGTGGCCGCGGGGGATCGCACGCCGGTCGCGCCTCAGCCGCAGCCCGAGAAGCC
>JAKFXD010000118.1:0-3716 GCA_021731565.1 Methylocystis sp. | reverse complement strand
TCGCCGAACAGCCGACGGTCAATCCGCGTCAATATGCTCAGCAGCTCAAGGCCAAGGCCGTCGCCGAAGCCGCCGCCGCCGGCAAGGCGGTCAAGGCGCTGACCATCGAAGTGGGCGCAAAACAGAAAGAAGCGGCGCGGGCCGCGGCGGAACTCAGCGCCGCCGAAGCGGCCCATATCTGGGCGCGCAACAAGGCGGAAGCGGCCGCTGCGTCCTATAACGCAGCTACGGCGTCGGTTGCGAGCCAGCGCGAGCCCGCCGAGGCGGCGGAACGCGACGCCTCGGCCGGCGACGCGCCGGCCAAAGCCAGGGCCGACCGCCTGACAAGAATCTATGGCGCCGCTCTCCTCGTCCAGGATGCGGCGCAGTTGGGGAAGACCAACGCCGACTCCGTTCTTGCCGACGCCATGGCGAAACTCGAAGAGGCGAGAACAGCCTCGAGCGCCAGGGATTTGGAGCTGGCCGAAGTCGATCGACGCCTGGATGAGGCCAGAACCGCGGCGGCGGCGGCGGTCGCCGCTCAAAAAGAAGCCGAGCGGCGCATGGCGCCGATTTCGATGCTGATCAGCAAGAAGGAAGGGCGCATCTATGTGCGCCAGGGGCTCGCGCCGCTGTTCGACGCGCCGATCGACATAAGGGACCCCAAGACGCCGCTCGGATCGCATCTTTATGTTGCGACGGCGGCCGGCGACGATGGGAAATCGCTCAAATGGCAGGTCGTCTCAATGCCGGTCCGCCTGGGCGACGAGCCGCCCGCGGGCAGAAAGACCGCCTCCAACGAGGCCGGCATGTCCTGGAGTTTGCGGACGACCACGAGCCCGGCCGAGGCTCTGGAGCGCGTCGACGTTCCAAAGGACGTTCGCGACCGCATCGGCGAGCGGCTGTGGACCGGCGCTTCGCTCATTATCTCGGACCAGCCGGTCAGCAGCGAGACAGGAGCGGTCGGCACCGATCTCACGATCAAGCTGCGGTAGATCGCGCGACATCCGAGCCGAACCGCCCGAACGCAGCGTGATCGATTCTAATAATTTAGAGCGCGCTCTAGGCGAAAAACCGATTCCCACTTTTTCGCAGCGCGCTCTAGCGCCGATCGATCGTGATCTCGCCGCCCGGGGGCGCCTGATCGATGACCAGCAATTTGACCGGACCGGTTCCGGCGGCGCCGAAATGCCAGCCGTCGACGCTTTCGACGATGAAGTCGCCGGCGCGATAGACCCGCGACGCGGAATCGGCCTGTTGGACGGTCAGTTCGCCCTCAAGAACATAGGCATAGCGTTGAAAGGGATGCTTGTGCGCCGGCAGTTTGACGCCGGGCGCCAGGGAATAAATCGTCGCGACGACCTGCAATGGCCCCGGTGGGAGCGTGATCGGCTGGCCGGTCGCGGTTTTCGTCGTCCTGGCGATTTCCGTCACGACTTCACCGGATGCGCGCTCCTGCGCGGGGGATGCGCCGGACGAAACCAGCGCCAGGCCAAGGGTCGCGACAAAGCCGAAGCGAATCATCCGCTGCTCCATGTTGAATGCCCGCATAGCCGGCCTTCTTTCGGTCGCGCCTGTCAAACGGCCAGGCCGAACATCTTGCCCACGCCCGCCGTCAGCGCCAGCGCCAATGCGCCCCAGAAGGTGACGCGGACCGTCGCCCGAAAGACGGGGGCGCCGCCGGCTCTGGCGCCGACGGCGCCGAGCAGCGCGAGGAACGCCAGAGCGGCGGCGGAGACGACCGGGACGATCGCCGCGCGCGGCGCGATCAAGGCCGCGACGAGCGGCAGGGCGGCGCCCGAGGCGAAGGTGACGGCCGAGGCGAAGGCCGCCTGAACTGGCCTTGCGGCGACGATGTCCGAGAGGCCCAATTCGTCGCGCGCATGGGCGTTCAGGGCGTCCTTTTGCATCAGCTGCCCGGCGACCTGTCGGGCGAGGTCCGGTTCGACGCCGCGCCCGACGTAAATCTGCGCCAGCTCCTCCCTTTCGAGTTCGGCATGGTCGCTCAATTCCTTGCGCTCGCGCGCAAGATCGGCTTGCTCCGCATCCGATTGGGAACTCACCGATACATATTCGCCCGCGGCCATCGACATGGCGCCGGCGACCAGTCCGGCCGCGCCGGCGACCAGCACGTCTTCGCGCATCGAAGCCGCGGCGGCGACGCCGACGATCAGGCTCGCGGTGGAGACGATGCCGTCATTGGCGCCGAGCACCGCCGCCCTCAGCCAGCCGATGCGCTGGACGAGATGTCTCTCGGGATGCAGACGAAGCCGGCTCATGTCGCCTCCATGGGATAGGAGCGTGAGCGCCGCGTCCAGGGGAGTCGACGCGCGCAAACTACGCTTTGCTGTAAACGACCTGTTCGGCGCCGGCGAAGAATTCTTCGTGCGCGACCTCGATCGGCTGGTTCGACTGGGGAGCATACGGAGCTTTCGCGAACAGCGGGATCGCCGCGCGCTACTCCGCCGCTTGCCGGGCGGTTTCCACGCCCACCGATTCGAGACTGACGCCGGCCGTCTCGATACGAAACAGCCAGGTGACGAGCGCGCCGAGGAGCGACGTCCCGACCAGGATGGAAAGAAGGCTCGGCGCGCCGAGATCGGCAAGCAGGACGGGGAACAGGAACGCCGTCAAACAGGCGCCGATTTTCGCGAAGGACGCGGCGAAGCCCGCGCCCTTGCCGCGAATGGCGGTTGGAAAGACCTCGCCGGCGATCAGGTAGGTCTGCGCGTTGGGCCCGAGATTGGTCATGAAATTGAACAGCATGAAGCCGGCGAAGACGAGCGTCATCCGCGCGCCGCCGTCAAAGCCGACCGATTGGGCCGCGATGAACAGGCCGATCGCGCAGCCGACGAAGCCCGTGACCTGCAGCCGAATGCGGCCAAGACGGTCGGCCAGCAGCACGGCCGCCAGAACGCCGACCAGCAGCAGAATGTCGATGAACGCCGCGCCTTTGGCGGCGATCAGATCGTTGGACACGAGGTCGGCCACGCTTTGCGCATGCTCGCGCTTATGTCCGACGGCGGCGGCGAGAATCGTCGGCGTGAAAATGCCGATGCCGTAGGTTCCAAGGTCCTGCAGGAACCAGGGAACGGAGGCGAGCACGGTCGCGCGCAGATTTTTGGCGCGGAAGAGAACGGCGTAGCCGCTTGAACGCAAGGTCTCGCTCGCGTCGGCGGCAGCGGCGAGCCGGACGTCGTTCGGATAGCGAGGCTTGCGCTGCAACAGCCGCCCCAGCGTTGTTTCGGCTTCGGGCAGGCGTCCGCGAACGGCGAGCCAGTGCGGGCTCTCGGTGACGAATAATCGTCCCAGGACGACCAGCGCCGCCGGGACGATGGCGGTGGCGTACATCCAACGCCAGGATTCGAGATCAGGATAATTGGACAGGATGAAATAGCCGACGGCGGTGCCGATCAGCGCGCCCGCCGCCTGGAATCCGAACGCCGCGAGCACCAGGGCGCCGCGGCGGTGCGTCGGCGTGCTTTCGGAGATAACGAGATGGGCGGTCGGATAGTCGCATCCGAGCGCCAGTCCCATGCCGAACAGGCACGCGACCAGCCACGGGAAGCTTGGCGTGACGACGATCAACGCCAGAAAAACAGTGAACAATATCATTTCGAATATGAAGAGCGGCTTGCGGCCGAAATGATCGGACAGTCCCCCCAAAGCGCTTGCGCCGACGAGAATGCCGAACAGAGTCGCCGCGCCGACCATGCCGTGCTGGGCGGGGCCGAGGC
>JAKFXD010000115.1 GCA_021731565.1 Methylocystis sp. | reverse complement strand
TGATCGACCGTGGCGCTCGGATCGAGCACTTTCATCGCATAGGCGACGCCGAAACTCTGGCAGTTGCCGACGACGGCGATCCGCGGCCCGGTGTTGCGCATCACGCGGCCGGTGAATTTCGCGATCCGCGGCTCGATGGCGTATTGCCGCCAGGATTTCAATATCTGTTTGTCAACCTGGGTCAGCATGGGGTCTTTCACGGGATTGGCGGCGGCGCGGGCGTCATCTGCGGCGCCGCCGGGTGACAAGCGGGCGGGCGCCGTCTATGTTGCGACGCCAGAAGGCGGCTCGCGAACGACGCGGGAAAAGTCTCGATCCGCGATCAAATCGGCCGGATCGGAAAGGAGTGCGACCATGGCGGACAACCCCTATAGCTCCCTACCCGACCACCGCTTTTGGCGCAAGGCGGTGACCTCGCTTCCGCCCTTCGCGCTCGATCCGATCATCCGCACGCCATTCAAGATTTCGACGCAGGACAAGGTTGCGACCGGCGGCAGCTGCTTCGCCCAGGAAATCGCCATGCGCCTGCAGGCGAGCGGTTTCCATTATTACCTCGCCGAGCAGCCGCCAAGCGGCATGTCGGCGAAGGAGGCGCTCGACCGCAATTACTCGATGTATTCCTGTCGCTACGGCAATCTCTACACGACCGCACAGCTGCTGCAGTTGATCGAACGCGCCTATGGACGATTCGCGCCGCAGCTCGATTACTGGACCCGTCCGGAGGACGGCCGCTTCGTCGATCCCTTCCGGCCGCGGATCGAACCGGACGGATACGCCACGCTCGACGACATGCGCGCCGATCGCGAGCGGCATCTCGCCGCAGTCCGCCATATGTTCGAGACGATGGACGTCTTCGTTTTCACATTCGGCCACACCGAAACCTGGCGCCACAAGCCGGACGGCGCGATCCTGCAGCTTGCGCCCGGCGTCGCCGGCGGCGAATGGGATCCGGGCGTCTATGAATTCTACAATATGACGGTCAGCGAGGTCGTGCGCGATTTCACGGCCTCGGTCGACCGCATTCGCGAGGTCAATCCCAAGGTCCGCATTGTGCTGAGCGTGTCGCCGGTCGGGATTATCGCGACTTATGAAGACCGGCATGTGATCGAATCGAACTGCGCGGTGAAGGCGATTCTGCGCGCCGCCGCCGACGAGGTGGTCCGGACGCGGCCGAACATCGCCTATTTCCCCTCCTACGATCTCGCCACCGTTTCGCCGAATGTGTCGATGTTCTATCGGGAGGACACGCGCCGCATCAATCCTTACGGCGTCGATCGCGCGATGCAGGTGTTCTTCGATCACTTCACGGATCGCCGGAAGGAGAGGGAAGCGGCCAAGGCGGTGAAAATCGACATCGCCGCGGAGGCCGAAGAGAACGCCCGCGTCGTCTGTGACGAGGAAGCGATTGAATCGGCTTAAACGAGATGGCGGCGGATCGGCGGTCGGCGGTCGATTCGCCAGGAGCGCCGAAACATTCGTCGGCCGTCAAAGGATTCTGTAGATGATCATTGGTTCGCTCGCGCTCGCGGCGGCTGGCGCTTTCACCGGCGCGTCGCTTTATGTCAATTACGTCGAACAGCCTGCGCGGCTGGCGCTGGGCGACGACGCGCTGATCAAGGAATGGGAGCCCTCCGACCGCCGCGGCTTCATCGTGCTCGCGAGTCTTGCTTTCCTTGCCGCGCTTTTCGGCTTCATCGCCTTTCGCGAACTCGACGATGTGAGATGGATTTTCGGCGCGCTGATCGCCCTTGCGAGCTGGCCCTATACCTATCTCGCCATCGTGCCGCTCAACAATCGCATCCTGGAGCTCATCAGCGCCGACGCGGCGCATGAGGCGCGCAAGGTCATCGATCTTTGGGGTCGGCTCGAACTCGGTCAGACCGCGCTCGGCATCGTCGCGACGCTGATCTATGTGTGGGCGGCGGGCTGATGTTCAAAAACCGGCGTTGATCCGAAATTCATCTCGGACGCGTATATCTGGGAAACCGGTCTCGCAGGCGGCGCCATTCTTGAATTGCGGATGACATGACTTACGATCTTATCGTGATCGGATCCGGTCCGGGAGGCTATGTTTGCGCGATTCGCGCGGCGCAGCTTGGATTGAAGACGGCCGTCGTCGAGAAGGACAAGACGTTCGGCGGCACCTGCCTGAATGTCGGCTGCATTCCGTCGAAGGCGTTGCTCCACGCTTCGCACATGTTCGATGAGGCCGCGCATGGATTGGCGCCGCTCGGCGTCATCGTTGATCCGCCGCGTCTCGATCTCGCGGCGATGATGAAGCACAAGGACGACACCGTCGGCGCGAACGTCAATGGCGTCGCCTTCCTGTTCAGGAAGCACAAGATCGAGTCGTTCCGCGGCGTCGGACGGCTGAAAGGCGCCGGACAGGTCGAGGTCGCCGGCGCCGACGGCGCTGTCCAGACGCTTGAGGCGAAAAACATCGTCCTCGCGACCGGCTCGACCGTCGCGCCGCTGCGCGACGCCGCCGGGGCGGATATTGCGATCGACGAAAAGCTGATTCTCTCATCAACCGGCGCCCTGTCCCTCGCCAAGCCGCCGAAACGGCTGGTCGTGGTTGGCGCCGGAGTCATCGGACTCGAACTCGGATCGGTCTGGCGGCGGCTTGGGGCGGAAGTAACGGCGATCGAATATCTCGACCGCATTCTTCCTGGCTTCGATCTCGAAATCGCCACGCGTTTCCAGAAGCTTCTCGAAAAGCAGGGATTCGCCTTCCGTCTTTCCTCCAAGGTGACGGGCGTCGCGCGCGCGGCGACCGGCGGCGCCGAAACCGCCGTCGTCTCCTATTCGTCCGTCGACGGCGCGAGTTCGGACAGGATCGAGGCCGATGCGGTGCTGATTGCAACCGGCCGCATCCCGTTCACGCTAGGTCTCGGACTGGAAGACGCCGGCGTCGCGCTTGAGCGCGGCCGCATCGTCATCGACGAAAGCTTCGCGACCAATGTCCCGGGCGTCTACGCCATCGGCGACGTCGTGCGCGGGCCGATGCTGGCGCATAAGGCCGAGGATGAAGGCATCGCCGTCGCCGAAATCCTCGCCGGACAGGCCGGGCACGTGAACTATGGCGTCATTCCGAGCGTCGTCTATACGATGCCGGAAGTCGCATCGGTCGGCGTGAGCGAGGAAGACGCCAGGTCCAAGGGGATCGACGTCGCGATCGGCAAATTTCCCTTCACCGCCAACGGCCGGGCCCGGGCGATGCGCGCGACCGACGGCTTCGTGAAGATCATCGCCGACGCCGCGACCGACCGGGTGCTCGGCGTCCATATCCTTGGCGCCGCGGCCGGCGAGATGATCGCCGAAGCCGCCGTGCTGATGGAGTTTTCAGGCTCGGCGGAAGATCTCGCGCGCACCTGCCACGCTCATCCGACTCTTTCCGAGGCGATGCGCGAGGCGGCCTTCGCTGTCGCCAAACGGGCGATTCACATTTGAGATGACCCAGGATGCGGCATGAGTTGCGCCGCATGCGATCGCGCCGCATTTGGGCGGCATCGCTCAAACGCAGACAAACACACGTCGATCTCAAACTATTGAGCGCGCGCTAAGCCAAAATACTGGTTAGACTTTTCTGCAGCGCGCTCCTGCGCCAACGGCCGTTTGCGGCGGTCCCCTGCTTCAACAACGTTCAACACGATTGATGCCACAAAAGACGCCATCGACATGGCCCTGGACGGGATTACTCGCAGATTGCATATCCAAAGCAAAAGTCATCGCCGCTCGGCGACGGACGCGAGAGCATGGTCGTCGCGCTCGCAACGCTTGCCGCGAACATGAATAGCATCAGCACATACAAAACCAAATTGCGCATGACGGGCCCCACATTCCGCCTATCGCTGAAAATTTGAAAGGCGCGGCGCTCCTCGTCTCTGCTCCTTCGAGCTTCGACATGGGACGCGTCGGCCTTTCAAAAAAGTAAACGCAAAGATGGGCGCGCGCGTTCCACGGAACTTGTGCAAAGCATGAAAATTTATTGGCAAATCGCATAACCATAACAAGCGTCGGAAGGATTGGCTTTGGCTGACGAGGCGAGGTAAGCGCCGGCGCCGGCGAATTCCAGCAGGAGAACGCAAACCACCAGGCCCAGCCAGCCCATGCTTGTCGTCGAACGCATCATGACTTCCCCCTCTTCCCGCACCCTGCGAGCATCGCGACTTTAGGAGGGGTCTCGGCGCTTCGCCGTGCGACGGCGCACATGATCGCGCGTACGGTCACGCGCATGGTCGCGACCATGGGTTCACCAGGCTTGCGTTCGGATGGGTCGGTTCTGCCGCGACTGTGCGTCAAGGGGCGCCGCCGAGCAAAGTCGACGGGTCATCAAAATGGATGACGCCCTCTCGCGATGCGCGGAGGGCGTCGACCAAAGTCTTTAAGTCAGTAAAGGACTTAGAGCACGGTGACTTTCGTGCCGACCTTCACGCGGTGGTAAAGATCGATTGCATCGATGTCGCGCATGCGGATGCAGCCGGAGGACACGGCCTGTCCGATCTTCTCCGGCTCATTGGTGCCGTGAATGCGATACAGCGTGTCTTTACCGTTCTGGTAGAGGTAGAGCGCGCGGGAGCCGAGCGGATTGTCGGGACCGCCGGGCAGGCCGCCGGCGTCCGCCGTCGGCTGAAGATGCGGCCAGCGCTCAAGCATGTCTTTCGGCGGGATCCACCGCGGCCATTCCTGCATGGCGCCGACATAGGCCCGTCCGGTGAACGCCATCGCGTCCTGACCGGTGGCGACGCCGTAGCGCACAGCCTTGCCACCCGGCATCACATAGTAAAGGAACTTCGAGTGATTATCGACGATGATCGAGCCCACGGGCTCGTTCGTCTTGTAATCGACGAGGTAGCGTTCGTATTGCGAACTTACCGAGGCCTTCGGGGCGAGCGCCATGAATTCGGCGTCTCGGCCGTTTAGCCTCGGATCTGGAAGGGCTGTTCCGCCGTTGCATCCTGCGAGCAAGACGGCGACAAGCGCTGACGCCGTCACATATCTGAAATTCATTTGGGGCACTCCTTTCCCGCCGCAAAACTGTCGTTACGATTTTCTTATCATGAACTTTGGCGCTGGGATCACGTCTTCGGAATTATTCCCTTACTGTTGCGCCGGCGCCACGCAAACGGGGGCGAGGCATCGCTTGAGCTCTACCGTCTCTTTTTCATGGACAGAAAGCCAAGGAAGGCCGAAAACTCATGTTTCGATTGGCATAGCGTCGCCCGCGCGGAGTGCGTCGCAGCATTGAAAACCCTTTTCGTCACCCATGAGAGCGGTCTCCGTCATGAGATGGGACCCGGCCACCCCGAGCGGCCCGAACGGCTGCGCGCGATCGAGCGCGGCCTGGAGGAGGCGCGATTCGCGCCCCTCGCGCGGCTGAACGCGCCCAGGGCCGAATCAGAGGCGCTGCGCCGCGTCCACCCCCAGTCCTATCTCGTCGCGCTCGAACAGGCCGCGCCGCGGGAGGGCTATTCGGCGCTCGACAGCGACACGCTGATGTGTCCGGATACGATCGAGGCGATCTGGCGCGCCGCCGGCGGGGCCGTCGCCGCTGTCGACGAGGTGATGTCGGGACGCGCCGATAACGCCTTCGTCGCCGCCCGCCCGCCCGGCCACCATGCCGGCGCGCATAATCCGATGGGGTTTTGCTTTATCAATAATGTCGCCGTCGCCGCGCGCCACGCCCTGGCGGCGCATGGGGCCGAACGCGTCGCGATCGTCGATTTCGACGTCCATCACGGCAATGGCACGCAAGAGATTTTTTGGGCCGACGACAAAGTGCTGTTCTGCTCGACGCATCAGGCGCCGTTTTATCCCGGCACCGGCGGGCGCACTGAGACCGGCGCCCATGACAATATCGTCAATGCGCCGCTGTTCGCCGGTTCGACCGGCGACGCCTTTCGCGAGGCGCTCGACGATCGAATTCTGCCGCGGCTGCGGGCGTTCGCGCCCGATCTGATCCTGATTTCGGCGGGCTTCGACGCCCATGAGCGCGATCCGCTCGGCGGCCTGCGGCTGCGCGAAACCGACTTCGGCGACGCGACCAAGCGGTTGATGGAGATCGCCGACAAGCGCTGCGGCGGCCGAATCGTCTCGATGCTGGAAGGCGGCTATGACGTCGACGCTCTCAGCCGTTGCGTCAACGCCCATGTGCTCGCGCTAATCGGCGGCTAAGAGCGGCCCGTGCTGCGCGCGCGGCAACAACTCAGCCCTGGCGGGCCTTGTAGCGCCGCTGCACCTTGTTGATGATGTAGACGCGGCCCTTGCGGCGCACGATCTGGTTGGCGCGGTGGCGCGAACGCAGTGATTTCAAAGAGTTACGGATTTTCATCGGTCTTGCCCCGGCAATGGTGAACTGGCCGGGATACGCCCAGCGCTTCGTTGGCCCCGCCTATGCCCTATTTCGCCACGGCGATCAAGCCGAAACGCCCGCTACGCTTATCAAAACCGCGCATTGACGAAGACCCGCAGATTGGCGCCCGGCAGCAGTACTTCATCCTTCCTGAAGGAGACGCTGTTGCGGATGTCTTCGTTGAGGAGATTGTCGCCGACGAGACCCAGCCTCAATTCGCGGCTCAGCGGATCGCCGGGATCGAACAGCATTCGGTAGCTGACTTCGGCCCTCAGCAGATTATAGCCCTTTGTCGGCGTTTCATTGGTCAGGTCGATGTCGCGCTGGGCGAAGGCGTGCAGGAGGTTGATGCGCGCCAGCCAGTTCATATCGCGCCAGAACAGGCCGCCGCCGAGCCGGACCGGCGGGATACGCGGGACATTTCCGCCGCCCACGAAGGTCGCGCGCACGACATCGAACTGGTGCTCCACCCCGAAAACGCCGCCCGCCAGCGGCGCAACGTCGAGTTGGCTCTGAAACTCGCCGCCCCGGAAGAGCGCATTGCGCTGCGAATAGATCGCCTCGCGCAGATCGCCCTCGCCGTCGAAGGCGCAGCTCGCAATGTCGCCCTCGCAGACAGCGCCGGTGAGATTTCGGAAGATAAAGCCGTCAAAGCGCGTGAGGTAGGCCGTCGCCTCGAAGCGGAAGGGGCCGAGCGGGCGGCGCAGGCCGATTTCGATGGTTTTCGCCCCTTCGATTCCGAGATTGGGATTGCCGATGTCGAAGGTTCCCGTCGCCTCATGGACGCCGCGCGAGAAGAGTTCGGGCGCGCGCGGCGCGCGCTCGACATATTGCGCGGTCAGGCTGGCGACGACGCCTTCAGGCAGATCCTGCAAAAACCCGAAGGCGACGCTCTTGGGCGTGAAATTGCGCACGCGGGCGATTTGCGCCCCCGGCTCGACCAGGAGTTCGGGCGCTTCGCCGGTGATAAGGAGGTCAGGGAAGGCGCCGGAGACGGTCGCATGTTCGATACGTCCGGCAAGCTGCATCTTCGATGTTTCGGACAGCTTGAATTCATTGAACCAGTAGCCGGCGACGCTTCGCGTCCGATTGGGGTCGAAGAGTCCGCCCTCGCGGCCGGGCGCGGTCAGGATCTGATGCATGCCCTGAACGCCGAGGGCGCTGGTCAGAGTCGCGAAGGAGAGGTCAACGGGACGAAGCTGCGTTTCGACGCGCGCTTCGAGATCCTTGTTGGTGAAGGTCTGCTGAACGCCGTTGAAGCCCTCCTCATTGGCGAGTTCGTGGTGCTTGTAGTCGGTGAGCCCCGCCCAGAAGCGGACCGCTTCGATATAGGCCGACGGCGGACGGAACTCGCCCTTGGTCGTCACGCGCGTCTGGCGAAGTTCGATGCGCGTATCGGTCTCCGTCGGCTCGATGCCGGGGATGCGATAACGCGAGTTGAACTGCGTCACCGCGACGCCGACGAAGCCGCCGTCGAAGAAATAGGACCCGCCGACCGAACCGCCGGCCGAGCGCATCGACGAATTGGGCTGGCGTCCGAAAACCGGCGGCGGCGGATCCGGCGGAAAAAGATAGGGATAGCCGGGAATGAGGTAGTCGCTGCTGCGACGTCCATGGACATCCATGTGGAAGGCGACGTTGCCGCGGCCGACGTCGAGCAGCGTCGCGTTCTCGAGCGAGTTGTCGACGGTCATCACCGCGCCGCGCGACTCGACGATCGAGCAGCCCTCCGTGTCGGCCGTGGGCAGGAACGCGAGACGGCAGGGCAAGGCCGAAGGGATGCGGTTGTTTTCGACGTTGACGACGCCGCCGATCGCCTGCGATCCCCAGCGCAGCGTCGCGGGGCCGCGCACCACCTCGACCTGGCTGGCGGCGACGGGATCGAGCGGAACGGCGTGGTCTTCGCCAAGTTCCGAGACGCCGCTGTTGCTGACGCCGTTTTCCTGGATTCGCACCCGGTAATTGTCGAGGCCGCGCACGATCGGACGGCTCGCCGCGCCGGGCGCGAAACTCGATCCGGTGACGCCCGGCTTGGCGAACAGCACGTCGCCAAGGGTCGCGCCCGGCGAGCGCCGCAGCTCCTCACCGGTGACGACCGTCACCGTCGCGAACTGATCGGCGACGATGGGAAGGACGCCTTGCGGCGCCACGGCCGGTTCGCGCGGCTCGGGTCCGCTCGGGCCCGCGACGCTGCGGCCGCGCCCGCCGGGCGCTGAGGGGGTCTGCGGCGGGGAGACGATCTTGGCGCGTTTGATCGGACTCACGGCGCCGACTTCAATCGGCGGCAAAGCCTGCTGCGCCATGGCGCTCGCGCTGAAAAGAAACACCGCCACGCCGGCAAAAACGCTGCTCCTCATCGACGCCCGCTCTCTGTTCGAGTATGTTATAACATAACATATCCAGAGCTGGCCGAAGCATGTCAATGCGCCTTCGTTCGGCGCGATGACGTCAGCGCCGACTGTGGCCCTCCTGCCACAGTCGGGCGGTTAGACAGTGTTCAAAGGGTCGCGCGATCTTTTCCGGCGCGATAGGTCTCCCAGCCATGCGCGCGCAGCATGCAGGCGGGGCATTCGCCGCAGCCGTAGCCCCAGTCGAAGCGCCGGCCGCGCTCGCCGAGATAGCAGGTGTGGGTTTCCTCGACGATGAGCCGCACCAGCGCTTCGCCGCCGAGCGATTCCGCCAGCCGCCAGGTCGCCGCCTTGTCGATCCACATCAGCGGCGTATGGATGTTGATGCTGCGGTCCATGCCGAGACTGAGCGCCTGCGCCATGGCGCGGATCGTCTGGTCGCGGCAGTCGGGATAGCCAGAATAGTCGGTCTCGCACATGCCGCCGACGAGATCGGCGACGCCGCGCCGATAGGCGAGCGCTGCGGCAAAGGTCAGAAACAGCAGATTGCGCCCCGGAACGAAGGTGTTGGGGAGACCATCGGCGGAGAAGGCGATTTCCGCGTCCCGCGTCAGCGCCGTCTCGGAAATGGCGCCAAGCGCTTCGATCGAAATTATGCGATCTTCGCCAAGCCGCCCCGCCCACAGCGGCGAAAGCCGCGCGAGCCCCTCGCGCAACCCGGCCCGGCGCGAGAGTTCGACACGGTGGCGCTGGCCGTAATCGAATCCGACCGTCTCGACCCGGTCGTAGCGCGACAGCGCCCAGGCGAGGCAGGTCGTGGAGTCCTGCCCGCCGGAAAACAGCACGAGGGCGGCGGAAGGCGATTGGGTGGCAAGTTCGTCGGTCATCGCGCTTAACTTAAATCTTCGCGGCAAAACTGCGAGCCGTCTCGATACGCGCATATTTTGAAATGGTCAGGCGCCCCCCACATAAGCGCGGCGCATTCCGTCATGCCCAAACCCGGAACGAGACCGACATGCTGTTCTACAATACGCCGCTCGCCCCCAATCCGAGGCGGGTCCGCATTTTTCTGGCTGAAAAGAACGTCACGATTCCCACGCGCGACGTCAACCTCCTGGCGCAAGAACACAAGAAGGACGCCTATTCGGCCATCAACGCGCTTGAGGAAGTCCCGGCGCTCGTTCTCGACGACGGCGCCGTGCTTACGGAATCCGTCGCCATCTGCCGCTATATCGAATCGCTTTATCCAGAGCCGCCGCTCTTTGGGCGGGACGGACGCGAACAGGCGTTCGTCGACATGTGGCAACGCCGCGTCGAACTCCGCCTGTTCGCGCCGGTGGCTTTCACCTTTCGTCACAGCCATCCGGCGCTGGCGCGGCTTGAATCGCCGCAAAGACCCGAATTCGCCGAGTTTCAGCGGCCGCGCGCGCAGCAGATGATGCGTTTTCTCGACCAGGAGCTGGCGTCGCGGCGCTTCATGGCGTCCGACGATTTCACCATCGCCGACATCACCGCCATCGTCGCGATGGATCTGGCGAAGCTGGCGCGGATCGAAATCCCTCAGGACTTGCCGCATCTCTCGCGCTGGCGGGCGGAGGTGTCGGCGCGTCCGAGCGTCGTCCCCTGAATGAGCCAGCGTGTCTCAGCTCTGACGCTCGACGACGTCGCGGCGCGCATCCGCGCCTGCCGCGTCTGCGTCGAGACGCCCAAGGGCGCGAAGCTGCCGCATGAGCCAAGGCCGGTGTTTCGCGTTTCGTCCAGCGCGCGGCTGCTGCTCGCGAGCCAGGCGCCCGGCAATCTCGTCAATCAGACCGGCGTTCCCTTCAACGATCCTTCCGGCAATCGGCTGCGCGACTGGATGGGCGTGGATCGAGACACGTTCTATGACGTCGCGCGCATCGCCATCGCGCCGATGGGCTTTTGCTTTCCCGGCAATGACGCGGCAGGCGGCGATCTGCCGCCGCGCCCCGAGTGTCGCGCCCGCTGGCATGACGAACTCTTCGCGACGCTGCCGCAGATCGAGACGGTCATCGCGATCGGCAGATATGCGCAGGACTATCATTTCGCGCGCCTCGGTCATGCCTTGCGAAAAGGCGCGGGCGTTTCCGAAATCGTCGGGCGCTGGCGCGAGTTTCAGGACGCGCGCCCGCTCATCTTCCCCCTGCCCCATCCGTCCTGGCGCAATACCGGCTGGCTGAAGCGCCATCCCTGGTTCGAAGCCGAGGTCCTGCCCGCGCTGCGCGCCGAAGTCGCGCGGCTCGTGAAAACGTGAGACAAGGCGCGGGTGAGAAGCGTAATCATCGGAGATGGCCCGCGCCGCGTCGAAATCGGCAATGAACGGCCGCTGACTCTCATCGCCGGGCCTTGCGCGCTGGAGGGCGCCGACATGGCGCTCGCGATCGCCGAAGAACTCGCGCGGCTCGGCGCGCGGCTCAACATCGGAATCATCTTCAAGGCGTCCTTCGACAAGGCGAACCGCACCAGCGGCGAGGCGCCGCGCGGCGTCGGGCTTGAGCCCGCATTGCCGATCTTTGCCAAGATCAAGGAAGCGACCGGCCTGCCGGTGACGACCGACGTGCACGAGACTTCGCAATGCGCGCGCGTCGCGGAAGTCGTCGACCTTCTGCAGATTCCCGCCTTCCTCAGCCGCCAGACCGATCTCATCGTCGCCGCGGCGCAAACCGGGCGTCCCGTCAACATCAAGAAGGGGCAGTTTCTTGCGCCATGGGACATGGCCCATGCCGTCGGGAAAGCGCGCGACGCCGGCGCCGCCGGCGTGCTCGTCACCGAGCGCGGCACGAGCTTTGGCTATAATGCGCTTATCGCCGACATGCGGGCGCTGCCGATCCTGAAGGAGACCGGCGCGCCGGTTATTTTCGACGCGACTCACGCCGTGCAGCAGCCGGGAGGCCATGGGACGTCATCGGGCGGAGAGCGGCGTTTCGTTGCGACTCTCGCGCGCGCCGCCGTCGCCGTCGGCGTCGCCGGGCTGTTTATCGAGACGCATCCCGATCCCGACGCGGCGATCTCGGACGGCGCGACGCAAGTCCCGCTCGGCGAGCTTGGCGCGCTGATCGAGGAACTCCAAGCCTTCGATAGGCTGGTGAAATCTCAACGCTAAGTCGCTAAGCGGTTCTTGCGGCCAACGGATGATCGACAAGCGCGCGATCGATCGTGACGAGTCGCAACGCTTCGATTTTGCATTGCGCAAGCAACAAACGATCGAAAGGATCGCGCGTGCGCGCCTCCGGTTCGACGGAGCAGAGCGCGTGCCGCGCATTGATTGAAATAAGTTCGACGCCCATCGTTTCGAGCAGTTCTGGAAGCGCGTCGAGATCGAACGCCAGTTCGAGCTTTCCCAGCCGCGATTTGATGGCGATCTCCCAGAGGCTGGCGACGCTCGCCACAAACTCCGCCTCTGGATTTTCCAGCAGCGCCCTGACCCCAGCGTTGAAATCGGCGATGCGTCCCTCGACTAAAGCGAGAAGAATATGCGTGTCGAGCAACAGCCTCATGCGTCGTCGGGCAATTGTCGGAGCAGAAAATCTTCCGGCAAAGGCGCGTCGAAATCCTCGGCGACGAAAGTGACGAGGGATTTAAGGCCGTGGCGCTTCTTGAATTCGTCCACGGCCTCAAGCCGCAGCCCGGTCTTGCGCCGATGCGGGACAAGATCGAAGACCGGCCGCCCATTGCGCGTCACCACGATCGTCTCGCCCTTCTCGACCCGGCGCGCGAGTTCGGTCAGGCGATTTTTTGCGTCCTTTATGGAGACCGTGGTCATAGCCAAATATGTAGCTACTTGTAGCCATAGCGTCAACGACCTAGCCCGCCTCCGCATAATCCGTCAGCCAGCCGACCGCGATAATGACAAGGCCCATGCCGGCGAAAAAGCCGAAGGCCGTTGGTTCGGCGGAAATCGCGGGAAGAAAGGCGATGGCGATCAGCGCCGGCCCGACGATCCTTTCGACCCAGCCGTGGAGCGTGAACGCCAACCGCCGAAAGAGCCCAAGCGGAAATCGCGTCGCGAGCGTCATCGCCAAATGCACGCCCGCGAGCAGCCAGGAGAGCTGCGCCGCGATTCCCCCGAATCCAAGCACGCTCGGCGCGGCAAGAAAGATCAAAACCGTCAGATAGTCGAGATAGCCGTGCCAGCGCGCCGCGATGAATCTCATCTTCGCTCCTCCCGGCGGCGCTGATCGGCCGCCGCGCCTTTGTGCGCGCGCGGCCGGCGACGGTCTGTCACCTACGTTACAAACCGGCGGGTTTTTCTTTCGCGAGAGCTTGCAGCGCCAAATGATTGACGCAGATGAGGTCGCGCCGATAGTCGAGCGCGCCGCCGCGTCGCAAATCATTCATGATCCGCGTCACCACGGGGCGGCTCGCGTGAACGAGATCGGCGATGTCCTGCTGCGTCAGCCTGA
>JAKFXD010000097.1 GCA_021731565.1 Methylocystis sp. | reverse complement strand
ACCCTCCCCCGCTTCGCGGGAGAGGGAGTCAGACCGCTGTTTCGACGACGAACTGCGCAATCTACGGCGTTAGGGTCCCCTCTCCCTCCGAAGTCGGCTTTTGCCGACTTCGGCGTCGATTCGCAAACCGGGAACACCCGGTTTGCGAAAGCGGGGGAGGGACAGGGAGAGGGAAAGTCGACGCTCGAAGCATTGCCACGCGGGAGGCTCGCGATTAGCTTCGAACTATGTTCGAAGCGAAATTCCAGACATTCGTCGATGACGCCGCGCGCGGCGACGGCGCGGCGCGGCTCAAGGCGCTGCGCAATGAATTGAAGCGCCAGGGCCTCGACGGCTTTCTCGTGCCGCGCGCCGACGCCCATCAAAACGAATATGTGCCCAAATGCGCCGAGCGCCTCGCCTGGCTCACGGGCTTCACCGGCTCGGCCGGCTTCGCCGTCGTGCTGGAGAAACAGGCGGCGATTTTCGTCGACGGCCGCTATGTCATTCAGGTGCGCGGCGAGATCGACGCGAAACTCTTCAAGCCGCTCGACATCGCCGAGACGACGCCGCTGAAATGGCTCGGCGATCATGCGCGTCCCGGCGCGCGCATCGGCTACGACCCCTGGGTGCACGCCAGCGCGCAGATCGAGCGCTTTACGAAGGCGCTCGCGGAAAAGAAGATCGAACTCGTCCCGCTCGAATTAAATCCGATCGATGCGCTGTGGACCGATCGTCCCGGAGAGCCGAAAGGCGCGGTGACGATCCATCCGGCGCGTTACGCCGGCGAGAGCGCGAGTTCGAAAATCAAGAAACTGCGCGCCGCGCTGAAAGGCGCGGATGCGGCGTTGATGTCCGATCCGCACGCCATCTGCTGGGCCTTCAACATTCGCGGCGCCGATGTCGCGCATACGCCGATCGCGCTGTGCTTCGCTTTGCTGCCGAAAGAGGGCGCGCCTGCGCTCTACATTGACGAAGAAAAGCTCGCGCCGAAAACGCGCGCGGCGCTTGAAAAATATCTCTCGCTGAAAGCGCCCGAAAATCTCATCGGCGATCTCGTTGACGCCGGCAGGCGCGGCGCGACGATTCTGTTCGATTCGGCGACGGCGCCGGCGAAGCTCGTCGAAACCCTGCGCGCGGCGGGCGGCAAGCCGCGCGTCACTGACGATCCTGCGACTCTGCCCAAGGCGATCAAGAACGAAACCGAGCTTGAGGGCGCGCGCGAAGCGCATATTCGCGACGGCGCGGCGCTGACGCGCTTTCTCGCCTGGTTCGCCGAAGCCGCGCCAAAGGGCGGGCTGACCGAAATCTCCGCGGCCGAGGCGCTCGAAACCTTCCGCCGCGAGAACGGCGATCTGCGCGACATTTCCTTTCCAACCATCTCCGCCTTTCGCGAACATGCGGCGATCCCGCATTATCGCGTGACCGAAAAGAGCAATCTCAAGATCGGCCGCGGCGTCTATCTCGTCGATTCCGGCGCGCAATATCTCGACGGCACGACCGACGTGACGCGCACGCTCGTCGTCGGCCCGGCGTCGAAACAATTGCGCGAACATTTCACCCGCGTGCTCAAGGGCCATATCGCCATCGCCCGCGCCGTGTTCCCCAAGGGCGTCTCGGGCGCGCAGCTGGACGCCTTCGCGCGCCGCGCGCTGTGGGAGGCGGGCCTCGATTTCGACCATGGCACGGGGCATGGCGTCGGCTCCTATCTTTCCGTGCATGAGGGGCCGCAGCGCATTTCGAAACTCGGCGCGACGCCGCTGCAGCCGGGCATGATCCTCTCGAACGAACCCGGCTATTACCGCGCCGGCGAATACGGCATCAGGCTCGAAAATCTCGTCATCGTCGAAAGGTGCGAGATCAAGGGCGCCGAGCGCGAAATGTATGGCTTCGAGACCATCACGCTCGCGCCTTTCGACTTGAATTGCGTCGAACCGAAATTGCTGGCGCCGGAAGAAATCGCCTGGCTCAACGCCTATCACGCGCAGGTGCGTAGGACGCTGTCGCCGCTCGTCGACGCCAGGACGCGCAAATGGCTGCGAGAGGCGACGAAGACGTTATGAAGATTTTAAAACGGACGGCGTCGCCTGATTGACGCCTGCAGAATGGCCGCTCGGAGAAAAGAACGTCATGAGCATTGACGCCGAAACGACTCCGAACGACCCCATCGCCGCTTTGGCCGGCGAGGCCTTCGCCAAGGCCGTCACCACGCTGGCGCGCGGACATATGCTGACGCCGTTCGGCGTGGCGCGGTCGGATGCGGGCGTCGACCGCCCGCAACAGTTCGTCGTCACCGAGGCCGGCAAGATCAATGTCGCCGAAAGCGTCGAGGCGGCGCTGCAATGGCTGGAGGACGAAGCGCCGAACGCCGACATCTGCATGATCGTGCTTGACGGTTTTTTCAGCAGCGAGGACGACCGCATCGACGCGGTGGTCGGCCGCGCGCTGTCGCTGAAGCGACAATTGATGGTCGAGATCGCGCTGCCCTATGAGAGCGCCGATGACGATGAAGGTTTCGAGTTCTCGGACCCGCAATATCGTTTTTCCGGCGTCGCCGAAGACGGCGCCAAGATCGAAACGGTCAATGTCGACGCCGACGCCTTCGACGCCGTCTTTCGCAGCGCCTTCGCCAAACACGCGCCGGCTTAGAGCGTCACGCAAACATCGCATAAGCGTCACGTAACCTCTATCCCACCGTCACCAAAACGCAGCCTCCGCGTCGCGAAACCGCAGCCTCGCGGGCGTAGCCTTGCGTCATGGCGTTCACATCTGACCAGCTGGCGAAGCTGACGCGAGACGCGTCATCGGAGCCGCAAACAGCCGCCGCCGCCACATGGGGTCAGCGCCTCTTCGAACTTGACCTCGCGGCGGTTCATCTCTTTTCGCGATCGGCGCGATCGGCGCTTGGCAAATTCCTCGCCGTCGCCATCAGCAAGCTCGGCAACGGCTGGATCTATCTCATCCTCGCGCCGATCGTCCTCATCGGCCTCGGCTGGCAGGGCATGCATGTCGCGGCGCTCGCCGGCGTCAACGCGGCGCTGCTGCACATGCTCTATCCGCTGATCAAGCGGCGGTTCGGACGCAAGCGCCCGTTCCAGACCGATCCGCGGCTGCCCTCGCTGCTGCGCACGCTCGACGATCACTCCTTTCCAAGCGGCCATGCGATGACGCTGACCGGCGTGCTCGCGCCGATCGTCATCGCCTGGCCGGCGGCGACGCTGTCGGCGGGACTTCTCCTGGCGTCGATGGCCTGGTCGCGCATCGCCACGGCGCATCACTATCCAAGCGACGTCGCCGCCGGCGTCGCACTGGGCGCCGGCCTCTCCTATCCGCTTGCGAGCGGCATTCTCGCCTATTGGTGAGGCTTACGCCGCCCACGGCAGATCGACCGCCGGCCGCGCGGCCGGAATGACGCGGCCGCGCACGCCTTCCAGCGCCCCCGCGACGAGCTCCAATCCCAGAAAGCGCGCCCGCTCGACCGGGCCCGGCATCGTCAGCCGCTCGGTGAAACGCCGCTCGAAACCAAAGCGCGCATAATAAGGCGCGTCGCCGACGAGCAGCACGGCGCGGTGGCCGAGCGCTTGGGCGCGGTCGAGCGATTCTTCGATCAGCGCCCGGCCGATCCCCAGCGAGCGCGAAGACTCCGCGACGGCGAGCGGGCCGAGCAGCAGCGCCGCGCGTCCGCCGGCGAGCGCCGGCCACAGCCGCACCGTGCCGATCAGCGCGCCGTCATCGTTCGTGGCGACGAGCGCCAGTCCCGGCGCCGGCGCCGATCCGTCGCGCAGCCGCTGACAGGTTTTCAGGAACCGCGCGGGGCCGAAGGCCTCGTCCAGCAAGGCTTCGCGCGCCGCGACATCGGCGAGCGTTTCTTCGGCGAGCGCAAACGGACCGCGCGCCTCTAGGCGCGCATGGGACATGGCGGGGCAAGCGCGCCTGGAGGCGCGCGGTCCAGCTTCAAAGTCGTGGTGAGCAAGAAAGGCCATCTTTTCCTCCCTTTGAGAAGGACAAGCGACCCTCGCGCCTGGCGCATGACGCGCCCGCCGTACGGGACTGGTTTTAATTGTGAGGCGAATCCTTCTCCCGCTTGCGGGAGAAGGTGGCCCTCGCGTCAGCGAGGGTCGGATGAGGGCCCTCACCCGTCGCGCGTTCCGCGTGACAGGGTGAGCGCTGCTCAGATCACATGAGTCTCGAGCGGCGGGAACCCGTTGAAGCCGACCGCCGAATAGGTGGTCGTATAGGCGCCGGTTCCTTCGATCAGCACCTTGGCGCCGATTTCGAGCGAGACCGGCAGCAGATACGGCTTCTTCTCGTAGAGCACGTCGACGCTGTCGCAGCTCGGTCCGGCGATCACGCATGGGCTCGTCGGCGCGCCGTCCGAAGGCGTGCGGATCGGATAGCGGATCATCTCGTCGGTCGTCTCGGCGAGCCCGTTGAACTTGCCGATGTCGAGATAGACCCAGCGGATTTCGCTGTCCTGCGCCGACTTCTTGGAGATCAGCACGACTTCCGCTTCGATCAGCCCGGCGTTGCCGACCATGCCGCGGCCCGGCTCGATGATCGTTTCGGGAATGCGGTTGCCGAAATGCTTCGAGAGCGCGCGGAAGATCGCGGCGCCATATTGCTTCACCGCCGGCACGTTCTTTAGGTATTTCGTCGGAAAGCCGCCGCCGAGATTGACCATCTGCAGATTGATTCCGCGCTCCGCGAGTTCGCGGAAAATGTCGGCCGCCGACTTCAGCGCGCCGTCCCACATGCGGGGATTGGTCTGCTGCGAGCCGACATGGAACGACACGCCATAGGCGTTGAGGCCGAGGCGATGCGCATGTTCCAGCACGCCCGTCGCCATTTCGGGGACGCAGCCGAATTTGCGCGACAACGGCCATTCGGCGCCGGAGCCGTCGCAGAGAATGCGGCAGAACACCCGCGAGCCCGGCGCGGCGCGTGCGATCTTCTCGACTTCCGCCTCGCAGTCGACGGCGAAGAGCCGAACCCCCAGCGCATAGGCGCGCGCGACGTCGCGCTCCTTCTTGATGGTGTTGCCGAAGCTGATTCGATCCGGCGGCGCGCCGGCGGCGAGCGCCTGCTCGATCTCGACGACCGAAGCCGTGTCGAAACACGAACCGAGCGACGCGAGCAGCGACAGAACTTCCGGCGCCGGATTGGCCTTCACCGCATAGAAGACGCGCGTATCGGGCAGCGCCTTGGCGAATCCGAGATAGTTTTCGCGCACCACGTCGAGGTCAACGACGAGGCAGGGCCCGTTGTCGCGGCCATTGCGTCGGCGGTCGGCGAGGAATTCGAGAATGCGGTCGGTCATTGTTGGCCCCCTTGCGCGGCAAGCCGCGCCCAGATCGTTGAGCGTCAACGGACACGCCGCTCCGTTCGCCCGCGCGCGATGGAGACGCGACGAACGTTGGCCTTGGCGGTCCCGTGGCCGCGCGAGCGCGAGCGCTCAGGCGGCCGGTTGAAGCGCCGTTGACTGGCCGATGGAAAAACAGGCGCGCAAAAGCGCGCGCGCTTCCCGTTGGACAGCCATCGATTGGAATGGGGGAACCCCGTTCCGCACGCCCGGCAAGAAAGACAAGCCTCTTCGGTACGCCGACCTTTGGAGGGTCGACAGAGACGAAAAAGCCCGGTCCGTCGTTGCTTTAAGTCGCGATCCTCCGCAGAGACGGAGTTCGCCGGTTCGCCTCCGGCTGCCGGTTTTATGCTGGCGGTTGACCGGCCTCTTGTCCGGATCCCCGCCCACCGACACACGACCACAGGCACGTGCGATTTGGGCAAGCATGTAGATACGCGCTTTTGCAGCCGTGACAAGCAGTTTTTGCGGCGCGCGCTTATTTTTTCCGCGTGGCGTGCAAAGCCGCCACAGCGCGACGACTCAGGCGCGCGCTTCTTGCGCAACCGAATCGATAGAGCTAGAGCAGCAGCAGACAGTCACCATGGGGATCGAAAAGCCCTGGCTTGGATTCGGGAATGAGGCGATTAACGCGGCGCCAATTCGCGGGCGCGCTCTCCGCCATCGGGGCGCACTATGCGCTCAAGGGCTCTGCGCTGGCCGCCAATGTCGCGCCCGCGCCGCGATTCGGCTTCGAGAACGTGGTGCAGCGGGCGCGCGATCTCGCGGCTGCGCCATTCGACTCCGCCGTTCCTTCGCGCCTGCCGGACCCGTTCGACGCGCTGGACTTCGACGCCTGGCGACAGATTCGCTTCCGGCGCGACCATGACGTCTTCGCCGGCGCCGACGGCGGCTTCCGACTGGAGACCTTCCATCTCGGCTTTCTTTATCGTCGCCCGGTGACGGTGAATATGATTCGCGACGGCATCGCGACGCCCATTCCCTATTCGCCGGCGCTCTTCGACTATGGCCGACTCAAACTCGAGAAGGCGCCGCCCGTGAACACCGGCTTCGCCGGCTTCCGGCTGCATTTTCCGGTCAATGACCCGCATGTCCATGACGAGGTGATTTCCTTCCTCGGCGCGAGCTATTTTCGCTTTCTCGGCCGCGACCAGAATTACGGGCTGTCCGCCCGGGCGCTTTGCGTCGACGCCGGCGCCGATCGCGAGAGCTTTCCGTTCTTCCGCGAATTTTGGGTCGAAACGCCGGAGAAAGGCAGCAATCACGCCACGCTCTACGCCTTGCTCGACGGCGATGCCGCCACCGGCGCCTTCAGATTCGATCTTTTCGCCGGACAGGAAAGCGCGCTTGAGGTCCAGTCGACCCTGTTCCCGCGCCGGTCGGGCGCGAAACTCGGCCTCGCGCCGCTCACCTCGATGTATCTGACCGGCGAAAACGACCGGCGCATGCGCGACGGTTTTCGCACGGAGCTGCATGACTCCGACGGGCTGCTGATTCACACCGGCGCGGACGAATGGCTCTGGCGCCCGCTCGGCAATCCGCCCCGCGAACGGATTTCGTCCTTTCTCGACGCCAACAATCGCGGCTTCGGCCTGCTGCAGCGCGACAGGACCTTCGAATCCTATCAGGATCTCGACCTCGGCTATGAAAACCGCCCCAGCTATTTCGTCGAACCCCTCGGCGACTGGGGCGAAGGCCGCGTGGAGCTGATCGAACTGCCGACGCGCGACGAAACCAACGACAATATCGTCGCGAGCTGGATTCCGGCGAACCCGCCGCAGCCCGGCGCGCCCTTCGTCTACGCCTATCGAATCACGGCGGGACTCGAGATGCCGCGGCTCGCGCCCAATGGCGTCGTCGTCAATACTTTCGAGGCGCCGGCGCGGGCGCTGGGCTCGACCGAACCCTTCGACCCCGAGTCGCATCGGTTCCTCGTCGATTTCGCCGGCGGCGATCTCGCCTATTACGTCGCCGATCCCAGCCAGGTCGAGGCGGTGGCGACGACCAATACCGGGCGGATGCTGCGCGCGAGCGTCGCCGCGAATCCGCATATCGGCGGACTGCGCGCGCTGTTCGACGTGTCGGTCAAGCCCGGCCAGACCGCCGATCTTCGGCTGTTTCTGCGGACGAACGGGCGCACGCTCACCGAGACCTGGACCTATCCCTGGACGGCCCCGGCGGCCTAATTCTCAATCATCGAGGCTCTTCAATCGCGTCAGATCGAACGCCTCGATGTCGCGCAGCAGTTCGATGAAGGCCGTCGCCCAGTAATCCGCCACCGCTTCGCCCTTCTCGGCGCTCGCTTTCGAGGCGTCGCCCATCGCGCCCGCCGGCGAAAGGTCCTGCGCCATCCAGCCGAAGCCGGCGGGCCGGTCGGCGCGCAGCCAGGCGAAATCGCGCTCGAAGTCGAGCGTCGCGGGCGGAAAGTTTTTCGCCCGCGCCATATCGACGAGCTCCGGCCGGAAGGCGAGCATCAGCGACGTCTCGATCTCGCCGCCGTGGATGCCGTGGCGCAGCTCCAGCTCCGAGAACAGCCCGTCGGGATAGCCAAAGCGCGCCCAGGAGGCGACCGCCGCCAGCGCGCCGAAACGGGCGCGCAGCGCGAGCGCCGTCTGCGCGACAAGCGCCGAATTGCCGCCGTGCGAATTGAGCAGCGCGAGCTTGGTCACGCCCGCGCGTAGCGCGCCTTCCGCGATCTCACAGAGGAGACGCGACGCTGTTTCATTGGTCAGCGTCAGCGTTCCGGGAAAGTCGCGATGCTCGGTTGAAACGCCGACGCATTGCACGGGCAGAAAAACAGCTTCCAGATCGGCGGGCAGGCGCGCCGCGACGCGTTCGACGCAGCCTTCCATGATCATCGCGTCGACCCCGAGCGGCAGATGCGGCCCGTGCTGCTCCACCGCCGCGATCGGCAGAACGGCGATGACGCGCGACATGTCATGCGCGCGCATGTCCCGCAGCGAGAGTTCGGTCCAGAAGCGCGACGGCAGCATGTCGGCGAGCATATGCGCCTCGGGCCTAAAGGGAAATGCGTCGCCGGCGCGGTCCGATCAGGCGCCGTATTTGTTCGACTCTTCCGGCGAACGCCCGTCTGAGTCCTGGCGTGGCGGCGCGGCGGCCTGATCCTGCACAGAGGGCGCGAGGGGCTGATCGGGCGAAAGGCCGAGATAGCGGGCCGCGCCGCGCCCGGCCGCCAGTCCGGTGGCGAAGGCCGCCTGCAACAGATAGCCGCCCGTCGGCGCGTCATAGTCGAGCATCTCGCCGGCGACGAAAACGCCCGGCAGCTTCTTGAGCATCAAAGCATCGTCGAGTTCTTCGAAGGAGACCCCGCCGGCGGTCGAGATGGCGCGCTCGAGTCCGGCGACCCCCGTGACGGTCAGCGGCGCGTTCTTGATCAAAGCGGCGAGCGATTCGGCGTCGCGCGGCAATCCGCCGGCGCGCGACTCGCGCAAGAGCCCGATCTCGACTTTCGAGAATCCCGCCTTGCGCAGAAAATTCGCATGCGACTGCTTCTGCGGACGGCGCGAGAGTTTGCGCGTCAGACACTCGAGCGTCGTGTCGGGGCGCAGATCGATCGACAGCGTGGCCTCGCCGTGTTTCAGGGTGGCGGCGCGCAATTGCGACGAGAGCGCGTAGACCGGCCCGCCCTCGAGACCGCCGCGCGTGACGACGACGTCGCCGCGCGCCGACAACCCGCCATGGCGCAGCAGCGTCGTCTTGATCGGCTGGCCTTCGAAATCGCTGCGAAAGATCGCGCTCCAGTCGATCAGAGCGCCGCTGTTGGCGGCGGCGAGCGGCGTGACCCGCACGCCTTCCGCGCCGAGCCGCGCCGCCCAGGCGCCGTCGGAGCCGAGCCGGGGCCAGGAGGCGCCGCCGAGCGCCAGCACCAGCGCGTCGAAATTGCGGGTGAATTCGCCCTCGGGTCCCCGCAGGCGCAAGGCCCCGGATTCGGCGAATCCCATAAAGTCGTGCCGAGTGGCGATCGCGACGCCGAGCCGCGACAGCCGGGCGAGCCACGCGCGCAGGAGCGGCGAGGCCTTGAAGCTCGCGGGAAAGACCCGGCCGCTCGAGCCGACAAAGGTGGTTTCGCCGAGCTCGGCGCAGAAGTCGCGCAGCGCCTGCGGCGGCCAGGCGCGCATGAGCGGCGCGAGTCGCGCGGCGGCCGCGCCATAGCGCGAGATGAAGCGCTCGAGGTTTTCGCTATGGGTGATGTTGAGGCCGCCCCGCCCCGCCATCAGAAATTTGCGCGCCGGGCTCGGTTTGTGCTCATAGATGATCACGCGCGCTCCGGCGCGCGCGAGCGCGTCGGCGGCGAAAAGTCCGGCGGGGCCCGCGCCGATGACGGCGCAGAACGGAGCCTCGGCGTCGCTAATGGAAGGGCCTCCCCTGGGCGGCGTCATTCAATGCGCAGAATGGCGAAGGTTCGCGCCTCCGCTCGCGCCACGCCTGCGTATCCGTGGCTCTCATATCATGCGCGCGCCGGCGCGCGGAAAAAAAGCTCAATGACCGTCAAGGCTCTGCCTCAAATTGACGCATCCGCCGAACGCTTCGAATTTCTCGCGGCGCCGCAGCATGCCGGCGCGCGGCTCGACCGCTTTCTCGCGGAGCAGCCGGATATCGTCGCCGCGCATCTCTCGCGCAGCCGCATCAAAACGCTGATCGAGGAAGGCCGCGCGACAATTGCCGATGTTGCGGCGCGCGATCCGGCGAAGAAGCTCGGCGCTGGAGATGTGGTCGCGCTCGAAGTTCCCCCGCCGGCGCCGGCCGAGCCGAAGGGCGAGGATATCGCGCTCAATATCGTCTATGAGGATTCGCATCTTCTCGTCATCGACAAGCCGGCCGGCCTCGTCGTGCATCCGGCGAGCGCGCATGAGAGCGGCACGCTGGTCAATGCGCTGATCGCCCATTGCGGCGACAGTCTTTCCGGCGTCGGCGGGGTGAAGAAGCCCGGCATTGTGCATCGCATCGACAAGGATACGAGCGGGCTGCTGGTCGTCGCCAAGACCGACGCCGCCCATCACGGCCTCTCGCGGCTCTTCGCCGATCATGGCCGCAAACTGTCGCTGACGCGCGAATATTTCGCCTTTGTTTGGGGCGTTCCCGACCGCGCCCATGGAACGGTCGATGCGCCGCTCGGCCGCCATTCGACGCAGCGCGAGAAAATGGCGGTGGTTTCAGAATCGCGCGGCCGCGAGGCGATCACCCATTGGGAAAGGATCGAGGATTACGGCGTCGCCTCGCTGCTGCGCTGCCAATTGGAGACCGGCCGCACCCATCAGATCCGCGTCCATATGGCCCATATCGGCCATCCGCTGATCGGCGACAAAACTTACGGCGCGGGCTTCAAGACCAAGGTCGCCAAGCTTTCGGAACATGCGCGAGAAATTGTCGAGCGCTTGCGTCGTCAGGCGCTGCACGCGGCGACGCTCGGCTTCGAACATCCGGTGACGGGCGAAGAAATGCTGTTCGAAAGCGAGCTGCCGGAAGATTTGGCGGGGTTGAAGGAGGCGCTGGCCGACGTTTGAGGGCGCCAAACCCCGGCGCGACTGAGACGCCGGCTTGGCGAACCGGTCGGCGCAACCGGCCACGCGCATCCTTTCCGCTTCATGCCTTTAGAAGCGGGGCGATGCTTGCTCGCGGGCGCCGCCGCCATTACCATCCCTCGCGATGTTAAGGTTTGGAGTTATCCGCTTGCGCGCATTCGCTCTTCGCTTTCTGCTCTGCTCGTCCCTGCTGCTTCTCGCTCACAGCGCCGGCGCCGAGACGCCCGCGTCCGGAAGCTTCGTCGTCCGTCAGAATTGTCCCGCGCTTCAGTCGATCAGAAGCGGCGCCAATCCTGGCAATGTCGTCATCGAGCCGGGTCAGCACTACAGCATCTTCGCCAAGAACAAGCCGAACGCGACGCATTATCTGATCGACGTGCCGGACGCCAATCCAGGACGCCGATGGGTCGCGGTCGGATGCGGCGAGGCGACGCTTGATGAAGGCGGGCTGGATCCGACCGATCCTGGCGGACAGCAGGGGAAGGACGGCGGGCAGGCGGCGCAAAAGCCCGACTATATTCTTGCCGTGAGCTGGCAACCGGCGTTTTGCGAAGGCAAGCCCGACAAGACCGAATGCGAAACCCAGCGACCCGACCGTTTCGACGCGACGCATTTCACGCTGCATGGACTCTGGCCGAAAAAACAATATTGCAAGGTCGATCGCCACATTGTCGCGGCCGATAAGGACGACAGATGGACCGCCCTGCCCGAGCCTGAACTCTCCGACGCGACAAGGCATGCGCTGTCGGACGTCATGCCGGGAACGATGTCGCTGCTCGAACGGCACGAGTGGATCAAACATGGCACCTGCTATCCGGGCGGCGTCGCGGACGACTATTTCTCGCGCTCGCTCGCGCTGATGTCGCAGCTCAACGCCTCCAAGGTTCAGGAGCTTTTTTCGTCGCATATCGGCGAGGAAATCACCCGCGACCAGCTCAAGGCCGCCTTCAACGCGACATTCGGCGACGGCGCCGCCGACCGGGTGCGCGTCGCCTGCAAGAAAGACGGCGACCGGAACCTGATTGTCGAAATGACCATCGGATTGAACGGCGAGATCAAAGCCGACAGCAAGCTCGCCGACCTCATGGCCGCCGCGCCGGCGACCGACCCCGGCTGCCCGAGCGGAATCGTCGATCGGGTGGGATTGCAGTAGCCAGAGGCGCAGGAGAATTTATGGCGCTGACCGACCTGCGCTTCAAATAATGGATATCAACATCAAGCGCTGACTGAAATTTTAAGGCGCGCCAAACCCCTGGCCCCTCATCTCACTTCTCCCCGCAAGCGGGGAGAAGAGGCGTCAGGCGCTTCGCAAAAAAATCGTGCGCTCGCTATGTCGTAAGAGCGCTACGCCGCTATCCCCTCTCCCCGCTTTGCGGGGAGAGGTAAGGTGAGGGGCCTGGGGGTTGGCGCGACGACGGCCTCCTCACTCCACCAGCGCGGCCTTGCCCTTCGCCTTCTTGCGGTCGTTCGGGTCCAGAAACACCTTGCGCAGGCGGATCGATTTCGGCGTCACTTCGACGCGCTCGTCGTCCTCGATATAGGCGAGCGCCTTTTCCAGCGTCATCTGAATCGGCGGCGTGAGGCGCACCGCCTCGTCCTTCGACTGGGTGCGGATGTTGGTGAGCTGCTTGCCCTTCAAGACATTGATTTCGAGATCATTGTCGCGCGTATGTTCGCCGACGATCATGCCGCGATAGACCTTGCAGCCCGGCTCGATCATCATCGGGCCGCGATCCTCCAGCTTCCACATGGCGTAGGCGACGGCTTCGCCCGAATCGTTCGAGATCAGCACGCCGTTGCGGCGTCCCTGAATCTCGCCCTTATAGGGCGCATATTCGTGGAACAGGCGGTTCATGATCGCCGTGCCGCGGGTGTCGGTGAGAAGTTCGCCCTGATAGCCGATGAGGCCGCGCGTCGGCGCATGGAAGACGAGCCGCAGGCGATTGCCGCCCGAGGGGCGCATCTCGATCATCTCGGCCTTGCGCTCATTCATTTTCTGCACGACGACGCCGGAATGTTCTTCATCGACGTCGATGACGACCTCTTCGATCGGTTCGAGGAGGTCGCCGTTCTCGTCCTTGCGGAACACGACCTTGGGGCGCGAGACGCCAAGCTCGAAGCCCTCGCGGCGCATGGTCTCGATGAGGATGCCGAGCTGCAATTCGCCGCGGCCCGAGACGATGAAGGCGTCGCCCATCGGCGCGTCCTCGACGCGCAGCGCGACATTGCCCTCGGCCTCTTTGTAAAGGCGCGCGCGGATCATGCGACTCGTGACCTTGTCGCCTTCGGTGCCGGCGAGCGGGCTGTCGTTGACGAGGAAGGTCATCGAGAGCGTCGGCGGGTCGATCGGCTGGGCCTGCAG
>JAKFXD010000078.1 GCA_021731565.1 Methylocystis sp. | reverse complement strand
GCGAACCCGATGATCGCGACCAGCCGCGGCGTCACGCCCGGCGCCTTGCCGACCGCCGGCCGCCGAATGACGAGAAATCCGATAACGAGCCCCAGAAGGACGATGGTCGCGAGTTGAGAGGCTATCACGAGCGCGGACCCCCATTCGGGAGTCATTCGCGCGATTCTTAGCGCTGATCCGACGACGCCGAGGCCCAACCACATGAGAAGAGGCGAGGCCATGGCCAAATCATAAAGTCTATTTCCTGTCGCGGCATTAATCATGCGCGATCTTCTCATTGCAGGCTTGTTGCGTTCTACGCGTTCGACGAGCATATGTCCTCGAAGCGCCTCTTTCTACGATCGGAGTTTGCGCATTCTACTCAATTCGAATATCGTCCGGCGCGTGCGTAAGTTGAACCTCGGTAGCGATCGCGGCAAGCGTACAGAGCGGGCGGCGCGTCCTTGGCGAAGGATTGCTCGCGCCACAGTCGCAGGCGCTATTTACCGTTCGGCCCTAGACATTGTCCATCTGGCTGATGTCGAGCCCACCCGATGATCGATCTCCATTCCCACATCCTGCCCGGAATTGACGATGGCGCCCCCGACCTCGGCGTTGCGCTCGAAATGGCGCGTATCGCGGTCGCCAATGGCGTCGCCGTCCAGGCCTGCACGCCGCACATTTTCCCCGGCCTCTTCGACAATTCGGGACCTCGAATTCGACGCGCGACGCAGGAGCTGCAGCGCCATCTGGACGAAGAGGGCGTTCCGCTGCGGCTGGTAACGGGCGCCGACGTTCACATCGTTCCGAACATGGTCAACGGATTGCGGGCGGGCGAAATCCTGTCGCTCGCCGACACAAGATATGTGCTGGTCGAACCGCCGCATCACGTCGCGCCCCCGCGACTGGAACATGTCTTCTTCGAATTGCTCGCGGCGGGCTATGTGCCGATTCTGACCCATCCCGAACGGCTGACCTGGATCGAGACGCGCTATGACGCCTTGGTGCAATTGTTTCGCGCCGGCGTCTGGATGCAGGTCACGGCCGGCGCATTGACCGGCGCATTCGGACGAAGACCCCAATATTGGGCCGAACGCATGTTGAGCGAAGCGCTGGTGCATATTTTGGCGACGGACGCCCATGGCGCGCGCCGCAGGCCGCCCGACCTCGCGGCCGGCCGAGCGGCTGCGGCCAAATGGCTCGGCGAGGAAGAAGCCGAGCAGCTTGTCTCGCTGCGCCCGCGCGCGATTTTGGAGAACGCCGCGCCATCCGCGGTGCGCCCGCCCGCAGGCGCTTCATTCAAGAGCCCTCTAATCGGGAAGCCCGGTCTCGAAAAAGAAACTCCGTCAATCGATCCCCGCTCGCATTGGCTTGGCGCACGGCTTGGCGCACGGCTTGGCGCGCGGCTTGGCGCGCGGCTTGGCGCGCGGGTTGGCGGCAAGCCGAGCGCGAGGGCCGGTCGAAAAAAGGAGCCCGGCCTTACAGCCTGGTTTGGACGATTTTTCTGACCCGGAGATAGAGATGCGCGGCGCGGCTATTCCTCCAGCGCCCCTTCCTCATTGACCGCGCGCGCCAAGCCGGCGGTCGCCAATAGACCGGCGACGCTGACCGCGACCATCACCGCGACGACGCCGACGAGCCCCCAGGCGTCCTGCAGCTGCGGCACGACGAATGTGCCGAAGGCGGCGCCGATCTTGGCGCAGGCCGCCGCGAATCCGCTCGCCGAAGCGCGGATCGCGGTCGGAAAAAGAGTCGGCGCGAGCGTGAAGGTCGTCGCGTTCGGTCCGGCGTTCATCGCGAAATTGAACAGCATGAAGCCGCCGATCACGAAGGCGAGATGAGCCTTCGCGCCATTGTCGGTCATCGCGGCGAAAAGCAGCAGCAGCATGCCGAGCGCCATGCCGCTGAAGCCCGCGACCTGCATGGTGATCCGGCCAAAGCGCGGAACCGCCCAAAGACTCGCGGCAAAGCCGATGACGAGGAAGGCGTCGACCGCGGCGCTGCCTTCCGCATCGGCGAAATCGGCGGCGATCGCGCCTGCCTTGGCGTCGCCAAGATGCATCGCGCCGAGGATGACGGGCGTAAACAGGCCGACGCCATAGGTCGCGACGTCCATCAGCATCCAGGGCACGGAGACGAGCATCGTGCGCGCGCGATTGGCCGCGGCGAACAGCGTCAGATAGCCGACATCCTGTGTGTGTGGCGTCGCATCCGGCGCCGGCGCCGCGATCGCTTCGTCGCCGAGATTTGCGCGTTTCTCGCCGAACTCGATCGACAGGGTCTTGAGCAACGCCGTCGCCTCGCCGATGCGCCCCTGAGCCGCCAGCCAGCGCACGCTTTCCGGCGCCCACAGGCGCGCCGCCAAAAACAGCAGCGCAATCGCGCCGGCTGCGCCAAAAAGCAGCCGCCAGTCCTCCGTCGACGGCCGCAGCTTCAAGATCGCCAGTCCGGCAAGCGCCGCCGCCGCCATGCCGACCGACTGCAAGGAAATGGTCGCCACGGTCATTCGGCTGCGCGCCTTGCGCGGCATGAGCTCCGACACATAGGCGCCGCTCGTCGGAAAATCGATGCCGACGCCGACGCCGAGAAGAAACTGCGAGAGCAGGATGAAACGGGCGTTCGGCGCCAGCGCGCCGATACAGCAGGCGAGAACGATGATCGCCATGTCGGCGATGAATATGCGCTTGCGGCCGAACCTGTCCGCGCCGATGCCGCCGAGCGCCGATCCCAGAACCGCGCCGAGCACCAAAGCCGTCCCGATAAGTCCAACGAACAGCGGACCGATCGGAAAGTCGCGTTTGAGCAGCGGCAGCGCGACGCCGAGCGCCGATACCGAAAATCCGTCGAGAAAGGCGCCGCCGCTCGCAGCGAGCCAATAGGCGTAATGGCGCCATGTCATCGGCGCTTCGTCGAGCGCCGAAAAGACCGAAGCGGCGCGCGCCGACACGGCCGTCACCGCGCCTTGCTCCCTTTCTCTTCGAGCTTGGCCTGATGATAAAGCTTGCGAATCTGTTCGATGTCGACGGTCGGCTTCGGCATCTTCAGATCGAGACTGTCCAGCGCATCGGCGACGATGCTCGACACCGCCAGATTGCGAAACCATTTGTGATTCGACGGGATCACATACCAGGGCGCGTGTTCGGTCGAGCAGCGCGACAGCGCGGCCTCAAAAGCCTTGATGTAATCGTCCCATTTCTCGCGCTCGGAATAATCGCTCGCGCTGATCTTCCACTGATGCGCCGGATCGTCGAGCCGCTCCTTGAAGCGCTTGAGCTGCTCCTCCTTCGAAATATAGAGAAAAAACTTCAATACTGTCGTCTTGTTCTCGACCGTGAGCAGCTTCTCCCATTCATTGATGAAGTCGTAGCGCGGCTTCCAGACGTCCTTTGGCGCGAGTTTGTGCACGCGCACCACAAGCACGTCTTCGTAATGCGAGCGATTGAAGATCGACACAAAGCCGCGGCGCGGCGCATGCGGGTGAACGCGCCACAGGAAATCGTGCTCCTGCTCTTCGGGAGTCGGCTGCTTGAACCCCGTCACCTGAACGCCCTGCGGGTCCATGGCGCTGATGACATGCCAGCATGTGCCATCCTTGCCGGCGCTGTCGATGCCCTGCAGGACGATCAGCAGGGAATGCGTGCGGTCGGCGTAAAGTTTACGTTGTAGTTCTGTTATGCGGGCCAGATTGCGCTGTAGCTCCTGGGCCGCTTCCCCGTCATTGGCGAAATCGCCATGGAACCCCGGATCGATCGATCCAAGATCGACATCGGAACCCGCGTCGACCCGGAATTTTTTAAGAAAATTCATATGCGCCGCCTCCTTCGCCCCGTCGCCCTCGATCAACCGGCGAGAGCGGCGCCGCCGGCCGTCAAGTCGCTTTCGCGCTTGTCGGTCAGACGCCAGTAGATGATTTTCACGATTTCCGCCGCAACGACCCAGAGCAGGCAGTAAAGCCACACGCCGACGATCGCCGCGCCGGGGACGGCGTCGACGCCGACGCCGTAGAGGCAGAGCAGCACCGCCACGACCTGCGTCGCCGCGATCGCCCAGAACAGCCTTGCGCTCGGATAGGGCGGGGCAAAAATCGCCTTCTTGGTGCGCACGCTGAACAGCAGCAGATGACCGCCGACGGCGAGCTGCAGGAACAGCAGAGTCTGAAGCTGGCCGGGATCGATCGGGATGATCGCCTGTAGCGCATCGTCGAGCGTCCAGCGCATGCCGATCAGCAGGAAACCGAAAGTCTCGGCCACCGCCAGCAGTCCCATCAGCGAAGAAAAAATGAAGATGCGATGCATGTCCCATCTCACCGGCTGCGGTGCGACCGGGACATTATCATAGGCGATGGTCATGATCGGAATGTCGTCGAGCAACGCGAGCGCGACGATCATGATCGCGGTCAGCGGCTGAAAGTCCAGGAAAACGATTGAGGCGACGACGACGATCATGATGTCGAGCGTCATCGCGATGCGGTAGTGGATGTAGCTTTCGATGCGCTGGAAAATCTGGCGCGACACGCGGATCGCGTTGACGATGGTGGACAGCCCCGGCGCCGTGAGGATCAGCGCCGCGGCGCTGCGCGCGGCGTCGGTCGCGCCGCTGACGGCGATGCCGCAATCCGCCTGTTTGAGCGCCGGCGCGTCATTGACGCCGTCGCCGGTCATCGCGACGATGTGGCCGAGCGACTGTAGCGCCTTGACGATCTCATATTTGTGCTCGGGAAACACCCTGCCGAAGCCGTCGGCCCGCTCCACGGTTTCGACGACGCTGCGCGGCAAGGCGTCGGACTTTACGCCGTTCTTGAAGACGTCGCTGGCGACGAGAAGATGCGCGCCCATGCCGAGCTGGGCGGCGATCTCGTCGCCGATGGCGACGTCGTCGCCGGTCACCATCTTGACGTTGAGGCCAAGCGCGCGCGCGTCGGCGATCGTCGCCTTGGCGTCGGCGCGTGGCGGATCCATCAGCGAGATCAGCCCGACGAGCGACCATCTGGCGCCGTCTTCCGACATGGCGACGCCAAGCGCCCGCTGGCCCTTGGCGGCGAGCGCCGCCACGTCGTTCTGATAGCGCTGCAGCGTTTGCGAATCTGGCCGCACCAGCGCGGAAATCGCCTGCGGCGCCCCTTTCGCGTAATGGCGAACGCCGCCGGCGGCGTCGGCGACCGTCGAAATCGTGCGTTTGCTGACGGGATCGAACGGCGTAAACGCCCTCTGCTTGAAACCGTCGAGCGAATCATGCGCCGGCAGCGCCGCCATCACCGCCAGATCGATGGCGTCTTCGCTGCTTCTTTGAGTCGCCAAAGCCGCGAAGAGCAAGGCGTCGTCGCTCTTGAAGGCGCCAAAGGGAATGGCGTTTTGCACCGTGAGCCGATTCATCGTCAGCGTGCCGGTCTTGTCGCTGCACAGCACATCGACTCCGGCAAGCTCCTCGATTGCATTGAGGCGCGAAACGATCGCCTTCTGCAGGGAGAGCGTATAGGCGCCGATCGCCATGGTCACCGACATGACCGCCGGCAGCGCGACCGGGATCGAGGCGATCAGCAGCACCAGCACATATTGGGCGATGGAGCCGACGCGGTCCCAGCGCCAGATATCCGGCGCGATCACTTCGCGATAGAGCTGCGCGCCGACGAGAACCAGCGCCAGCAGGAAGGCGAGCAGCAGCAGAAAATCGCCGACCTGGGTGACCGCGCGCTGCGAATGCGAAACCGCGCCGGCGGCGCCGACAAGCTTGGCGGTGCGGCCGAAGAAGGTGCGCTCGCCGGTGGCCGTCACCACGCCGGTCATCGCGCCCTGTTTGGCGATCGCGCCGGAGTAGGCGTCGTCGCCGACCTTTTTGGAGACCGGCAGCGATTCGCCGGTGAGCGCCGCCTGATCGCAGCTCAAATAGTCGCCTTCGATGAGCAGCAGATCCGCCGGGATAATCTGTCCGGCGGCGACGCTGACGATGTCTCCCGGCGTCAGTTCGGCGGCGGCGATCGTCGTCCAGGCGCCGTCGCGCATCACGCGCGCGCGCGGCGCGAGATTTTTCTTCAACGCCGCGAGCGCATTCGCGGCCTTGTTGTCCTGCCAGAAGCCGACGACGGCGTTATAGACGAGAAGGCCGGTGACGACGCCGAAATCCGGCCAATCCTGGCGCAGGCCGGAAATCAGCGCGGCGGCTTCGATGAGGAACGGCAGCGGCCCCCAGAAATATTTGAGCAGACGCCGCCATTTGCTTTCGGTCCTGTCCTCGATCGCATTGGCGCCATATTCGGCGAGGCGCCGCGCCGCTTCGGCCGAGGTCAGGCCGTTCTCGCTGGTCTTCAGCGCCTCAAGCCGCTGCGCGATCTTCGTCTGCGTCGGGTCCAGGGAAAACACGGGCGAAGATGGGCCTGCCGACGAATTCGCGCTGGCGTCCGGCATGCTTTCTCTCCCACAGCGTCCGCGTCAAAATTTCGGCGCCGATGTTACGGCGTGATCCGGCGCTCGCCAATAGCGTCGCCGAAAACGGCGCGCGCCGAGTCCAAACCGACCTGACGCAAACTATTCGGCGGCTGCGCAGGCGGCGCCGTCGTCCGACGCGCCGGCGACGTTATCCTTGACGATCTTGTCCGCGCGCGCCTTCGCATCCGCGAGATCCTTGTCATAGACATTGGTCAGATATTCGTTCGCCGTGGTCTTCACGATCGACTGGTTCGGCGATTGGAGCGGCCCGGATACGTCGATCGAGGCGACGGTCGACAGGCCGGGACGCAGGGGCTGCTTCTCGAGTTCGTCGGTTCGCAGAGCGATTCGCACCGGAATGCGCTGAACGATTCGAATGAAATTGCCGACCGCGTTATCGGGAGGCAGAGTGGCGAAGACGGCGCCGGAGCCGGGAACGAGTCCAACAACTTCTCCGTGATAGATCTGTTTCGATCCATAGAGGTCGACGGTGACGATCGCCGGCTGCCCGGGACGCACCCTGGCCATTCGGTTTTCCCACAGATTCGCTTCCACCCAGAGATGGTCGAGCGGCACGATGTTGAGAATCGGATCTCCCGGTCGGATGCGATCGCCGACCTGGACGCGGCGTTTGGCGACATAACCGCTCGCCGGCGCGCGGATGTTCTGGCGCGCGAATTCGATAGAGGCGTCGTTATATCTGGCTCTCGCGGCCTCGATGTCGGGATGGTTCATTCGGGTCACGCCGCCGACCCGCGCCTCGACCGCCTGATATTCCGCCTGCGCCTCGCGTAGATCGGCTTCCTGCGCAGCGAGCTGGTCCTCGGTGTTCTGCAGCACCTGCCGCGACGAGGCGCCGCTCGCCGTCGCCTGCCGGTATCTTGCGAGATCATGTCGCGTGCGGTCGCGAATCGCGGCGCGCGAGATGACCCTTTGGCACATCTGGCGGCGCAACGCGTAAAGCGCGCCGACGGCGCGGACGGCGCGCCCGAGTTCGGCCTCGGCCTGCGCGAGCGCCGCTCTGGCGCGCTGTCCGTCGAGGCGCACAAGCGCTTCGCCTCTCTTCACGTACTGGGTTTCTTCCGCCAGGACCGCGGCGACCACGCCCGTCGCGTCGGCCTGCACCGGAATGATGTTGCCGGCGACATAGGCGTTGTCCGTCGTCACCCAATCGCGCTCATAAAAAAACCATCGCAACAGCGCGACAACCGCGCCGATCACGGCGGTCGCGATGACGATCTTGAGCAGAAATTCTCTGCGGATGCGGATGGTTTTGCGGGAAAGCGGCATCGACTTGGTTCGCGTTCTTCTATTTTGGAGTGAGTGGCTCAGCCGCCGCCAAGCGACTGGATCGCCTCGACGGCGGGCGTCAGCGGGTCGGCCTCGGGCGCCGGCTTCGGCGCGTCGGGCGGCGGACCGCCCGCATAGCCGCCGCCGAGCGCCTGATAAAGATCCACGGCGGCGATCAGCCGGTCGCCTTCGAGCGCGCGCTGCGCGAAGCCTGATTCGAGCAGATCGGCGCGCTGCGCGACGATTTCGCGGCGGTCCTTCAGCCCGTCGCTCACACGCGCTTGCGCAAGATCATATTGCGTCCGCGCCGCGCGCAGAAAGCGGCTCTGCGCCTCATATTCGGCGCAGGCGCGCTTGAAATTGGCGCTGGCGTCGGCGACCTGCTGCGCGGCCTGCAGCAGCGTCTCATTGTATGAATCGACGGCCTGATCAAAATCGGCGCGCTGCGCCTCCAGATTTCCGCTGAGCCTGCCGCCCTGGAAGATCGGCAGGCGCAGTCCGGGCGAGACGGCGTAGCCGATCGCCGAAGGGGTGAAGAGATAGCCTGCGAGCTTGCTGATTTTCGTCGATGTCACCGAACCTTCGAAGCCGCCGGTAATCGCTAGGTCGACCGAGGGAAGAAACAGCGTCTTCGCGACATGAACGCGGGCCGCCGCCGCCTCGGCGCGACGTAAAGCTGCGGCAAGATCGGGGCGATGAACGAGCAGTTCGACGGGCAGGCTGCGCGGCAGCGGCGGCGCGGCCGGCGCCGGCGCGCCTCGGCCGGCGTAGAGGTTGCGCGTGGCGTCGGGCCCTTCGCCGATGAGCCGCGCAAGCGCGTTCTTCTGCAGCGCGACGAGCGCCTCCGCGGCGGCTTCGCGCCGCACCGCGATTTCGGATTGGGCGCGGGCGATTTGCACCCCGTCCAATGAGTCGAGACCGGCGCCATAGCGGGCTTCGGCAAGCGACACGAGATCGCGCCGCATCCGCGTCAGGGTTCTCGCGGCTTCGAGCTGGCGCGCCGCGGCGTAGCCGCGCAGATAGGCGCGTGCGACCGCGGCGGTCAGCAGCAGACGCGCCTGTTCGAGTTCAGCCTCCTGCGCCGCCGATTCGCCGATCGCCGCATCAAGCAGCGCGCGGTTCTTCTGCCAGAAATCGAATTCATAGGTCAGCGCCAGCGGATTGAGGAAGGCCATGGTCTTCTCCAATCCGCCCTGCGCCGGATTGTAGGAGGCGACGACGCCGTGCAAGGGATTGCGCGATTGCCGCATGCCGAAGGTCGCCTGAACCTCCGGCAGGAGTCGCGCGCCCGCGATCTGCACCATCGCGTCGGCGCTGCGCAGCGAATCTTCCGCCTTCTTCAGGCTCTGATTGTCGCGCAACGCCTTGTCGATGACGCCGTCGAGCTCTGGGCTGCGGAAGGCGCGCCACCATTCGTCGCGCGGCCAAGCGGTTTCGCCGGCGACTTTGAGTCCCGACCTTGCGATCGTGCCCTCCATGGCGGGGGGGCCGAGAAATTGCGCGCGTTCGTCTTGCGTGGTCGGCGCACAGCCGCCGAGCACGAGCGCCACCGGAAGTCCGCAGAAGAGACGCCTGCGCCGCGCGCCCAACCTTACCGCGCCGTCGCGCCGGCCGACGATCGACCCGCAACTCGGGCGCAAGCCGGAAGGCGCACGACGGTCTGCGGGCTCTTGATGCAAGAGGACACTCCTACCCTGCGCCAACGGTCGGCAAACGCGGCGGCGAGATCGTAGGAGTCATCAGCCTTTCGGCGGTTATCGGGGAACTCCATCCCCATCCTTTTAAACTTTTAGTTTACCAAAGCTGCGCCGGTCAATAAGACCAGACGCCGTTCACGCTATCCCCAAAGCTCAGGCGCCGGCGGCATGAGAGTCGATCCTTCATAGGACAGTCCGGGAATGCGGTCGCGGGCGAGAAGCAGCGGTCCGTCGAGATCGACGAAATTCGCCATCTGACCCACGAGAACCGCCGGCGCCATGGCGAGCGACGTTCCCACCATGCAGCCGGCCATGATCGAAAAGCCCATCTCCTGCGCCGCGCGCGCAAGGGCCAGCGCTTCGGTCAGCCCGCCGGTCTTGTCGAGTTTGACGTTGACCGCGTCGTAGCGACCCTTCAGCGGCGCGAGCGAGGCGCGGTCATGCACGCTTTCGTCGGCGCAGATCGGCATCGGATGCGCGAGGCGCGCGAGCGCTTCGTCACGGCCGGCCGGCAGCGGCTGTTCGACGAGCGCGACGCCATAATCGGCGCAGACGGCGAGCCTGCGGGAGAGAGAGTCCGCGTCCCATGATTCATTGGCGTCGACGATCAGGGTCGACTCGGGCGCTCCCGCGCGCACGGCCGCCAGCCGCGCTTCGTCACCTTCCCCGGCGAGCTTGATCTTCAGCAACGGCCGGTCGGCCGCCCTCGCCGCGGCGGCGCGCATCTCGTCGGGCGCGCCGACGGAAATCGTATAGGCCGTCACCAGCGGCGAAAACGCGTCGAAGCCGGCCGTCGCATAGGCCGGGACGCCGGACAGCTTGGCCTCCAGGTCCCAGAGCGCGCAGTCGAGCGCATTGCGCGCCGCGCCGGCAGGCAGGAGGCGCTGCAAATCCGCCCGGCTGACCCCCGCCTCAATCGAGGCGCGCACGCTCTCGATCGCCGCGACGACGTTTTCGACGCTTTCGCCGTATCGGGCGTAGGGCACGCATTCGCCCCGTCCGACGCCGCGGATTTCGGTCAAGGTCGCGGTCACGACCACGGCCTCGGTCTTGGCCCCGCGCGAAATCACGAAGCGGCCGGCGATCGGATAAGTCTCGACAGTTACGGATAATTTTCGCGTCAATTCGCTCTCCGGCGCTCGCGCTGCGCGAGGCGCGTTCGTTGCGCCGTGCGCCGACGCGCTTGCTGGCGTCAATTCACGGCGTTATCACGTTTTTCCTTCGGCCGCGCCTGCCGGCGTCGGCGCCGCGCCACAATCGGCGGATAGGAAGACGCCATCGATGAGCCGATTCTTGACCCCAGCGCAGAGCCGATCCCGATGACCGTCGCGGCGATCGAACGTCCGCCCAATCTCACGCGCCAGTCTTCGCCGGAGGGCGCGCGGCTGTCGCTGTCGGGCGACTGGACTCTCGTTGCCTCTCATCGTCTCGAGGCGGCGGCGGCGCGCATTGTCGAGGAGGCAAGCCGCGATCGGATGATCATCTTCGATCTCGCGCAGGTCTCGCGGCTCGACACCGCCGGCGCCTGGCTGATCAATCGCGCCCGGCATGAACTCGCGCGCCGCGGCGTCGCCGTCGCGCTCGAACATGTGCGCCCGGAATATTCCACCCTGCTCGAAGAGGCGCATTATCGCGCTTTCGAGGCGCCGGCCCGGCCGCGTTTCAAACTGGTTTTCGTCCTGCTTTCGGACCTCGGCGAATCGACGGTTGGCGCCCTTCGCGAATTCTATCGCGGCGTCAGCTTTCTCGGCGAATTCGTTGCGTCAATGATTTATGTGGCGCAACATCCGAAGAGATTCAGGTTCACGGCGCTTGTCGCGCAGATCGAACTCATCTGCTTTCGCAGCGTTCCGATTATCGTTCTGATCAATGTGCTGGTTGGCGGCATCGTCGCGCAGCAGGGCATCTTCCAGCTGCTCAAATTTGGCGCGTCGAGCTACACGGTCAGCTTGATCGGCATTCTGGTCCTGAGAGAACTCGGCGTGTTGCTCACCTCGATCATGATCGCGGGCCGTTCGGGCTCGGCCATCACCGCCTGTCTCGGTTCGATGAAAATGCGAGAAGAGGTCGACGCGCTGCTGGTGATGGGACTTTCTCCCATGGAGGTGCTGATTGCGCCGCGCGTGCTGGGCCTCGTCATCGCCCTGCCGATCCTGACCTTTGTCGCGGACATGGCGGCGCTTTTCGGCGGCATGATCGTCTCCTGGTGGTATGGCGGCATCAGCCCGGTGGCGTTCGCGTCCTTGCTCAAGGAAGCGATCGCGCTGCATACGTTTCTCGTCGGCATCATCAAAGCGCCCTTCATGGCGCTGGTCATCGGCCTCATCGCCTCGATGGACGGGCTCGAGACGAAAGGCTCCGCCGAATCGCTCGGCCAGCAGGTCACGTCCTCGGTGGTTAAGTCCATCTTCATGGTCATCGTGATGGATGGGTTGTTCGCGGTGTTTTTCGCATCGATCGACTATTGAGCGCGCAGATGAGCAGCCCCTCGACCTATGCCGACGGCGCCGCAGAACGACGGCCAAATCGCGATGTCATCATTAGCGTGCGCGACCTCGTCATCGGCTTCGGCGACGTGACCATCGTCAAAGGGCTCAATCTCGACGTTTTCCGCGGCGAGGTGCTTGGCGTCGTCGGCGGCTCCGGACAGGGCAAATCCGTGCTCACCCGCGCCATCCTCGGACTTGTGCCGGCGCGGGGCGGCGCCATTCGGATTTTCGGGCAGGACCGGGACGCCCTGGCGCCGGCCGAGCGCCGAATTCTCGAGCAGCGCTGGGGGGTATTGTTTCAAAACGGGGCGCTTTTCTCGGGGCTTACGGTCAAGCAGAACATTCAGATGCCGATGCGCGAAACGCGCGAAATCTCGCACCATCTGATGGACGAACTGGCCATGCTCAAGCTCGAGCTGGTTGGCCTTCCTCCGGACGCTGCGGACAAACTTCCGTCAGAATTGTCGGGCGGCATGGTGAAGCGCGCGGCCCTGGCGCGCGCCCTGGCGCTCGATCCCGAGCTTGTGTTCCTGGACGAGCCGACCTCGGGGCTCGATCCGATCGGCGCCGCTGAATTCGACGAGCTGATCGGCACGCTGCAGCAGACCCTCGGACTGACCGTGTTCATGGTGACGCATGATCTCGACAGTCTATATTCGATCTGCGACAGGGTGGCGGCGCTTGCTGAAGGTCGGGTGATCGCCGCAGGACCGCTGGAAACCTTGCTTGAATCCGACCACCCGTGGCTGAAGGCCTATTTCCACGGCGTGCGCGGCGGCCGACTGACCGCGGCGCGCATGGAGCACAAGGACGAAGAATGGAAACCCGCGCCAACTACGCGCTGATCGGCGCTTTCACGCTGGCGGCGGCCTTCGCCGCCTTCCTGTTCGTCTACTGGTTCTCGGGACCGAGCCAGCTTGGCCGGCAGGAAACCTATCAGATCGTCTTCACCGGCGCGGTGTCGGGGCTGACCCGCGGCTCCTCGGTGCTGTTCAACGGCGTGAAGGTCGGCGAGGTCACCCATCTTGGGATTTCCGAACAGGACCCGAGCAAGGTCGACGTGCTGGTCAGGATCGACAGCAGGACGCCGGTCAAGACCGATACCCGCGCGCGGCTTGAGACGCGGGGCTTTACCGGCGTCTCCGACGTTCTGCTGGTTGGCGGCACGCATGGCGCGCCGCCTCTGACGGCGCAGAACGATCAGAAATATCCTCAAATTCAGGCCGAACGCTCCGAATTCCAGAATCTGCTCGGCAATGTTCAGAACCTGTCGACAAAGGCCGCCGAACTCCTCACCAAACTCGACAAGCTGATCGACGACAATGGTCCGGCGATCACGGCGACGCTCAAAAACGCCGAGAAAGTCAGCAAGACTCTCGCCGACAATTCCGC
>JAKFXD010000074.1 GCA_021731565.1 Methylocystis sp. | reverse complement strand
TGATAGCCTCTCAACTCGCGACCATCGTCCTTCTGGGGCTCGTTATCGGATTTCTCGTCATTCGGCGGCCGGCGGTCGGCAAGGCGCCGGGCGTGACGCCGCGGCTGGTCGCGATCATCGGGTTCGCCCTCCCGACTTTCGTCGCCCTGGCGCCTCGAACCGACGCGTCCCCGACGACAATGGTTTTGTCGTCGGCGATCGTTTTATTGGGGACGGCCGCCGCGATTTACGCGGTTGTCTTCCTCGGGCGCGGATTCAGCGTTTTTCCGCAGGCGCGGCGGCTGACCACCAACGGACCCTACAGGCTGGTCCGCCACCCGCTTTATCTTGCCGAACTCGCGGTGATCCTGGGCGCCGTCTGGGACATCCGACAGCCCTGGCCGCTCGTCATATTCGCCTGCGCCGTCGCCGTCCAAACGCTTCGCATGCATTTCGAGGAGAAGATATTGGCCGAAACATTTCCCGCCTATCGCGATTACGCGAAACGGACGGCGCGGCTGGTGCCCGGCATATATTGAAATCCGTTTTGTAACTGGAGTCGCTTTCGCGCTCGGCAACGGCGCCGCCGATTCCGCGCTTGCGTTCTCTCAATCAATGCGGACGCGTGAATGGCCCACATCGACTTGCGTTTAAGCCGACGCTCACATAATTTTCCAGAAGGCGCAGCGCGATAGCTGTCGCGGACAGGCGGATATTCGCGTCAGAGGGTGGTTCCGGCAATCCGCCCGCTTGCTTCTTCTCGTTATACAGAAGCCGGCGCGTCCATAGATCGCGGCTCGCAAACAAGTGGACCCCGGTTTTTCGCGCCAGGAGCGCTCTAAGCTTTTGGAAACGATCACGTCAGCTGCGTTTAGGCGCGTTCGCCCAGGCGTAGCGTGATCTGGGGGTCCGAATTGACCTCGCGGCGGTGGGACGGATTGTTCGTTTTCGTCGCGGCTCTCGGCCTGTTGTCCTGTCTCCTCCTAGGCGGCGGAACGCGACAGGGATTTCTTTCCGACGCCATTCTCCAACTTCTTTCGATCCCGATTCTCCTCGCGGCGCTCTGGCGCATCCTGGATGCGCCACCCAACCGCGACAGGCGGCGAGCCCTGGCTTTTTGCGCGGCGATCGTCGCCGTCCCCTTCATCCAGCTTGCGCCCTTGCCGCCGGCGATCTGGACGCGTCTGCCAGGGCGCGCGATCGTCGCCGAGAGCTTCCAGCTGCTCGGGCGTACGCCGCCATGGGCGCCGATCAGCATGACGCCTGAGGCGACCTGGCTCGCCGCTCTTTCACTGCTGCCGCCGCTCGCGATATTCCTTGCCGTCGCGACGCTCGATCGGCGCGATCGTCGCCGGATGAGCTACGCGCTCGTCGGTTTCAGCGTCGTCAGCGTCTTTCTCGGATTGATTCAGCTGGCGCAGGGGGAGGACAGCCCGCTCCGCTTCTATGAATTCACCAATGCGGGCGACGCCGTCGGCTTTTTCGCCAACCGCAATCATTTCGCGGCCCTGCTCTATAGTTCGATCTTGCTGGCCGCGGCGGCGCTTGCGCCGCGCCTCGCGGGCCTGTCGCCCGGAGCGGGGACATTTCGCCGCGGGATCGACCCGTCGGCCAGGGGCGCCGAGAGCGTTATCGCCGCCGGCGTCGCGCTGATCGTGCTGATCGCCGGCGAAGTGATCGCCCGTTCCAGGGCTGGGATCATATTGGCCGCGATCGCCCTCGCCATGTGTTTCGTCATCGGCGGCGAACGGCGCCGGATCGTCGAGAACATAACTTTCCCTCGGGCGTTGGCGGCGATCGTCGTCCTTGCGGTCTTTCTCCTCGGACAGGCGGCGCTGTCGCGGCTGCTTGACCGATTTGACTCCGATCCCCTCGCCGACGCCAGGCTGGTCTTCGCGCGAAACACGATCACGGCCGCAAAGAGCGTGACCCCCGTCGGCGCGGGATTGGGAAGCTTTCCCTCCTTCTACATGACGTTCGAAAAGCCGGCCGATTTGCAGGCGGGCGTATACGCCAATCACGCGCATAATGATTTTCTCGAATTATGGCTTGAGACAGGATTGATCGGTCCCGTCCTGCTGTGCCTGTTTCTGGTCTGGCTGTTTCGCAAGGCGGTCGACGCCTGGACCGCACAATATCCTGACCTGCCGCCCGTCGATCGAGCATTGGCGCAGGCCTCGATCTTCGTCATTCTGCTGCTGCTCGGCCATTCGCTCGTCGATTATCCGTTGCGTAGCGGCGCGATAATGGCGGTCTTCGCATTTTGTTGCGGCGTGTTGATCGATCCGCCGCCAGCTTCGGGCCGCATCCCTGTCGCGCGCCGGCGGAGAAGCGCGCCGCCGGCGTCGAGACGCGGGCAAATAAAATGAAGATGAGAAACCTGTCACGCTTGCGCATGGCCCCGAAGCGCGCAAAGAACCGCCGAGATGATCGGCCTTCGGCAATTGAGCCTGAAGGCGCAACAACCATACGGTTGTTGATGATCGACGGGCGCGTTTCTTTAACGCGTCTTGATCGTTTCCAAACAGCGTATAAATTACTCGGCCCAGGCCGGGTTCTCAATCATTGCGCCATTGTGGCGCGCGTCGACGAATCGGCTGGTCGGGACCGAATGGAGATTTGGACCACGCCGCCATTGGGCAAATCGCCCAAGGGCGGATAGCGTGTTCGATGTCTAGAGTTTAGAGCGCGCTCGATGCGAAAGGTCAGGTTCCACTCTTTCGCAGCGCGCGCCATGGCCGGGAGGCGAGCGTGCATTTGGGGCGCATTGAGCGATCGGAGACAACGCTTCCAGAAAATTCGGATGTCGGCAGGCCCCTTGCGCGGGGAGAGCGGTGGTACGTCGTCCGCTCCCTGCCGCGACAGGAAGCGAGAGCCGAGTTCCAACTGCTTCGGCAAGGCTTTCCGGTTTTTTTCCCGCGGGCGATGAAAACGGTCCGGCATGCGCGAAAGCTGCGCATGGTGAAAGGGTCCGTCTTTCCCACCTATATGTTTGTCGTTCTCGACATCGGCCGCGATCGTTGGCGGTCGGTCAACGGCACCGGCGGCGTCGCAAGCTTGATCATGCAAGGCGATGCGCCCCAGCCGGTTCCGGTCGGCGTCGTCGAAAATCTGCTCGAGCTTGTGGATGAAGGCGGCATGGTCCGGCTCGATCGCAATTTGCGCGAAGGCCAAAGGGTGCGAGTCGTGGCCGGCGTGTTTGCAAATGCGATTGGCGTATTGGAGCGGTTGGACGCCAATGGGCGGGTGCGCGTGTTGTTGGACATCATGAACGGCAAAGTGCCCGCGCTGCTGGATCGCCTGGCATTGGAGGCGGCGTGACGCGAAACGAATGGCGTCCGGCGCCGTGAGCATCGAACGCGGAAAGCAGTAGCAGGAACCCGGCGTTGCGGTCTCGCCGCCGGGAGCGTGGAGATGATCGGCGTTGCGCGGCGTCGCGCGGCGCCAAAATTCGGCGACAACGAGTGAAGAGACGCTCTTCACCCGAACGGCGGTAGCGTGGGATGTGCGGGATTAACGGCGTCTTCGCCTATCATGGCCTCGCCGATCCGGTCGACCGCAAGGAACTCTTGACGACGCGCGACCACATGCGCGCGAGAGGGCCGGACGGGGCGGGTCTCTGGATCAGCGACGATCAGCGCGTCGGCCTTGGGCATCGTCGCCTGGCGATCATCGATCTTTCCGACAGCGGCGCGCAGCCGATGCGGACCAAAGACGGTCGGCTGGCGGCGACCTTCAACGGCGAGATCTACAACTACCGCGCCTTACGATCCGAACTCGAATCGAAAGGCTATGTCTTTCATTCGCATTCCGACACCGAGGCGCTTCTCCACCTCTATGCCGATCGCGGCGCCGAGATGGTTCATGCGCTGCGCGGAATGTTCGCCTTCGCGATCTGGGACGAGGCGAAGCGCGAACTCTTGCTGGCGCGCGATCCCTATGGCGTCAAGCCGGTCTATTATGCCGACGATCGGCAAAACTTCCGCTTCGCTTCGCAGGTCAAGGCGCTCATCGCCGGCGGCGCAGTCGCGCGCGACCCCGATCCCGCCGGTCAGGTCGGCTTCCTGCTGTGGGGCAGCGTGCCGGAGCCGTTCACCACCTGTCGCGCCATTCGCATGCTGCCCGCCGGATGTTTCCTTATTGTCAAAGAAAGCGGCGTCGGCGGGCCGTGTCGATATCATTCGATCGGACAGGCCTATTGCGATGCGCAAGCGCCGGGCTTTCTCAATTCAGCGGCGCGCGACGAGCTGGCGCAAAAAACGCGAGACGCGCTGCTCGATTCCGTCCGTCATCACCTTGTCGCCGATGTTCCGGTGGGGGCGTTCCTGTCGGCTGGAATCGACTCAGGCGCGCTTCTAGGCTTGATGCGAGACGCCAGTCGCGCCGACATCAGGACGGTCACCATCACATTCGAAGCGTTTCGGGGCGAAGCGGAAGACGAAGCGCCGCTCGCCGCCGAGGTTGCCCGGACCTATGGCGCGGAGCATTTCGCGCGCGTCGTCACGGACCAGGAGTTGCGAGCCGATCTGCCCAAAATCCTTGCCGCGATGGACCAGCCTTCGATCGACGGCGTCAACACATGGTTCGCGTCGAAAGCGGCGCGCGAGCTTGGCCTCAAGGTCGTCGTTTCGGGCCTGGGCGGCGATGAACTGTTCGGCGGCTATCGCTCCTTTCGGGACATTCCGCGATGGGTGGCGCTTCTGCGCGCGCCCGCGTCCCTGCCGAAACTTGGAAAGCTCGTTCGGCGGCTGCTGGTCGCCAGCGGGCTCGACAAGCGGCTGCCGAGCCCGAAAGCCGCCGGGCTCCTTGAGTTGGGGGGAAGTTTCGCCGGCGCCTATATGCTGCGCCGCGGTCTCTTCATGCCCTGGGAGCTCTCTCGCCTGATCGACGGCGATATACTGCGCGAAGGCCTCGCGACATTGCGGCCGCTCGAGCGCGTAGAGGACGCGATGCCCCCGTCCCCGACGACGGCCTTCGCCACGGTCGCGACGCTCGAATCGTCGCTCTATATGCGCAACCAGCTGCTCCGCGATACGGATTGGGCCAGCATGGCGCATGGCCTGGAAGTTCGCGTGCCATTGGTCGACGCGATTTTGCTCGAGAGGATTGTCGCGCTTGGCGAACCCCCGACAAGCGCCGCGCCAAAATCGCGCCTTGCGCAGGCGCCGCGGCGCCCGCTTCCCGACGCGGCGGTCCGACGGCCAAAGACCGGCTTTGTTGCGCCGACGCATGCCAGGATCGCCGCTGACAGCGACGGACAATCGCGATCTGTGTCGGGCGGCGCTAGTTCCCGCAAGGGAATCGACTCGCGCATCTGGGCGCAACGGGTTCTGGCGGACGCCATAGCGTGACGATGCCGCAACTCGAGCATGGCGACGCAGGCCCGGCGGGCGACGTCATGCAGACGCATGTCGAGCGCGCGCCTGCCGCGAAGACGGCCGGCGAACGCGTCGTCGTGCTCGAGGCCGGACGCGCCGAGAGCAATTATTGGCGCGATCTTTGGAACTATCGCGAGCTGTTTCTGATCCTCGCGTGGCGCGACGTCGCGGTGCGCTACAAGCAGACCGCGATCGGCGTCGCCTGGGCGGTTATCCGCCCGCTGACGACAATGGTAATTTTCACCATCATCTTCGGCAGGCTCGCGAAGCTGCCGAGCGAAGGCGCGACGCCCTATCCGATCCTGGTGCTGGCGGGGATGCTGCCCTGGTTCCTCTTCTCGAGCATATTGGGCGACGCGTCGAGCAGCCTGATCGGCAACGCCAATCTGATCGGAAAAGTCTATTTCCCCCGGATCATCCTTCCCGCTTCGACGGCGGTCGTGGCGCTCGTCGACCTGGCGATCAATCTTGTCGTTCTGCTCACCCTGATGGCCTTCTACGGCTTCCTGCCGGGCTGGAGGATCGCGCTGCTTCCGGCGTTCATCGCCTTCGCGGTCGTTGCGAGTCTCGGGCCGGCGCTGCTCACCGCCGCGCTCAACGTCAAATACCGGGACTTTCGGTTCATCATGCCCTTCTTGCTGCAAATCGGGCTCTATGTTTCGCCGGTCGGGTTTTCCAGCAGCGTCGTGCCCGACGGCTGGCGGCTTCTCTACAGCCTCAATCCAGTCGTTGGCGTCATCGACGGCTTTCGCTGGTGCCTGCTTGGCGGCGAGAGCCCGCTCTATATTCCGGGATTCGTCGGAAGCTGCGTGGTCGCCGGCCTGCTCGCCTGGCTAGGCGTCGCCTATTTCCGCAAGGTCGAGCGGACCTTCGCGGATGTCATCTGAGCGCGCGGGAACGGCGGTTTGAGCGGCGACGTCGTGATCCGGGCCGACGGCCTCGGCAAGGCCTATATGATCGGGCACGCCGTCGAGCGCGACAGATATGTCGCGCTGCGCGACGTTCTGGCGGGCGCGGCGCGCGCGGCCATTGGCCGGATTCGCGATCCAGCGCGCGGCCCCGGCGTTTCCGGCGGCGAATCGATCGAGGCGTTCTGGGCGCTCAAGGATGTCAGCTTCGAGGTCAGGCGCGGCGAGGTGCTCGGCATCGTCGGACGCAACGGCGCCGGCAAGTCGACGCTGCTGAAAGTGCTCTCGCGCATCACCGAGCCGACAAGAGGCAGGGTCGAGATCAGGGGACGTCTCGCGAGCCTGCTCGAAGTCGGCACGGGGTTTCATCCGGAACTCACCGGGCGCGAGAATATTTTCCTCAACGGCGCGATCCTCGGCATGACGCGCGCGGAAATCCGCAGGAAGTTCGACGAAATCGTCGCTTTCGCCGAGGTCGAGAAGTTTCTGGACACGCCGGTCAAGCGCTATTCATCCGGCATGTATGTGCGGCTGGCCTTCGCGGTCGCCGCGCATCTGGAGCCGGAGATATTGGTCGTCGACGAGGTGCTGTCGGTCGGCGACGCCGAATTTCAGAAGAAGTGTCTCGGCAAGATGCAGGACGTGGCGGGCCACGGACGGACGGTGCTGTTCGTGAGCCACAATCTGAGTTCCGTTCGTAGCCTGTGCAATAGAGCGACAATGCTCGATAGGGGGCGCGTGGCCTATAACGGCGGCGTGGAAGACACGCTCGCGAATTATCTCGCTGAAATGAAAACGACTCACATGGCGTGTGACGACTTAGGCGCTCGTCCACGTGAGGGGCACTTCGGCGAGCGCGGTCGCATACTCGGCGTAAAAATCAACTCGGATCAAGCATTAGCCCATGGCCTGCCTGCCGAGTTTGAAATCTCCTACTCCGTACAAAGTCCGATCGAAGGCATCGCATTCAGTCTGGGATTTTCGACTCCAGATGGCGCGAAGGTGATGTGCATAGACACTGATATTCCTGGGCCTCGCTTCCGACTACGGCCAACAAAACAATCTAAAGTGCGGGTGAGCATCGATCGAATGCACCTCGCTCCAACGGAGTATATTCTTTCCGCGGCCATAAGGTCTGGTGACAATTTCTTGATCGATTACATCCCGGACGCCTTGTCCGTGACGGTTATGCCGAGCGCCAAAACGCCCGCAGTTATCGCCCTGCGCACGACCGGACATGGCGGCGTCAGATATCCGTGTTCGACCGAAGTGAACGTTCCGGCGTCCTTGAATGATGCTGTGAGAAACGACCAGTGATTGCGCCGAAAGCGCTTCCCTCGGATTATGTGCGCTGGAACGCAACATACGGGTCGCCTTTCGGCTTTCGAAACAGGAACGACTTGAAGGCCCAAATAGTGCGCAGGTTGGGACTGGAGGATTGCTGTTTTCCTATAGATCCGTTTGCGCATCAGACAAATAGCGCGACCAGAGCGTTCGAATATCCTTGGGTGGCCAAACAACTACCCGCTCCACCGAGTTCACTTTTGGAAATTGGCGGCGGACTGAGTGGCCTGCAGTTCGTGCTCGGCCGTGTCGGTCACCGGGTGATCAACGTCGATCCAGGCCAATCCGAACTTAGAAGCGGGTGGAAATATTCCGACGGTCGATATGACAGGCTCGCACGCTCGATCGGAAGCAGCGTCGTTCTTCAGCCGAGCAAGATCGATGCGGCGCAATTCTCAAGCGAACAATTTGATGCCGCCTATTGCATCAGCGTCTTGGAACATTTGCCGTCATGCGACGTAGCAACCATTTTCAAAGAGGTGTGGAGGGTGCTGAAGCCGGGAGGAAAATTCATTCTGACCGTCGATCTTTTTCTAAATCTTATTCCTTTCTCGCAGAGGTCCAAGAACGAATATGGCGTCAATCTGAACGTCGCCGAATGCATCGCGATGGCTCCATTCAAGATGATTTCCGGCAGGCCGTCAGAGCTGTATGGATTTGAGAGATTCGACGCACAGCAGGTTTTGGCGCGATTAGAAGATTATCTTATCGATCCCGATTATCCCGTTCTGACTCAGGCACTCGTACTTATGAAGGAAGGACCGACGTCGTGACTTCCGGCGGAGGGAAGAAAGTGCTGGTGGCGACCAACGAGCCGGCGCTCTCCCCGGGATGGGAGCGGGGTTATCGTCATTACGGATGGGAATGCGACTATGGATCGAGAGCCTTTCTCAACAAGACTGGACGCTATGATATCGTCCACATCCTATGGCCAGAAGAGTATTCGGATTGGATCGACCCCACCCCCCGGAGATTGTCAGAACTCGAGAGTGTGTTGAAACATTGGTCGAGACAGTCCACGATCATCTGTACAGCGAATAATCTTTTTCCACATTACGTTCGAGATCGGCGCACTGCAAAATTATTGTATGATCTGTTTTATAGATACTGTGACCTGATCACGCATTTAACGGAAACATCCAAGCGACTCGTAATTGAGAATTTCGATTCGGCGAAATGTAAGAGACATGTGGTTCACGGCCAACTCCCATACGATGTGACGCTGGAATCTCAAGTCTCGCGCGGCGAAAAAAGGCAAGCGCTAAACCTCAAGCAATCTGATTTCGTGGTGTTGCTCTTCGGCTCCATTAGAGATCAGAGCGAATTGAATCTCATCAAGCAGAGCGTTGTGCAGTCTGGCCTGGAAAGCCTTCGGCTGTTAGTCGTTGGACGGGCGGCGACGCCAACATGCCTGACCAACTGGTGGCGCCGCCTGGCTTGGAACGTGTGGCTCCGTAGAAACGGAGCCGTCGCTTGCGGATTTATCCCAGAACAGGAGTTGGCGGATCCCATCGACTCAAGCGATGTGATTCTCGTTCCACGAATTGGCGGTCTCAACTCCGCTCAGGTGATGATCGGAATGACGTTCGGGCGGGCAATGATCGTCCCCGACTCGCCGCAGTATCTGGAGCCGATCGCAGGCACTGCGAACATCATCTACAAGACGGGAGATGCGGGAAGTCTTGCAAGCGCGCTACGAGAGGCGTCACTCGTCGATTTGGAGAAAATCGGGCGCGCGAACGCGAAACTCGCGCGAACTTGGACTTGGGATCGGATTGTGGGGAAGTGCTTGGACGAAATGACATTGATCGCCTCTAAAGAATGCAGTCCGGGCGCTTGAGATTGTTGGAGCCGCCGCCTCTGGCGTCCGACCAGCCCGACTCGATGGCGATGTGCGCCGCTGAGCGCGGTCCGGCCGCGCGGTGCAGGATATGCGGAAGCGCACTACTCGCGAGGATTGGGACGGTCGAATACCTCGCGGGCTACGCTTGGGAAGTCAATCGCTGCAATGCTTGCGGCTGCCAGTTCACCAGACATGACGGCGGCGTCCACGGCCTCATGCATGAGACGGGCGTGCTCTCCTATTACAGCGACTACCGCTCGATCGCGGCGCGGTGCCGATCATGTTTCGAACGCAATGACCTCGAAGGCCTGCGCGATCTTCTCGCCTCCTCCTCGAAATACAAATTCGTGCTCGACCGGATCGCGCCTTTGCCGGCTGACGCGCGGATTCTCGAGATCGGGTGTTCGCGCGGCTATCTTGCCGCCCATTCGATACTCGCCGGGCGCAAGGTGCTTGGCGTCGATGTCTCGCGAGAGGCGGTGATGGAGGCCGGCGCGCTGTTTGGCGATCATTTCGCGCTCGTTGGCGATCCGCGGATCGAAGCCGGCGCGCCCTATGATCTCATCTACCATGTCGGCATGATCGGCTGCGTTGCGGATCCGATCGAATTGACGAATGATTTGCTCGCGCTGCTGCGTCCGGGCGGCGCGCTGCTGTTTAACGCGCCCAATCGCGACGCGCTCTATCTCGACGGCCAGTTGTGGCTGGATTCGGCGCCACCGCCCGATCTCGTCACCCTGTTTCCGCCGCGTTTTTTCATGCGCCAGTTCTCCGCGAAGGCCGCTGCGATCGAGAACATCGAGACGACGCCGGCCGAGCAATCCATGCTGATCGCGCTGCGGCGCGCGCTTGGGGTGGTCTGGGCCAGGCCCGTCGCACAGCCCATCCAAGCCGCAGGCGACAATGGACTGACCTGGCGCCAGCCGACGCCGCCGATGCGGCGCCTCGTCGAGCGCGTCGCCGCGAAAATCGGGCGCATGACCGGGCTCGACGCGCTTGTCCCGCGCAGACCGACCGAATTTGGTCTGTTCGTCACGCTCACGCGCAAATGACCGCGGCAAATCCCCTCACAGGCGCGCGCCTGCTCAAATCGACCATGAAGGTCATGGCGCGCAACACCATCGGCCGTTTGCCCGCGCCTCCCTCCCGGCTCGCCGGCAAGCTCGCTATCCATGGCGGCGTTCCAGTGCGCGATGTGCGTCTTCGCCCTTACGCCGATGCGCGCGCCGGCGGGTGGGCGGACTGGCGCGCGAGCGTCGGGCCGGCGTTTCGGCGCATCTTCCTGTCGGGCGCCGAGGGATTGCCCCAGCCGCTCGCGCGCGAATTCGAACGCCAATGGGCGGCCTATTGCGGTTGCCGGCACGCGCTGCTTCTGCCGCACGGCACTGACGCGCTGCGCGTCGCCCTCGCCGCGATTTTCGATCACGACGGTCTCGACTACGGCGGGGAGGTGATCGTACCCAATTTGTCGTTCATCGCCTCGGCGACGAGCTGTCTCGATCGCCGCTTCGGCGTCGCGCTCGTCGACGTCGATCCCGACACGATGATGCTCGACCCCGCGGCCGTCGAGGCGGCGATCGTCGCCGGCCGCACGCGCGCGATCATGCCGGTGCATCAGTTCGGCCATCCCGCCGACATGACCGCGCTGACCGCGATCGCGCGACGCCACGGCCTCAAGATCATCGAGGATGCGGCGCAGGCGCATGGCGCGGCGTGGGAGAACGGAAAGGTTGGCGCGCTCGGCGACGCCGCCGGCTTCAGCTTCCAATCGAGCAAGACTCTCGCCTGCGGCGAAGGCGGCGTCCTGACGACGAACGATGACGCCGTCATCGCGCGCGCGCGTTCGATCTGCAATGTCGGCCGCGCGCCGGAAGGCGGAAGCCGGTGGGAACATCCGGAGCTCGGCTGGAACCTGCGTCCGACCGAATATCAGGCGGCGCTGCTGTTGCATCGTCTTCGCCAGTTCGAGGCGCTTCAGGCGCGGCGCGCCAAGCGGTTCGAACTGCTCGAAAGGCTGATCGGCGCGGAACAGGCGTTGACGCCGCTGCGTCGTCATCCGGGCGTGCGGCGGCACGGCATGTATATGTTTGCGATGCGCTATCGCCCGGAACGCTGTCGCGGCGCGCCGCTGGACATATTTCTCGCGGCGCTGGCCGCCGAAGGCGCCCCCGCGCATCGGCTTTACCCGGCGACGATCGCCGGTCAGCCGATCATGCGCAAGCTGGCGGCGACGCGCCCCGACTATGTCCGCGTTCTGCCGACGCCGAACGCCGATCGGGCGATCGACGAACTCGTCTATATCGCGCATGAGATTTTCCTCGGGAGCGACGCCGACATGCAGGACATCGCGGCGGCGATCGCGAAGGTCTCGGCGCATTATTCGACGCAGGCCGCATGAAGCTCGCCATTGTCGGTTGCGGATACATCGCGGAATCCTATGCGAGCGCCTTGCCGCATCATCCCGAACTGCGCCTTGTCGGCGCGTGGGATCGCGATCCCGAAAGGCTCGCCGCCTTCGCGAAACGCTGGTCGTGCCGGCAATATGAGAGCGCGGCTGAACTGCTGGCCGACGGCGAGGTTGAACTCGTCGCGAATCTCACCAATCCGCGCAGTCACGCGAGCGTCACCCGCGCCGCGCTCGAAGCGGGCAAGCACGTCTATTCGGAAAAGCCGCTGGCCATGTCCGGCGAGGAGGCGGGCGCGCTCGTCGATCTGGCGCGCGCGCGCGGGCTGATGCTCGCGAGCGCGCCCTGCAGCATGTTGAGCGAGACGGCCCAGACCATGTGGCGGGCGCTGCGCGCCGGCGTGATCGGCAAGGTTCGCCTCGCCTATGCGAATTTCGACGATGGCATGATCGCGCCGAATCTGGCGCCCTGGAACTGGCGCAACCCCGCCGGAACCGCCTGGCCGGCGAAGGATGAGTTTGAAGTCGGCTGCACCTATGAGCACGCCGGCTATGTACTGACCTGGCTCGCGGCGTTCTTTGGGCCGGCGCGGCATGTCACGTCTTTTGCCGCGTGCCTGTTGCCCGATAAGGGCGTTGCGGTCGACTTCATGGCGCCGGACTTCACGACCGGCTGCATCGAATATGGCGGCGGCGTCGTGGCGCGCGTGACCTGCAGCATCGTCGCGCCGCAGGACAAGTCGCTGACGATCGTCGGGGACAAGGGAATATTGCGCGTCGACAACGTCCGGCACGAGCGTTGCCCGGTTCGCTACCGGCCCTACGAACTCGGTCGGGTCGGCGCCGCGATTGAGCGGCGCATCGACGCGCTGAGACATTGGTTCGGCAAGCCGTCGCTCTCCGCCGGCTGGACGAGCTGGCGAACATATCCTTACGTCGCGAAAGCGCCGGCCTGGCTTGCTGGCCCCAAGGCGGTGGATTTTTTGCGCGGTCCATCGGAAATGGCGGCGGCCCGGCGCGACGGACGCGCCTGCCGGCTGTCCCCCGAACTTGGGCGACACATCGTTGACGTCGTCGACGCGTTGCAGCATCCGGCGGCCGGGCGTTCGTCAATCATGTCGTCCTTCCCGAGCATCGAGCCTCTATATTCGGATGCGATCGGTTGAGCGGCCTCGTTTCGGTCCTGATCCCTTGCCACAACGCCGAACGTTGGGTCGGACAGGCGATCGAGAGCGCGCTGGCGCAGACCTATACGCCGCGTGAGGTCATCGTCTACGACGACGGATCGACTGACGGAAGTCTCGACGTCATTCGCGGTTTTGGCGAGCGCATCCGCTACGAGACTGGACCCAACCGGGGCGCCAATGCCGCGCGCAATCATTTGCTGAAGCTCGCGCGCGGGGAATGGGCGCAATATCTCGACGCCGACGACTATCTGCTGCCCGACAAGATCGCGCCGCAGATGC
>JAKFXD010000060.1 GCA_021731565.1 Methylocystis sp. | reverse complement strand
GCAGCTCGCCTGGCGTCGCAGCGATCTCCGCGCCGGTGAACGCGCCGGCTTCGACGTCGAGCCCCGCCTGGCGCGCAATCGCGAGCGCGGTCGCGGGATAGTCGCCGGTGACCATGGCCACGGCGATCCCCGCGCGCCGCGCCGCCGCGACGGCGGCGGGCACGTCTCCGCGCAGCGGATCCTCAAAGGCGAGCAATCCGACAAAATCGAACGATGCGGTCTCCAGCGGCGGCGCTTGCGGCTGCGGCGTCGTTGTCGCGACTCCAAGCACGCGCAGGCCGCGATGGGCGAAATCGCCAACTTTAGTTTCGAGGCGCGCCCGCGCTTCGTCGGCAAGTCGCGCGAGTTTGAAGACCGCCTCCGGCGCGCCTTTCGCCGCGTAGCTCTCGCCTGATTCATCGCGCCAGCACTGGATGAAGGCGAGGAGATCGGGGCGGATCGGAAAACTTCGAACCGGCTCGCCTTCCGGCGTCATGTCAGCGTCCGCCGCGAAGGCGTGAACGGCGCGGTCCATCGGATCGACGGGATTCGCCGATGAGGCGCGCAGCGCGGCGCGAATGAGCAGGAGGCGCCTTTCCGGATCCGGCGCATCCGCCGTTTCGTCGCCATCGGCGACGGCAAAGGCCACACGCATGCGGTTCTGCGTCAGCGTTCCGGTCTTGTCGACGCAGAGGATCGTCGTCGAGCCCAGCGTTTCGGTCACCGACGAGCGCCGCACCAGCACGTTGCGGCGCGCCAGACGATAGGCGCCGAGCGCCAGAAAAATCGCCAGCACCATCGGAAATTCTTCGGGCAAAAGGCCGATGGCGAGCGTGATCCCGGCGATGGCGCCTTCAAACCAATCGCCATGCACGAGCCAATAGGCGAGAAACACCAACACGCAAAAAAGGAGCGCGAAGGCGCCGAGCGTCGCGACCAGCCTGCCGGTTCTTTGTTGCAAGGGACTGGGCTCGCTCTCGATCGCGGCGAGCGAAGCGCCCAGACGGCCCATCGCCGTGTGCCCCCCGGTGCGGACGACTTCGGCCAGTCCCGATCCGCGCGCGATCATCGTCCCGGCGAAAAGAAACGGCGTCTGCTCGCCACCGGGATCGGGAAGTTCCGTCGATCGCTCCTCGCCTGCGAGCGTCTTCGTCACCGGCGCCGACTCTCCGGTCAGCAGGGATTCGTCGACGGTCAGCGCATCGCCGTCGATCAGCAGCGCGTCGGCGGGCGCGCGCTCCCCTTCGCCGACCAGAATAATATCGCCGGGCACGAGATCGCGCGCCGGAATGCGCCGCTCGACTCCGTCGCGCCGACAGATCGCGGTCGGCTCCGCCAGCCGGTTGAGCGCTTCGAGCGCGCGTTCGGTGCGCAGCTCCTGCAGAATGACGAGCGTGATCGATGCGCCGGCGCCGGCGACCATGAACAGGCCTTCGCCAAGATCGCCGACGAAGAGATAGAGCAGAGCCGCGGACGCCAGCAGAAAGAACATCGGTTCTTTGAGCGTGCGCAACGCGATCGCGAAGACGCCAGGCGGACGCGCCCGCGGCTGTTCGTTGGGGCCATATTGGGCAAGACGTCGGGCCGCCTCGCTTGATGACAGACCCTGGAAATCCAAATTCCTCATATGTCTGGGCTCGTCGGGGCTATACGCTATTTGCCGGTATCGCCACGCGAACTTGCGACACGAGTGTGAACGCGGTAACTTTTCCATAATGGCGAGGGGCGCCGCAAGCGCGGCTGAGAAGCACCCGTCGAACCTGATCCGGGTCATGCCGGCGTAGGGAAGGCCAGCAAAAAAAGCGAACGGCGCCTCGCGTCGACGCGATGATCGCGCGCCCTCCTTCGTCTTCCTGACTCAGCGTCCGCTTCCCTTGAAGAAGCGCGATGAAGGAGCGCGATCATGAATATTCACGACAGGCGCCTGCCGGCGAGCGTCACCACCGGCCCGATCGGAAAGTCGCGAAAGGTCTATGCTTCGCCGAACGGGCGCGACGATATTCGCGCGCCCTATCGCGAAATCCCGCTTCATCCGTCTTCGGGCGAGCCGCCGCTTCGGGTCTACGACTCCTCCGGCCCCTATACATGCGCGTCGTTCACGCCCGACCTCTCGGCCGGGCTTCCCTCCGCGCGGCCCTGGCTTGTGGCTCGCGCCGGCCTCGAAAACTATCAAGGCCGCACGATCAAGCCGGAAGACAATGGCTTCGCCGAAGGCGAGCGCCTCGTGCCGCCGTGTCCAGCCGAGCGCAGGCTTTATCGGGCGGCCGGCGCGCAGCCCGTAACTCAGCTTGAGTTCGCCCGCGCCGGGATCGTCACGGAAGAGATGATCTATGTCGCGCATCGCGAGAACCTCTGCCGCGAGCGCGCGCTCGATGTCGCGAAAGAGCGCATCGCCGACGGCGAGAGCTTCGGCGCCGCCATCCCCGAATGCGTCACGCCGGAATTCGTGCGCGATGAAGTCGCGCGCGGCCGCGCCATCATTCCGGCGAATGTCAATCACCCGGAGCTCGAGCCGGTGATCATCGGCCGCAATTTTCTGGTGAAGGTCAACGCCAATATCGGCAATTCGGCCGTGACATCTTCGGTCGCGGAAGAAGTCGAAAAAATGGTGTGGGCGATCCGCTGGGGCGCCGACACGGTGATGGATCTCTCGACCGGCCGCAATATTCACAACATCCGCGACTGGATCATTCGCAACGCGCCGGTTCCGATCGGCACCGTGCCGATCTATCAGGCTTTGGAGAAGGTCGGCGGCGACGCGCTGAAGCTCGATTGGGAAGTTTTCAAGGACACGCTGATCGAACAGGCGGAGCAGGGGGTCGATTATTTCACCATCCATGCCGGCGTGCGTCTCGCTTATGTGCCGCTGACCGCCAACCGCGTCACCGGCATCGTCTCGCGCGGCGGTTCGATCATGGCGCGCTGGTGTCTCTCGAAGCATAAGGAGAGCTTCCTCTATGAGCGCTTCGACGAGATTTGCGACATCATGCGCAAATATGATGTGTCCTTCTCGCTCGGCGACGGTCTGCGCCCCGGCTCCAACGCCGACGCCAATGACGCCGCGCAATTCGCCGAACTCGAGACGCTCGGCGAACTAACGAAAATCGCCTGGGACAAGGGCTGTCAGGTGATGATCGAAGGCCCCGGCCATGTGCCGATGCACAAGATCAAAGCCAATATGGACAAGCAACTCAAAGTCTGCGGCGAAGCGCCGTTCTATACGCTCGGTCCGCTCGTCACCGACATCGCGCCGGGATACGATCACATCACGTCAGGCATCGGCGCCGCGATGATCGGCTGGTTCGGCACCGCTATGCTGTGTTACGTAACGCCTAAAGAGCATCTCGGCCTGCCGGATCGCGACGACGTCAAGACCGGCGTCATCACCTATCGCATCGCGGCGCACGCCGCCGATCTCGCCAAGGGCCATCCGGCGGCGCGTGAACGCGACGACGCGATGAGCCGGGCGCGCTTCGATTTCCGCTGGGAGGATCAGTTCGAGATCGGTCTCGATCCCGACACGGCGCGCGAATTCCACGACGCGACACTGCCGAAAGAGGCGCATAAAGTCGCGCATTTCTGCTCGATGTGCGGACCGAAGTTCTGCTCGATGCAGATCACCCGCGATCTGCGCGAGGAGGCGAAAGAGATCGAACGACAGAAGGGCATGGCGGAGAAGAGCGCGGAGTTCCTGGAGAAGGGCGCTGAGATTTACGTGAAGGAGACGCCTCTCCCATAGGGCGCGCACAACCCTCTCCCTGTGGGAGAGGGTGGACGCCGAAGGCGGCCGGGAGATGGGTTCCGCCTCTCCGGCGAAGCGCCTACCCCTCACCCCGGACCTTCGGTCCGACCCTCTCCCAGTGGGAGAGGGTTGCGCGCGCTTTTTCCGTTCTTCCGCAGACTGAGAAGGGATTGCGCGGCCAAATTGAAGAGCTATGCTTTCGTCGCACACCGTTTTCAGGATGCAATTTAATGACGGACCGCCGATTTGACGTTGCGCTCTCATTCCCAGGCGAGCACCGGCCGTTCGTCAAAGCGGTCGCAGGTCGTCTTTGCGAGATATTTTCGCAAGGTCGGGTGCTATATGATCAATACTATGAAGCCGAATTTGCGCGGCCCAGTCTCGATATCTATCTACCAAGCCTCTATCGCACGCAGTCCGAACTCGTCGTTCTATTCCTTTGTCCGGAATACGCCGCCAAGCGCTGGTGCAATCTTGAATGGCGGCATATTCGCGACATGCTGTCGTCGATCGACGAAAAACGCATCATGTTTTTGCGCTACGGCTATGAAGGCGACCTGACCGAGCTAGGAATATTGCGCGGCGACGGCACGATCAATTTTAAGGAACGCTCGCCGCAAGAAATCGCCGAAAAAATTCGCGAACGCTTCATCTTCAACGGCGGCCTGATCAATAGGCGCGAGCCGGACCCGTCTCAGTCCACGCCCGATAGCTTCGACATCTCACGCATTGACAGCTACGCGCCGAAAAAACTCATCGGCCGCGAGGCGGAAACGAAGATCATTGATGACGCATGGGCCGCCGCCGTTCGCGGGGAGGCAAAGCGACCGCGCGTGCTCAGCTTCGTCGCGATGGGCGGCGAGGGCAAGACCTCTCTCGTCGCTGACTGGGCCGTGCGAAAGCAAATTGACGGCTGGCCGGCGTGCGAGGCGGCGTTCGCCTGGTCTTTCTACTCGCAGGGAACGCGCGACCAATATGCCGGCGATTCCGATCTCTTTCTCGCGGAGGCGCTTGAATTTTTTGGCGGCGAGACGAACGAAGGCGAAGGCGCCGTCGAAAAGGCGAAGCGCCTCGCGAAACTGATCGGCGAAAAGCGCGCGCTGCTCATTCTCGACGGGTTGGAGCCGCTGCAATATCCGCCGACATGGTCGCCGCCGGGAGAACTCAAGGACGATGCCATGGCCGCGTTGCTCAAGGCGCTCGCGGCCAATAGCAAAGGCCTCTGCCTCGTTACGACGCGCCACTCGATCCCCAACCTGAGGGCCTATCGAAGCACGAACGCACCGGAACACGATCTCAAGCGCCTGTCGAAAGAAGCTGGCGCGCATCTTCTAAACATGCTCGGCGTTGTCGGAACTCAGAAAGAGCGAGAAGAACTTTCGGAAGACGCCAAGCGCCATGCGCTGACCTTAACTCTCATCGGCGGCTATTTGCGCGACGCGCATGGCGGCGACATTCGCAAGCGCGATCTGTTCAAACTTGCTGAAGCGGATGAAGAAGAACAGGGCGGCCACGCCTTTCGCGCAATGGCGGCTTACGCGCAGTGGTTCGAGCAGGACAAACGCGGCCAGCGTGCGCTCGGCATGCTGCGGCTCACGGGCCTTTTCGATCGGCCAGCCGATTTCGGTTGCCTTCGCGCCCTTTGGAGAGGGCCGAAGATCAGAGGGCTGACGGACGCGATTGTCGGTCTCAGTGAGGCGCATCGCAACATTGCGATCAAGAGGCTGGAAGACGCGAAGCTGCTCACCGTCAATCGCGACGCGGGCGGAGCGCTGGTCTCGCTCGACGCGCATCCGCTGCTGCGCGAATATTTCGCGAAAGAGCTGTGCGAGAAAAATCCGCAGGGGTGGACGGCGGCGCATAAGCGTCTTTACGACCATCTTTGTGCGAGCGAGACGGATAAGAAGGACGCGCCAACGCTCGATGATTTGCGCCCGCTCTATCAGGCCGTGGTCCATGGCTGTCACGCGGGATTGCAGCAGGATGCGTGCGACGAAGTCTATCGCGACCGCATCCTGCGCGGCCCACAAGCTTACAGCACCTTCAAGCTCGGCGCGATTGGTGCCGATCTCGGCGCGATTGCCTGTTTTTTCGATTCCTGCTGGACGAAGCTGTCGCCAGATTTTTCCGTTCCCGCTCAGGCTTGGTTGCTGAGCGAGGCCGGCTTTTCCCTGCGCGCGTTGGGGCGATTGCAAGAGGCGTTGGAGCCAATGCGAGCGGCACTTGAAATGTCAGTTGGTCATGAAGACTGGCGATGTGCCGCTGCAGGGGCAAACAATTTCAGCGAATTGGCGCTTGCACTGGGCGATGTAGTGGCAGGGACACGGATCGGCGCGGAGAGCGTGGACTATGGAGACCGTATGGGCGACGCGTCTCAGCTCATAATTTGCAGCTCGGCTTATGCCGACGCACTGCATCAGCAGGGTGCGCGAGACGCGGCGCGAGTCCTGTTTGAGAAAGCCGAGGCGATGCAGAAAGAGATTCAGGCCGCCCATCCGCTGCTTTATTCGCTGCAAGGCTTTCGCTATTGCGATCTGTTGCTCGGACCGGCTGAGCGCGCGGCGTGGCGGCTTCTGGTCCAATCCGCCATCGGCGGCGAGATGCGCGAGCCGTCATTGCGAGCCGAAGAAGGCGAAGCAATCCAGAGTAGGGCGCGCGGTTCTGGATTGCTTAGCTCCGCTCGCAATGACGATGCTGATACATTGGCATCGCTGCTCGATGGCTGTGCGGATGTCAGGAAGCGTGCCGAGCACGCATTTTCATGGGCAACTCGAAATGCTAAAGTTCGCCTCACCATCGCCCTTGATCATCTCACGCTTGCGCGCCTCGAACTTTATAAAGCGATTCTGCGCGGCGCGGCTCCGAACGGCTCCGATATCGATGCGGCGGTGAAAGGATTGCGTGACGCGGGCTCAAAAGACCATCTTCCACGCGGCTTGTTCACCTGCGCCCTCTACCGCGCCGTCGCCGGCGACTTTCCCGGCGCGCAGGACGACCTGGACGAAGCCTATGAGATCGCTGAGCGCGGGCGGATGAAGCTCTTTCTCGCCGACATTCATCTCCATCGCGCGCGGCTCTTCGGGCTCATCGCCAATCGGCCAGATAAATATCCGTGGGAATCGCCGCAGCATGACCTCGCCGAGGCGCGGCGGCTCATCGAAGAATGCGGCTATTGGCGGCGCAAGGAAGAACTGGAGGACGCCGAAGCGGCGCTGCGCGCGCTGACGCGGAAATAAAGGCGTCGAGACCGTCGCGGGCGCCAACGCTCTCCCATCGGGAGAGGGTGGACGCCGAAGGCGGCCGGGAGAGGGGTTCCGCCTCTCCGATAAGAGCGCGAACCCCTCACCCCGGACCTTCGATCCGACCCTCTCCCAATGGGAGAGGGTTGCGCGCGCTTGTTCTCAGCTTCTCCCCAGCACCTCGACGCGCACCTGTCCCGTGCCGCGCGTGACGAGGCCGAGCTGGGTCGCGGCGCCGCGCGATAGGTCGAGGCTGCGTCCCGTCCAGGCCGCCGGACCGCGGTCGTTGACGCGCACCACCACCGATTTCCCGGCATAGGTCAGGCGCAGCCTTGTGCCCATCGGCAGGGTGCGGTGGGCGGCGGTCATGTCCCACATGTCGAAGATTTCGCCATTGGCGGTCCGGGCGTTGGGCTCGTAGCGGCGCGGGCCGCCGCCGTAAAAGGACGCATTGGCGGTGAACCCCTCGGTTGGCGACGCCTCGCCGTGACGCGGCGAATGCCGCGCGTGGTGATGCGCCAGATGGCGCGAAGCGTGATGCGCCAGCGCGGGCGCGGTCGTCAGTCCAAGAATCGTCACGGCGCCAAAGATACGCTTCATTCAGGATTGCTCCGTTGTCGCAAAATGGGTGAAGGACGCCGACGCGCATTTCGCAGCGTCCAGCGCATTAGTTCCATCCGTCTGAATGGAGGTGAAGACAAAATAGTTAATATCGAAATGTGTCAAAATATGAGCCACCCATATATTAACAAGTGTTTATATTACATGCTTAATATGTCTATATCTTTATCAAATATATTCATGAATATATGAAATATATGCTGTTACATAACATTATTGGCTCATATATGTGGCAGACTAATCTAGCTTAGGCGCTGCGGCGGCTGATAGTGACAAGGGCGCGGCGACGCGGCAATCATGCGGGCCGGGAGAATCGCCAGTGACCGACCAAAAGCGCGCCGCGATCATCGGCGTCGTCACCGCCTCGGACCGCGCCAGCGCCGGCGTTTACGAGGACGAGAGCGGCCCGGCGATCGAGGCCTATCTGCGCGCGGCGCTGACCACGCCTTTCCGGATCGAGCGGCGCATCATTCCGGACGGATTCGAAAGCGTGCGCGATACGCTGATCGACCTCGCCGACAATTTCGGATGCGACCTGATCGTCACCACCGGCGGCACCGGGCCCAGTCCGCGCGATCTGACGCCGGAGGCGACGCTCGCCGCCTGTCCGCGCGAACTGCCCGGTTTTGGCGAATTGATGCGACAGGTCTCGCTGGCGCAGACTCCGACCGCGATCCTGTCGCGGCAATTGGCGGCCCATCGCGGCAAATGCCTTGCGATCAATCTGCCCGGCAAGCCGAGGGCGATCGAACTCTGCCTCGACGCGGTCATGCCCGCCGTGCCTTACTGCCTCGACCTGATCGGCGCCGCCTATATCGAAACCGACCCCGCTCGCGTGAAAAGCTTCCGCCCCAAGCCGAAATAACCGCCCGTTCGGGCAGTCGGCAACGGGCCGGGCGAAGCTCCGCGCTTCTCATTGCGGCTCCTCGCCTGTATAGGGTGGCGCGTCATGAAAACTGAATCGAAGCCGCTAGCGCGAGGGGCGAGGGCGAGCGAATGAACGAATTGCGTTTGGTGGTGGTCGGCGCGGCGGGCCGTATGGGCCGGATGTTGACCCAGATCATCCCCGATACTTTGGGCGTGCGCCTGACCGCCGCCCTCGAGCGCCCCGGCGCGCCAGCGCTCGGCGCCGACAGCGGCGGCGCGACGCCCAACGGCGTGCCGATCACGAGCGATATCGGCGCCGCGCTCGCCGACGCCGACGCGATCGTCGACTTTTCGTCGCCAAGTTCGAGCGTCGACATGGCGAAGGCGGCGGCGGACGCCAAGGTCGCCGTCGTCATCGGCACGACGGGGCTTTCTCCGGAGGACCTCGCTGCGATCGCGGCCTGCGCCGAAAAAACCACGATCGTTCGTTCCGGCAATATGAGCCTTGGCGTCAATCTTCTCGCCGTGCTTGTCGAGCGCGCGGCGCGGGCGCTCGGACCGGCCTGGGACGCCGAAATCGTCGAGATGCACCATCGTCTGAAGGTCGACGCGCCGTCGGGAACGGCGCTGCTGCTCGGCGAAGCGGTCGCACGCGGCCGCGGCGTCGAGCTTGCCGAGAACTGCGCGCGCGGGCGCGACGGCTTGACGGGTCCCCGCCGGACCGGCGAGATCGGCTTCGCCAGCCTGCGCGGCGGCACGGTGGTTGGCGACCACACCGTCATTTTCGCCGGGTCCGGCGAGCGAATCGAATTCTCGCATCGCGCCGAGGATCGCGGCGTGTTCGCGCGCGGCGCGCTCGCCGCCGCGCTGTGGACCCGCGGCAAGACGCCGGGGCTCTACTCCATGGCCGACGTGCTTGGCCTTTCCGGCGCCTGATAACGACGAGCGTTGACGAGCATGAATCGCACTCTCGTTCTGGTTCGCCACGGCCAAAGCGAATGGAACGCCAAGAATCTCTTCACCGGGTGGAAAAACCCCGATCTCACGCCGCTCGGCATTGACGAGGCGCGCCGCGCCGGCCGCGAGCTGAAGAAGCTCGACATTCTGTTCAGCGTCGGTTTCACCTCCGCTTTGATCCGCGCGCAGCACACGATCGATCTTATTTTTGAAGAACTGGGCCAGACGAATGTCCCGACGATCAAGGACCGCGCGCTGAACGAGCGTCATTACGGCGATCTTTCCGGCCTCAACAAGGACGAGGCGCGCGACAAATGGGGAGAGGAACAGGTGCGGCTGTGGCGGCGCTCCTATGACGTCCCCCCGCCTGGCGGCGAGAGCCTGAAGGACACGGTGGCGCGGGTCGTGCCGTTTTACGTCCAGCGCATCCTGCCGCCGGTGATGCGCGGCGAGCGCGTGCTGGTGGCGGCGCACGGCAATTCGCTGCGTGCGCTCTGCATGGTGCTGGAGCAGATGACGCCGGAGAGCGTCACCACATTGGAACTCGCGACCGGCGTTCCGATCATCTATCAGCTCAACGCCGATTCGACCGTGGCGTCGAAGACGATATTGGCGTAAGCGCCGCTCACGTCCGAACCAGCGAAACGACGAACATCGCGGTCTCCGGAAGCGGCTCGAACATATGATCGATGCGGAGCGGCGCCAGATTCAGGGCCTCGATCGCGTCCCAGCATTCAAGCCATGAGTCGGGCGTCCAGACGTGGCAATGCACGTCGAGATATAGGCCGTCGCGTTCCGCCGCCTGAGCGACGCCATGGGCGCGTCGAATAGTTTCATAACGGGCCTCGCGCTCCGCGACGGGCGCGCCGAGCGGCGCGGCGCCGGCGAGATGATCGAATATCTGGCGATAGTTCGGCCGCTGCAGGCCGCGCACATGATCGTCGAGCAATTCCGCCGGCGTCGTCAGCCGGCGCCGATGATCGAAGGTCATCGGCGGCTGCGGGATGGCGAGATTGAGCCGCCCGCCCGGTTCGAGAACGCCGGCGATCTGCGCCAGCCATCCGATCGGATCGCCAATATGTTCGATCACGCCGGAGGCGAGCGCGAAGGAGAAGCGCTTGCCGCCGACAGCCGCGTCCAGGGAGCCCCCCGACCAGACATAATCGACGTCGACAATATGCTGGGGATCGACCAGGCTGGCGTCATGCACGCGCTGATATTTCACGCGCAACTGCTCGCTGCTCGCATGATCGACGAAGGAAACGTCAAACCGCTCGCGTGACAGCATCGGCCGGTCCAGCGCGCCGAATTCGAGCCCAGGGCCGCCGGCGACGCCGTGGAGCATCTGTTCGAGGTGGCGCACATGCTGGCGCGAGGGCGAGTTTTCGATATGCTCGCCGCTGCGGAACCGGACCGACGCCACATCCGTCGCCGACAGGGGCGATGGAAAGTGAAAGAAAAACCCCGCCGAAGGCGAGATATTGAAGGGCGCCAGTTCCGGACGAAAGCAGTTGCAGGCGATCTGCGCGATCCGTTCGTCATTGACGTAAATATCGAGGATCGCCGGATCGCCGTCCTCCATCGCCCATCCCGCGATATGGGACTGCAGGCATATGTCCAGAAATCCGTGTCGGCTCATCAGCGTGCGCTTTCGGTCAGGACTGGATCCTGCCGCATTCGGGCGATTCCGCTCAAATGCGGAATGATCGAGGCGGCAGGGCGGGGCGCCGAATCCTTTCATTCGCCGGCGTGTGAAGAACGCGCGCGCCGGCTTCCCAAGGCGATGGACGAAACGCCCTTTCGGCGCCACATGTCGCATGATGTCTGAAATCGCGCTAGGCGTGTTTTATCACGCGCGTTTCCTCGACCCGGCGGCGCAGGCGGCTCTGGCTGAAGAGATCGCCGACGTTATCGCCGCCGCGCCGCTCTATGTCTCGACGATGCCGAAGACCGGCGCGCCAATGTCGGTGCGGATGACAAATTGCGGCGCGCTTGGCTGGGTCAGCGACAAGGAGCGCGGCTATCGCTACGAGGCGCGCCATCCCAAGAGCGGCGAGCCCTGGCCGGCGATGCCGCCGCTCCTGTTGCAGCTCTGGGACGAGCTGGCGCGCTACCCGAAACCGCCCGAAGCCTGTCTGGTGAACGTCTATGACGAACAGGCGCGCATGGGCCTGCACCAAGACAAGGACGAAGAGGATTTGGCGGCGCCGATCCTGTCGCTGTCGCTTGGCGCCGACTGCCGCTTCAGGCTTGGCGGAACGCGGCGCGGCGACCCCGCGATCGCCCTGGCGCTGTCGTCCGGCGACGCGCTCGTGCTCTCCGGACCCGCCAGGATGCGCTATCACGGCGTCGACAGAATTCTGCCGACGGTCCAAGTCCCCTTGCCGCCGGCGCTCAGAATGGTTGGCGTCCGTGTCAATCTCACACTTCGGCGTGTCGCCTAAGCCGCCGGTTCACGGAGCGTTCACGACATTTGGCATAGGGTTCAGCGTGGCTGAACATGGCCTCTGGCGTATTGTCTTTGGCCGCGGCTTCGTTGTAGTTTCGAAACCGTCTAAAGAGCGCCGGCGAGGGGCCAACATCGGCCGGTCGCATTTCAAAAAGGGCGGACGCGACGCGAACGCCGGGAAGAGGAAAGGAACAAGGATGAAGACGATTTCCCTGCTGACGTTCGCCGCGAGCGTCGCTTTCGCCGCTTCGGCCGGCCAGGCTTACGCCGCCGGCGACGCCGCCGCGGGCGAAAAAATCTTCGCCAAATGCAAAGCCTGCCATCAGGTCGGGGAAACGGCGAAAAACGCCATCGGTCCCCAGTTGAACGGTATCGACGGCCGCAAGGCCGGCGCGGCGGCGGACTACAGCTATTCGGAGCCGATGAAGTCCTCCGGCATTACCTGGGACGAGGCGAGCTTCAAGGAATTCATCAAGAGCCCGAAGGTCAAGGTTCCCGGCACCAAGATGATCTTCCAGGGCCTGCCCAGCGAAGGCGACGAGGAAAATGTGTGGGCCTATCTCGCCCAGTTCGGCGCGGACGGCAAAAAGAAGTAAACGCCTCTTCTCGAGACGATCTTTTGGCGGTCCTGTTTCAGGGCCGCCTTTTTTGTTGCGCGATGGCATGAGGATCGAATCAGGCGCGAGACTCGAGGCTCAGGAACTGTGCCAAGAATACAACGGTCAATAAAAAGCATTGATTTATTCCTTGAAAGAATTCCAGCTAACAATCTCTTTTATGTCGCAATTTAGCAACACTCTGTTACAATCAAAAACAATGCTTGGAAGCCTTCCATACTATGCCGTTGCCGTAATTGACAGTTTTCAAAGATAAATTTTAACCATTGCCTAGTCGCGTTTCGCGCGGAGAGGCAGACATGATTCTGAAACAATCCCAGACGCTCTTGTCCCGTCCTGCGGCGATTGACCGGATGAAAGGCGCGGCCGCAGTCGGCGCCCTAACTCTTGCCGCCGCGCTGACGCCCGCGCTTCCCGCTCTCGCGCAAACCCTCGCGCAAACCCATCCCGGGACCTTGCCGGCAGTGCGCGTCGATGCGCCGCCAGAGAAGCCCCGCGCGGTCGCCCAGGCGAAACCGAAGCATGTCGCCTCGCAAGCGCGCGCCACGAGCGGCGCCCAGCATTTGCCGCCTATCGACGTTGGAGGCGCGCGACGCGGCGCTCGGGTGATTCCGACGACCCGCGCGCCGGTCGTGACCGCGGCTCCCTCCACCGATGGCGCTACGGGCGAGCGTCCGCTGTTCCCCGCCACCGCGCTTGGCCGCGGCCCGACGGACGTCGTCGGCTATTTCGCGGGCCGGACGTCGACCGCGACCAAGACGAACACGCCAATCATCGATATTCCTCAGTCGATCACGATCGTCACCAAGCAGCAGCTGCAGGACCGCAACAGCATCGATCTCAATCGGGCGCTGATGTATGTGCCCGGCGTCACGGTCGCGCAGGGCGAAGGCAATCGCGACCAGATCACGATCCGCGGACAGGACACGACCGCCGACTTCTATACCGACGGCATTCGCGACGACGCGCAATATTATCGCGATCTCTACAACATCGAGGCGGTCGAGGTTCTCAAAGGACCCAACGCGCTGATTTTCGGGCGCGGCG
>JAKFXD010000045.1 GCA_021731565.1 Methylocystis sp. | reverse complement strand
AGCGTGGTTTCGCCGGCGCCGAGCGCCATCGAGAGATAGGGCGTCATCTCGTCATAGACGCCGAAGCGCTTGGCGTATTCGGCGATGAGCGGCATGCCGACGTCTTTCGCCAGACGCACCGTCATCATATTCTTGGAATGCTCGATTCCATAGCGCAGCGGATGCGCGCCGGTGCCGTGGCCGCCTTCGAAATTCTCCGGCGTCCAATAGGTGCCGTCCGCCTGCTGGATTGAAATCGGCTCGTCGAGAATCGACGACGACGGCGTGTAGCCATTGTCGAGCGCCGTCGCATAGACGAACGGCTTGAAGGAAGAGCCGGGCTGGCGCAGCGCCTGCGTCGCGCGATTGAATGACGACTGGTCGAAGGAGAAGCCGCCGACCATCGAGAAGACGCGGCCGGTATGCGGGTCCATCGCCACCATCGCGCCCGAGATTTCGGGAATTTGCCGCAGACGATATTGACCGGCGCGTCCGGCGAGCGGCTCGACATAGATCACGTCGCCGGCAGTCAAGGCCGCTCGCGGGCTGCGGCCGGCCCAGCGCATGCCTTCGGCGGTGAGCAGACCTGTTTCGCGTTCGCGCGCCACTTCGCCGGATTTCTCGCGTCCCGGCTGGAGGCCGATGCGCGCCGAATCGCCGCTCACGTCGAGCACGACGGCGAGGCGCCACGGCTTGACGTCGCCGAGCGCCGGAATGGCGGCGAGCGTCACGCCCCAGTCGGACGAAATGTCGATGTGGTTCATCGCGCCGCGGAAGCCATGCGCCTCGTCGAAGCGCACGAGGCCGTCGGCCAGGGCCTTTCGCGTCCAGGCCTGCATCTTGGGGTCGAGCGTGGTGCGCACCGAGAGCCCGCCCTCGTAGAGTTTCTTCTCGTTGTATTGCTCGAGGAGCTGACGGCGCACTTCCTCGGCGAAATAACCGGCGACATAGGTGTTGGGCGAGAGAACGCGCGGATTGACGCCGAGCGGCTCGGCTTTGGCCTTGGCGCCTTCTTCGGTCGTCACATAGCCGTCGGCGATCAGGCGATCGATGACATAGTTGCGGCGCTCCATGGCGCGTTCGCGATTCTGAAACGGATGATAATTGCTCGGCGCCTTGGGAAGCGCCGCGAGATAGGCCGCCTCGGCGAGCGTCAGCTCGTTGACCGATTTGTTGAAATAATTCAGCGCGGCGGCGGCGACGCCATAATTGCCGAGCCCGAGATAGATTTCGTTCAAATAAAGTTCGAGAATCTTGTCCTTGGGATAGGCCGCCTCGATTCGGAAGGCGACGAGCGCCTCGCGAACCTTGCGCTCGACCGAGCGTTCATTGCCGACAAGGAAGTTCTTCGCGACCTGCTGCGTAATGGTCGACGCGCCCTGCATGTGGCGGCCGCCCTGGGCGAGCACGCTCACGGCGCGCATCACGCCTTCCGGATCGACGCCGATGTGATTGTAGAAATTCTTGTCTTCGGCGGAAATGAACGCCTGCTTCACCATTTGCGGAATGGCGGAGCTCGGCAGGAACAGCCGGCGTTCATGCGAATATTCGGCGAGGATCGAGCCGTCGCCGGCATGGAGCCTTGTCGTCACCGGCGGCTCGTAATTGCTCAGCTGCTCAGTGCCCGGCAGATCCTTGGAGAAATAGTAGATCAGCCCCGCGGCGGCGATCGACCCGATCAGGAAGACGATCGTCGCGGTCGCGAAGACGAAGCCCAAAAACCTTGCGAACATTCGCATGAAATATCACCCTTAGAGCGGCCGTCGCCGGGGCGTCGGCTAGCGTTTCCGATGTCGAGCGCCGTTTCGCGACGCCGGGGAAGGCCCCCGGCCGGCGCGCAGCCGGTTTCTCCGGCTCAGATATGGTGAGCGCTTACGCGTTTTGCGTCGCCTTCTCTATACAACGCCCCTTTGGATCATTCCGCCGTTTGGCGCGTTCCGGCGCCCGGCGGCCAGCCCAGAGTATGCGAACGCCGACAGTCACGAAATCGCCGCGACGCCGGAGGCGTTTGTCCGCAAGCCAATTATATGGCGCCGCGTCCGCATTGTTCGGCGCCTGCGACGCCCGGGCGGTCCTGCGTCGCGACCATCTCCCAGTGCCCCAATTTTGTGTTTTATTGTGGGCGCGCCGCGCCTGAAGAATCAGCGGCCGGCGCGCGCGCCTCCCGGCTGCGCTCGCTGATGAAGGCGTCGACGGCTTCGGCGGTTTTCTGCGCCGCGCGTTCGCGCCATTCCTGGGAGGTGAGCCGGGCGAGATCCTTGTCGCTCGACAGATATCCGAGTTCGAGCAGGACCGATGGAACGTCGAAGGCTTTGAGAACAACGAAGCCCGCGGAGCGATTGGGGTTTTTATTGATGGCGCCGACCTCCTTCCAAAAGGAGATCAGCGAATGCGAAAATTGCCGGCTGTAGGAGCGGGTCTCCCGCCGCGTCAGTTCGAACAATATGTCGCCGACCTCGCCGGCGTCCGCCTTGCTTTCGAGGCCGGCGGCCTGATCAGCGAGATTCTCCTTCTCCGCCATCCGCGCCGCTTCGGCGTCCGACGCGCGCTCCGAGACGGTGTAGACGGTCGCGCCTTCGACATGGGCGGCGGCGAGCGTGTCGGCATGGACCGAGACAAACAGCGACGCATTGTTTTCCCTGGCGATTCGCACGCGCTCGGCGAGCGGCAGGAACATGTCATGGTCCCTGGTCAGCAGGACGCGCGCTCGGCCGCCCGCCTCGATCTTCTGCCGCAGCGCCCGTGCGAATTCGAGCACCACATCCTTTTCGAGTTCCCCGTGCTTGCCGGTTGCGCCCATGTCGAGCCCGCCGTGGCCGGGATCGATGACCACCATCGGCTTGTCCGTCGAGAGCTTCGCCGCCACTGGCGGCAGGGTCGGCGCCGGATCGGCGGGCTGGCGGCGGGCCTCTTCAGCGGCGGTCGCGGCGAAATAGGCGGCGCTGGTCGGGGCGAGTTCGATGACGAGCCGCGGTCCGCCCGGCGCGACTTCGCTGTCCGCCTTGAGAATTTTAGCCGGACCCGTGAGATCGATCACGACGCGCGAGCGTCCCGGCGCGAATATCCCGTAGCGGTATGATTTTATAAGCTTGTCGCCGGGCGAGAGGCCCGCGTTCGCCTCCAGGCGAAACAGCACCAGGGGCAGATCGACGATGATGCGCGGCGGGTTCGCCACAGGATAGGCGGTCACCGGCGGCAGGCCGGTGAGATCGAAGAGCAGGCGCGAGCGATCGGGGAGCGGCTCAATTCGGGCGGTGAGCGCGGAGATTTCCGTCCGCCGCTCTTCGGCCGCGGCGGCTTGCGCAAGCCCGCTGGAGACAGCGAGCGCCAGAAGAAACAATCGTGTGGCCAGTGCGCGCAAAGCCATCCCGCCCATGTTGGTCCCAGAAGGGTCCGGCGATATCCGATTTTGGAAGAGCGCCCTTAACGCATCGTTAGCTTATCCGAAAGCCGTCGAACCGGGAGATCTTTCTCCGCAAATTTTTTGGTGAATAGCCGAGCCGGCGCTTGCGCCGACCGAGTGCGATCGATATGTATGGAGAAAGCTGCGGAATTCTGCGGCGCGATATTTGCCGCGCAGTGCGGCCGTCAAATCGGGCCAGCGGAATTTCGGGACAGTTGACATCTTTCCGTCGCGCCGCCCAGCGCAGGATGCGACGTTTGCTCGCCGCTCTAAGGCGTAGCGAAAGGTTTTTTGACGATCTCATGGCGAGGACCGTGACAGGCGCCAGCATAGGCCTTTTCTCCGAGCGGCTTGTCCGCGCGGCGGGGCGTGGTTTCGCCGAATACACGGCCTCTCGGCTTGTTCGTCATCTCTCGGGGACGAGGCGTGTCGCGTTTCGTCTCCCCGCCGGCTCGCGCGCCGGCCAGCGTATCGCAGGCCGCAGGCCTGTCTCCCTTATCCTCACAACAAGCGTTCGCGCCTTGAGGCTGCGCCAAAGAGCGGTCGCCGAGTCCCCGATTGGACTCAGGCTTGCCCCGTCGGCGTCATCGCGCGCGGCGCCGCAGAAGAGTCCCCCATGGCCAACAAGATGCTCATCGACGCCTCCCATCCGGAGGAGACCCGCGTAGTCGTTCTACGCGGAAACCGCGTTCAGGAATTCGATTTCGAGGCTGCCGACAAAAAACCGCTGCGCGGCAATATTTATCTTGCGAAAGTCACGCGGGTGGAGCCGTCCCTTCAGGCCGCCTTCGTCGACTATGGCGGCAATCGCCACGGCTTTCTGGCTTTCGCCGAAATCCATCCCGATTATTACCAAATCCCCGTCGCCGACCGGCAGGCGCTGCTTGAGGAAGAGAGCCGCGCCCACCAACAGGCCGAAGAGGAAGAGCGCGCGCCGCACGTTCGCGACAGTCGCGACGGCCGCGATAGCCGCGGACGCCGTTCGCGCCGCCGCCAGTATGAGGGCGCCGAAAAGCGCGCCAATGCCGATGAGGCGGTGACGAGCGAGCCCATAGACGACGCGGTCGCGACCTCAATCGTCGTCGAGGACCAGGCCGAGACGGGCTTCGCCGAGACGGGCTTCGCCGAGGCGCCGGGCGCCGAAGCCGAAATGGAAGCCGTTGTCGCAGTCTCGCCCGCCGTGATCGAGACCGAAACGCCGGCTGTGGAGCCTCTCGCGGAAGACGCGGAGGCGCAGGCCGAAAACGTCGCCAGCGAGACCGGGGTTGCGCCGAGCGAGGCAGGCGAGCCGCCGATGGTTTCGGCGCAGCATGAGCAGATTTCCGTCGATCCCGCCGGCTTCGGCTCGGTCGAGACCGGCGAGGCCGAGGAGTTCGCGCTCCAAGCCCAAGAGCCTGATCATGAGTCGAAAGCGCGCTGGCAGGACGAGCGCGACTCGGCGCGCGAACGCGCCCGCGAAGACTCGCAAGATGAGAGAGCGGACGTCCGCGCCCGCGTCGAAGCTCCAGTCGAGGAGCACGACGAGGAAGAGCACGACGACGAGGAAGATCAGGTCGAGCACATCGGCGGCGACGCGATGGATGAAGCGCCCTATCGCGCCCCCCGCTCGCGCCGCCAGTACAAGATTCAAGAGGTCATCAAGCGCCGTCAGGTGCTGCTCGTTCAGGTCGTCAAGGAAGAGCGCGGCAACAAGGGCGCGGCGCTCACCACCTATCTCTCGCTCGCCGGCCGCTATTCGGTGCTGATGCCCAACACCGCGCGCGGCGGCGGCATTTCGCGCAAGATTACCGACGGCGCCGACCGCAAGCGCCTCAAGGAGATCGTCCATGATCTCGAAGTGCCGGAGGGCATGGGCGTCATTCTGCGCACGGCGGGCGCGACCCGCACCAAGCAGGAGGTCAAGCGCGACTTCGAATATCTGCTGCGCCTGTGGGAGAGCGTGCGCGAACTGACGCTGCGCTCATCGGCGCCGACGCTCGTTTATGAGGAAGGCTCGCTCATCAAGCGCGCCATTCGCGATCTCTACGGACGCGACGTCGAGGAAGTGGTCGTTGCCGGCGAAGACGCCTATCGCGAGGCGAAGGACTTCATGCGGATGCTGATGCCGAGCCACGCCAAGAACGTGCGCCCGCATCGCGAGCCGTTTCCGATTTTCGCCGAGAGCGGCGTCGAGGCTCAACTCGACGCGATGTTCTCAAACCATGTCACGCTGAAGTCGGGCGGCTATCTGGTCATCAACCAGACCGAGGCGCTGGTCGCGATCGACGTGAACTCGGGACGCTCGACGCGCGAGCACAATATCGAGGACACGGCGCTTCGCACCAATCTCGAGGCCGCCGACGAAGTCGCGCGGCAGTTGCGGCTGCGCGATCTCGCCGGCTTGATCGTCGTCGATTTCATCGACATGGAAGAGAGCCGCAACAATCGCGCCGTGGAACGGCGGCTCAAGGACGCGCTAAAGAGCGACCGCGCCCGCATTCAGGTCGGACGCATTTCGCATTTCGGACTGCTCGAAATGTCGCGCCAGCGCATCCGCGCCGGGGTGGTCGAAGGCTCGACCGTGCCCTGTCCGCATTGCGCCGGCGCCGGCCATGTGCGCTCCACCGCGTCCATCGCGCTGCATGTGCTGCGCGTGCTGGAGGAGGCGCTCGTCAAGAGCGCGGCGCATGATGTGACGCTGCGCACCCGCGCCGTCGTGGCGCTTTATATCCTCAACCAGAAGCGCGCCCATCTTCAGGACCTGGAGAGCCGCTTCGGCGTCCATATCGCGGTCGCCGCCGACGATACGCTGACCGGCGCGACCTATCACGCGCTCGAGCGCGGAGAACTCGCGACCGGACCGCGCGTCCCACAGCGCGATGCGCCGTTGCGCGTCGATTCGGTCCGCGCCGAACCGCTTGAAGAAGAGGTGGTCGAAGACGCCGAGGCGGGCGAAGTCTTCGAGACCGAAGTGGAGGGCGTCGAGGCGGGCGGCGAACCGCGCCGCAATGAGAACGGCGACCGCGCGCGCTTTGCCGCGGAGGACGACGCCGCGTCGCGCGGCCGGCGGCGGCGGCGTCGCCGCGGTCGCGGCGGCGCGCAAGGGGGCGAGCAGCAAGCGCCCGGCTTGGAGCAGCCGTCCGATGATGGCCTCGCATTCATGGCGGCGATCGAGGGCGCGCCGGCGCCGGTCGAAGAGCGGCCCGACCGCCGCGGCGGCAGACGCGGGGCCGGCCGCGGTTCGGATCGCGGTCAAGATCGTGGTCAAGATCGTGGTCCTGGACGCTGGCGGCGATCCGCGCCCCTGCCGGAGGAATTCAAAGATCCTTCCGCGGTCTTCCCGCTCGACGAGACGGGCGCGACCGCTCAGGCGCTGATGACGTCCGACGACGTCCCTGCGCCGGAGCTTCCTCTCGCTGTCCCGGTGAATGGGACCGAAGCCGCGCCGCCCGTGGAAGAGCGCGCGCGCGAGATTTCGGCGGAGATCATTTCGCGCGAGCCGCCGGCGCCGCGAGCGGTCGCCCCGCGCGAGGCGACGGAAGTCGTCATTACCCAGGCCGACCCCGACCGTCCGAAGAAAGGCGGCTGGTGGCAGCGAGTGCGCACGCCGTTCGGCGGCTAAACTCTGAGCCAGGCTTCCAGGCGGGCGACGCCCTCGCGCATATCGGCTTCGGGGCCGGCGTAGGAAATCCGCAGCGTCTTGCCGCCGCGGCGCGGATCGAAATCGAGGCCGGGCGTCGTCGCGACGCCGGTTTCATGCAGCATTCGCCGGCAGAAGGCGACCGAATCGTCGGTGAATCGCGACACGTCGGCATAGATGTAGAAGGCGCCGTCGGGCGGCGCGAATTTGTCCAGCCCCAATCGCGGCAGCCGATCGAGCAGGAACGCCCGGTTTCTCGCATAGGCGGCGCGGTTCGCCTCCAATTCGTCACCCGCGTCGAAAGCGGCGAGGGCCGCCCGCTGCGACAGGGTCGGCGCGCAGATCGCAAGCGACTGCTGCAGGCGCTCGAGCGGACGGATCAGCTCGGGAGGCGCCACCAGCCAGCCGAGCCGCCAGCCGGTCATCGCGTAATATTTCGAGAAGGAATTGATGACGAGCGCGCGATGCGAGAAGCGCAGCGCGGTTTCGGCGCGCATCTCATATTCGAGCCCGTGATAGATTTCGTCCGAGACGAGGACGATTCCGGCCTCCTCGCAAAAGGCGCAGATTCGCGCCAATTCCTCGCGCCCAATCATCGCGCCGGTCGGATTGGCCGGACTCATGAAGAGCGCGCCATGAAGTTTTTTCTCGCGATGGGCGGCTGCGAGCATCGCCGCGGTGGGCGCGAAACGCGTCTCTTCGCCGACGTCGAGCAGGATCGGCTCCAGGCCGAGCGCAGAGAGAATATTCGCATAGGCCGGATAGCCCGGCGCAGCGACGGCGATTCGCGCTCCCGGGTCGAATGCGGCGAGAAAGGCGATGAGAAAGCCGCCGGACGAGCCGGTCGCGACGATGACACGGTCGGGCGCGACCTCGACGTCATAGCGCTCGCCATAGTGGCGCGCGATGCGGGCGCGAAGCGCGGCTTCGCCCAGCGCCTCGCCATAGCCGATCGCGCCCTGGCCCAGCGACTGAATGGCGGCCTCGCGCACGCGGAGCGGGGCGGCGACGCCGGGTTCGCCCAGCTCCAGATGGATGATGCTGCGGCCGGCGCGCTCCAGCGCCTTGGCGTCGCGCAGCACATCCATGGCCATGAAAGGCGCGATATTGGAGCGGCGGGAGGGAGACAGAGGCAGGTTCATGCGAAGGTTCTATTGCCAATCTCGATCCGGCGCACGCTTTCGCCGCGGCGCGCCATATGATCTTGGCGGCGTGAATCGCGCCGGGCTTGCACGGGCCTTGCGGCGCGCGACGAAGCAAGAGAAGCGGCGAACGCAAACATGTATGAATTGAGCGCGGCCGAGCTGATCCAGAGACTGTCGATCGCGCTCGCGATCGGCCTGCTCATCGGCCTCGAACGCGGCTGGGCTTCACGCGACGAGGCGGAAGGCGAGCGCGCCGCCGGCCTGCGCACGCACGGACTCGCCGGCCTGCTCGGCGGCGTCTGGGGCGCGATCGTCCAGCCTTACGGCGCTTCCGGCGTGATCGCTCTGGCGATCGCCTTCGTTTTCGTCGGCGCATTGATCGGCGCCTTTCGTTATCGCGAAATCGTGCATGACGAGACTTTTGGCGCGACCACCTCGGTCGCCGTCCTGCTTGCCTTCTCGCTGGGGGCCTATGCCGTCATCGGCGACATTCAGGCTGCCGTCGCGGCGGCGGTGGCGACGACGGCGATCCTGGCGCTCAAGTCGTTCTTGCACGGGTTCGTCGAGCGCATCACCTGGGACGAACTACGTTCCGGACTGGCGCTGCTCGTGATGAGCTTCATCCTGCTTCCGGTTCTGCCCAATCGCGCCATCGACCCCTGGGAAGCGGTCAATCCTTTCGAATTGTGGCTGATGACCGTTCTGATCGGCGTGATTTCCTTCGCGGGCTATGTCGCCGTGAAGCTGATCGGCTACCGCCGCGGCGTCGCCGTCGCCGGCATGGCGGGAGGACTGGCGTCATCGACCGCCGCGACAGCGGCGATGTCGCGGCTGGCGCGCGAACATCCGGCGCAATTGGGAGCTTGCGCGGCAGGCGCGATTTTCGCCAATGCGATCATGGCGCCGCGCGTCCTGGCCATTGTCGCCGTCATCAACCCGCCGCTCGCCTGGCGCCTGGCGCCGCCGGTCATAGCCGCCGGCGTTCTATTTGCGCTCGCCGGCGTCTTTCTGCTGCGACGAAGCGCCAGCGAGCGTCCGGGCGAATCGAGCAGCCTCGCCGTCGTCAATCCGCTCGATCTTGTCGCGGTGCTGAAATTCGGCGCGCTGCTCGCGACGGTGATGGTCCTGTCGCGACTGGCCACTCATTTCGCGGGAAGCGTTGGCGCCTATGCGCTGGCGCTCCTTTCCGGCATCGTCGACGTCGACGCGATCGCGCTCACCATGGCCAGGCTCGGCGCATCCGAGATCGGCGCAGGGGCGGCGGCGGGCGCTGTCCTGCTGGCGCTGCTCTCGAACACGACTTCAAAAGTCGTGATGGGATCGGTGATCGGCGGCGCCGGGATGGGACGCCGGCTGGCCGCCGCTTCGATTCTCGCCGTCGCAGGCGCCCTCGCGGCGCTGTGGCTGTCGGGCTTCGCCGGCCTATAGGACCCGATCACACGGCCGCGGCGATCCACCGCGACAATTCGCCCTTGGGGGCGGCGCCGACCTTTTGCGCGGCGGCCTTGCCGTCCTTGAACAAAATGAGCGTCGGAATCGACCTGATGCCGAGCTTGCTCGCCACCGCGGGGTTCTCGTCGATGTTGAGCTTGACGACCTTGATCTTCCCCTTCATTTCCGCGGCGATTTCTTCGAGCGCCGGGGCGATCATGCGGCAGGGACCGCACCATTCCGCCCAAAAATCGACAACCACCGGCTCAGCGGATTTGAGCACTTCCTGTTCGAAAGTGGCGTCGGTGATTTTCTGAGTGGTCATGGTCGGCCTTTCATTGGAAGATTCTTTGGTAATCTTGCGCGGAACGTAGGAAGCGCGTCATCGCCCGTCAAGGCGACGGCCTCGCCGCCCCGGTTCAATCAATGGCGATACGCTTCGCCGCGTAGCAATTCCTTAATATTTAGATCGCAGGGCGATAAAAACACAAAGAGCGGGGATGGCGTCCCGCCGCTCCCCGCTCTTTGGCACCCCGTCCTTAACCGAACTGAAACGCCAAGCTCCGAAGTCTTAAGTCGCTCCGATAGCCTGTTCGCGAGCTCATGTTCGAGCCCCGGCGAACCGCGTACTGTTCGGCGTCCTCCCCGACTTGGACCGTAGCTGGGCCTAATTCCCGCGACGCATTCGACGCTTAGGCTTTTACCCAACCAACCTGGCGAGCGAACACTATGACAAAACGAGAGGCCTGTCACTTCAAAAATGATGCAGTTTGTCGAATTTTATGATGTGGCGCCGATGATTTAGGCGACAGGCGCCGCGGCGCCAAAATGGCGCGACGCGGCAGATCGGGCGCGGTCGGCGCGGCGGCGTCGCCGCGCGTCACAACGGAATATTGTCGTGCTTTTTCCAAGGATTCTCGAGTTCCTTGTGACGCAGCAGCGCAAGCGCGCGAGCGATTCGCTTGCGCGTCGAACGGGGCATGATCACTTCGTCGATGTAGCCGCGCTCGGCGGCGACGAAGGGCGAGAGGAACCGGTCTTCATATTCCTTGGTGCGCTGGGCGATTTTCTCGGGATCGCCGAGGTCGGAGCGGAAGATGATTTCGACCGCGCCCTTCGCGCCCATCACGGCGATCTGCGCCGACGGCCAGGCGTAATTGACGTCGCCGCGCAGATGTTTCGACGCCATGACGTCATAGGCGCCGCCGAAGGCCTTGCGCGTGATGAGAGTCACTTTCGGCACGGTCGCTTCGGCGTAGGCGAACAGCAGCTTCGCGCCATGCTTGATGAGGCCGCCATATTCCTGCGCGGTGCCGGGCAGAAAACCGGGCACGTCGACGAAGGTGACGATCGGAATGTTGAAGCAATCGCAAAAGCGCACGAACCGCGCCGCCTTCTTGGAGGCGTCGATGTCGAGCACGCCGGCGAGCACGAGCGGCTGGTTGGCGACGATGCCGACCGTGCGCCCTTCGATGCGGCCGAAGCCGATGACGATATTGCGCGCATGCGCTTCCTGGATTTCGAAGAAGTCGCCCTCATCGACGACCTTATGGATCAACTCCTTGATGTCGTAAGGCTTATTTGGATTGTCCGGAACGATCGTGTCGAGCGACTCATCGACGCGGTCGACCTCGTCGAACGCCGGCCACTCCGGCGCCTCCTCCTGATTGGAGGAGGGGAGAAAATCGATCAGCCGCCGCATCTGCAGCAGCGCCTCGACGTCATTGTCGTAAGCGCGATCGGCGATCGAACTCTTGGTCGTATGCACCGAGGCGCCGCCGAGTTCTTCCGCCGTCACCGTTTCGTTCGTCACGGTCTTCACCACATCGGGTCCCGTGACGAACATGTAGCTCGTGTCGCGCACCATGAAGATGAAGTCGGTCATCGCCGGCGAATAGACGTCGCCGCCGGCGCAGGGGCCCATAATCACCGAAATTTGTGGAATGACGCCGGAGGCCAGCACATTGCGCTGGAACACTTCGCCATAGCCGCCGAGCGCCGCGACTCCCTCCTGGATGCGCGCGCCGCCGGCGTCGAAGAGTCCGATGATCGGCGCGCGATTCTTGAGCGCCATGTCCTGCAGCTTGGTGATCTTTTGCGCGTGAGTCTCGGAAAGCGAACCGCCGAAGACGGTAAAGTCCTTGGCGAAGACGAAGACGGCGCGGCCGTTGACCGTCCCCCATCCGGTGACGACGCCGTCGCCCGAAATCTTCTCGCCTTGATCCATGCCGAAATCGGTGCACCGATGGGCGACGAACATGTCGAATTCTTCGAACGACTCATGGTCGAGCAGCAGTTCGATTCTCTCGCGCGCGGTGAGTTTGCCGCGCGCATGCTGCGCTTCGATGCGCTTTTGTCCGCCGCCCAGACGCGCGGACGCGCGCCGCTGTTCGAGCCCGTCAAGAATATGTTTCATGTCCTGGCCTGTCGCTGAGGATGACTGATGCGGGCGCGCCTAAAGCTTGCGCGCGCCAAGCCGCCAGCGCGCGATATCGGCGCCGGTCAGCATGTAAAGCCGGTCGGGCGACGTCCGCTCGGCGAGCTTCACGAGTTCGGTGCTGACGCCCATCATCGCCGCATAGCGCGACAGCGTCTGGAGCATGCCGCCATCGTCCAAATTGCGCTCGCGAACGAAGCCGCCTTCGGCCATGTCGAAATTCGTCGAATAGTTGAACATGCGGTGCACGCCGACGCTGCTTTGCGCCGGGATGACGCGCTTCCTTCCGCCCATCAGCGCATAGACGCAGGCCGAATAGCAGCGGCCCGAAACCAGCGCCATCGTGCGCGACCGATCGGCCGCTGGACGGGCGACGAGCACCGCCATGCCGAGCTTGCGGAAGGCCTGGCCGAGCTCCATCGAGGCGACGACCTTGCCGCCCGGCGAGTCCAGCAGCACAATCCCATGCAAATTGCCGCCCCGCGCATTTTCGCGCACGAAGGCGAGAAAGGCGTCGGGCGTCGCCTCGCCGATTTCGCCTTGCGCCGCGATCACCTGCGGGCAATTCGCGCCGCAGCCGCCGGAATTCATGTCGATGACGCGAAAGCTCATCTCCTCGGCGCGCGCGGATGAGGCGGCGGCGACGCTCAGAGCGAGCAGGACGGTTTTGATCAGCTTCATCCTGGCGGCCTTCTTTAGTCCGAGCAGCCTATAGCGAAATCCTGCGCTGGTGGGCGGTGACGGTCTCGAACCGCCGACCCTCTCGGTGTAAACGAGATGCTCTACCAACTGAGCTAACCGCCCCAGACGACGCGACACGCGGCCTGCGCGGTTTTAAGGGCGGGGTCGGCGTGAAGCAAGCCGGGTCAAAAACGACGGCCGCCGGAATGCCGACGGCCATCGTGCAAAGATCTGGAAAAACGCCTGCGACGCCAGCGTCTCCCCGCGCCGGCGCTACTTGGCCTTGTTGAGCGCGGCCTTCAGCGTCGCGCCGGGCTTGAAGCGGGCGCTCTTCGATGCGGGAATCTTGATCTCTTCGCCGGTCGCCGGATTGCGGCCCTTGCCGGCCGCGCGCTTCTTGACCGAAAAGGTGCCGAAACCGACGAGGCGGACTTCGTCGCCCTTCTTGAGGGCCTTGGTGATGCCGTCGATGACGGCGTCGATGGCGGCGGCCGCCGCCGCTTTCGAGCTGTCCGTCTCGTTCGCGACGTGCTCGACCAGTTCCAATTTGTTCATGGCCTTTGTCCTTCTGTTTCGCTGCGGGCCGCCCGGCATAGAATGCGCGACCTCGAATCGGCTTGCGCAGCGATGGCGAGTGTTGGTCGCGAATCGCAGGAAATGCAAGGGATGCCGGCCGTCAAAGGCGCAGAATCGCTGGATTTCCGGAGGAAATGGCCGCTGCGACGCGAAATCGTCATGCAATCCGGGCGCTGCGGCGCGGGCGCCGGGGCTAAAACGGACCGAATCCCGTCAGGGTAGAAAAGAAAAGAGCCCCGCCGGAAGGCAGGGCTCTTAAGCCGTTCGACGGATGTCCGGCCGTCAATGCGCGCGCACGCCCGACCCGTCGTCGTCGCTGATCGCGGCGCCATGCTTGGCGATGGCGGCGGCGTCTTCCCGCCATTCGATCGGCGTCGGCTGGGAGACCAGCGCATGCCGCAGCACTTCCTCCATGCGCGCGACCGGGACAATCTC
>JAKFXD010000139.1 GCA_021731565.1 Methylocystis sp. | reverse complement strand
GCGGCGACCTTTCGTTCATGCGCGGGGGCGCCGGCGTCCGGGTGGCCGTGCTCGACCATGTAAGGCAGATAAGGATCGCGGCTTTCGTGGCCGAGAAAGCGGCGACGCGACGTCTCGGCGAATTCCGCCGGCATAGAGGTCGTCACGAAAGCCCAGCCGCGCACGAAATTATTGCGCGGATTGCGGAAGTAGATCGAATGCACATTCTCGTCGATGACCGACTCCAGCGCGCCGAGACTTTCGTTGGGCGTTTCCGCCAATACGATTTCCATCGCCGGCGTGATCTGCAGCAGCCGCTCATGATCGGTTCGGTTGCGGATCTTGAGGATTTTGAATTCGATCGGCTGCGTCGGGCTGACGAATACGGTCATTTCGAGATCGAGGCGATCGCGCTCTGCGCGAAAGACCGCGACTCCCGGCGAAAACGTCACCTGATAGTCGGCGTCGCGGCGGCGCAGCGGAACGAAGGTCGGACTATGCGCGTCAGTACGGGCGAGATCGTAAACGTAGAACTTCTGCCCGGCCGGCGCCATCCGGCCCTCGCCCATGCGAAACGGCGTGAAACTGTTCAGTCGCGAATTGCCGTGGAACGAAAAAATATCCCCGTCATTCGAGAGCACCGCGCCTTGCCCGAAGGCGTTGGCGATGACATGGGCGAAGGGACGCGGCGTTCCGGGGCCGAGCGTGACGCTCCGGCCGTCTTGCGAAAAAGCGTAGCGCGGCTTCTTGGGCGGCGGCGGCAGAATGAGCCCGCGCCGGCGCGACAGCGCATCGTTCAGAGTTTCGGGCGACGCGGGCGCAATGCCGAGATGACGCGCGATGGAATCCGTCGCCCGGCCCATGTCGCGGGCCCAGCCGTCGACGATGATCAATTCGGTCGCGCCGGCGGCGGCGAGTTCGACTTCGACGCGCAGGCTGGCGCAGGGCTCGAAGCCGTACAGAAGGCCCTCGTCCTTCGGATCGCGCGGCGCCGCCAATCCCAGCAGGCTGTCGGGCGCATGCACCGAGCCCATCCCATAGAAGCGCGACTTCACGTCCTCATAGCCGACGATGGAAATCTTCGCGTCGGCGGCGCCGCCGATGGCGTGGAAGCCGATCTCGGGCGACAGTCGGCGATCGGACTGGCGGCGCGCCCCGCCCTTGAGCAATCGGTTCTGCGCGAAAATCGCATTGAGCGAGCGGACGTACCATGTGCCGACATGAATCGCGTTGTATGCGGCGTCGCGAAGTTCGACGCCCGTCTCGTTGAGCACCCATTCGCGCAGCGACGCGAGCACCAGTTTGCGATGGCGCTGTTCGAGATTGACGATTTTCAGCCGGGTGATCTCGACCGCTTCGTCGGCGGCGAGCGAGACGCGGGCTTCGATCGCGAATCCATTGCGCTCCGCCATGAAGAACAGGCAGTTCTCGCCGGCGTCGGTGAGCGACGCCTGAGCGGCTCGGCAACGGGTCGGCGCCTCGCCGATCGACCATAGCTCGCCGCCGTCTTCGCGCAGAAACAGAAAACGCCCGCGCGGATGGGCGTGATCGTCCGGCCGCCGCGTCAGATCGATCGGCGGACCGCCGCGCGCCACGCCCTCGATGCGTATCGCGCCCTGCCCGTCCTGGAACCACTCGCTGGTCATCAGCCCGTTGGTCAGTTTCAACGGTCGCGAGCCCGGCACGCCGCCGGCGCCGGTGATGCCTTCGATCGTGACTTTCTGGGCGCGCGCCAACCGCCCGAGAAGGAAGATCATCAAACCGAAGACGACGAGGCCGGCGTAGATCAGATAGCCGCTGACCAGATAGGCGTAGGACGGCGGCCGCGTATGCGCCAATTGCTCCGAGGCGCTCCACGCGCCGTCCCAATCCGCGCCGCGCGGAATGTAAAAGGGAAGCAGGAGCGGCGCCCATGTGCCGAATCGGCGAATCCCCTCCGGGATCGCGCGGCTCGTCTGCGATTTTCCAAGAAAGCGCGCGGCCTTTTCGTCCGCTGCGTCGCCGCCGACGAAAGAGAGATTGACGAGCGTCGCGACCCGCAGGCCCATGTGGTCGAACCAGATCAGCACGCGCAGGGCGTCATAGGCGAGCAGCGCGGTGAATATATCGAGGCTCCAGGCGCGGAATTCGGAGTCGGGAAGGATGTAATTCATCCAGCTCGCGACGCCGGTTCTGATCAGCCCGTCCTGATTGTACCAGGTGGGATCGGGCGACGCCTTGAGGAAGGAATAGATCACCGGCGCCATCCACAGGCCCCAGCGCAACACCCGCACGGCGTTTTCGACGAGCATGTCGAGGCCCTGCCAGCTCGCAAGCTGCCGAAGCGGTCGCAGGCTGCGCTCGACGAGCGCCGTCAGGAAGAACAGATTGATCGAAAACAGCGGCGCCGCGAACACCCATTGAATGACGCCCGAAAACGACTCGTCGAAGAATAGTCTCACGCCGCCGTCGACTTTGCCGAGATCGGTCGCGCCCCATTTGGAGAACAGCGGACGCACGACATAGTCGTTGATCGGACGCCCGTCCGCCGCATAGTCGATCGACGTATAGGCGAAGAATTTCGAGACGATCGTTTCGACCTGCCCCACGTCGAGATACCAGGCGATCGCGCCGGCGACGAGCGCGCCGAGCAGCGCGCCCAGCGAATAGACCCGCCAGCTGCGCAGATGCTGTCGGCGCCCCTGAGTCAGCGCGGCGAAATCGATTGCCGCGTCGACGCCGGCATAAGCGAGCGCGCCGGCAAGGGCGCCGAAGAGGAACCTGTGGCCGCCGCTCGCCGCCGGAAGTCCGATCATCACAGCAAGCGCGACGCCGGCGCCGGCGACCGCGCCGCGGAAATAGTTGGAGGGATGCAGATAAAGCTCTTCAACCCGCGCGAAGAAGGGCGGCGTCGAGTCGGTGCTCTCGACGATCGCGCGCGCCAGCGGGAACAACGCCGCGCCGATCAGCGCGCCGCCGATCGGACCAGAGGCGGAAATCACCGCCACGGCCGGCGGGAAAGACACGACCAGCCCGGCCGCGAGCAGCAGCGCCATGAACACCAGGCCATAGACGGCGCCCTTTTCAGCGCCCGTCCGCCAATCGTGGAACACGACGACCTGCAGCGACGGCGTCGCCCGCAACAGACCGGCCATCGCCTGAGTCACGAGATAGGTTTGGCCCCACAAGCCTGCCTGCGCCAGCGCCGCCGCCACGGCGGCGACCGCCGCCGTCGCCGGATAGGGCAGATAAGGCGCGACGAAATAGGAAACCGAGGTCGCGATATAGGGGGTGAGCGACGCGAGAAACGCCGAGGCGAACAACACGCCGTGCGGACGCCACTGTCGCGGCAGGAATCGGCCAAGCGCGAGCGGCACGCCGACCACGACCGACTCATTGAGCAGAAACAGGACCAGCGTGCGGCCGGCTATATTTCTAAAGGCGTCGGGGACGTCGAGGCCGAGCAGCAGCCCGCCGCCGATCTGGGTGACGACCGGCGAGCCGAGCGCGAGCAAGAGGCTGAACTGCAGCGGCAAAACGAACAGAGCCGCGCGCACCGCCATGCGTGAGCGCGCCCGCAGCGTGACCACCCCGGCGAGATAGAGAATGGCGGCGGTCCCCGCGCCCACAGGCGAAAACCGGAACAATTCGGCGAAGTTTTCCGGCGCGCGCCACAAAACGCCCGAGCGGTCGCACAGCAGCGTAAAAATCGCGACGACGAGAAAATCCACGGCGAAATCGGCCGCCTGGCGCGTGCTCTCGGACGAGCGGCGCAACATGAATATCGAAGCGCCGGCGAAAAAACCGGCGACGATCGCGTGCTCGCCGCCGCCCGCCGCCTCCAGGGCCGCGAAGACCGCAAAGCCAGCGCCGATGATGATGCGTTCAAACACGGCGGTCTTCACATCTGATTCGCCACGATTGACGGCCATGGATCCCCTCCGCGCCTCTGTCGCATCCGACGTTTTTATCGTTAATGGCCGGAATCAGCGGCGATCGTAAGGATTCACTTGCCGGAGGCGGGGGAAAAAGTCGACTCCCGCCCCGCTTCGACGCCCCTGGCGCTTCGCACCGACGCCGAGAGCCGCTATAGTCCACAATGCTTTATCGCCCCGGCCGCGTCACGAGGGCTTCAGCGAGTGGACGAGATGGAAGAGCCCCTGCCCGCGCCGCCAGCCGAGACTCGCGACGACGACCCCAGGAGCGCTTCCTCCGCCACGCCCGCGGAGCGCCTCTCGCTTCGCGTCGAGCGGGAGCGCTTCGCCCGCAAGGACGCCGGACCGCTCGACGAACGCATGGCGAGCCTTGCCGGCGCGCTGCGCCGCGCGCGACTCGAGAACGCCGAGCGCTCCGCCGCGATTTCTGATTTGCGCGCCGCGGAAATCGCCCGTCTGGAAATTCTCGGCGATGGGCTGGCGCCGGTCCTGGCGCAGTTGCCAGAGGGCTGCGATATTTTCGACGTTGGGGTGGCGCCGGGGGAGAAGCCGCGCCTGTTCATCGACCAGATCGGCTTCGTCGAAATGGATCGCGACCGACGCACCTACCGTTTTCTTCAGGATACGCGTCACGGCCGGGTGACGCTGTGCGAAAGCGACGACGCCGACGATCTCGTCGAGGCGATCACCGCCTATATCGCGCATCGTCTGATCGAGCGCGAAAAGGCGCTGGCGATCGATTATGCGAGCGGCGGCGCGGCGCGGGCCCTTGCCGTCAAATCCGCCGCGGCGCGCGACGCCGACACATCCTTCTCCGGCAAAGCCGCCCGCGCCGCCGCGTTCATCGCGGAATTTTTCGGCGCGGCCGCTTTCTTCGCGCTGCTGGCCGTATTGGCGGCGTGGGCCTATCAGACCTATTTCACAAGCTGACCCTGTCACAGTTCGACCGATTCAAGCTCGACGACGTCTCCGGCGTCGTTCAATCCGCGCCTGCGCAGCGTAATGGTCAGCGCGTCGTCCTTTCGAGCGATTTCGTAAAGATTATAGGCCGCGCCCGGATAATGTCCGCCAGGACGCGCCGAAGCCGACGCGACGCCGACGACAGGCGCGGCGACGTTTGGTCCGTGAAGTCGATGCAGGCTCGGCTTGTGATTATGCCCATGCACGATGAGTTCGGCGCCGTGCCGGGCGATGACGGCTTCGAATTCCACGGCGTCCTCGAGCCCGCGCAGCAGCCTCGCGCCGCCGACATGCGGCGGATGATGGAGGCAGACGACGCGCGTCAGCCCTTCCGCCTTGGCGGCATCCAGCATCCGCGCGAGCGCGGCCCTCTGACCCTCCCCAAGCCGGCCGGAAGCGACGAAAGGCGCGGTCGGCACGCCGGTGTCGAGACCGATCAGCGCGACGCCGCCGCGCCGGCGCATATAGGGAAAGCCTGCGCGTTCCGTCTCTCCGCTCGTCCAGGGCGCGAAAACCTCGTGAACGAGGTCGGTCACGCTCGCCACATAGGCGTCGTGATTTCCGGGCGTGAAACTCACCTCGCTCGGCGCCCCGAGAGCGGCGAGCCAGTCTTTGGCCAGCGCGATTTCGGCGGGAAGTCCGATGTTGACGATATCGCCGGTCATGACGACATGGTCGGGCGCCTGCGCCTTGATGTCGGCGACGATCCTGGCGAGCACGTCCATGTCGTGCTGAGCGCCGCGCTTATAGAGCCAGTTCACATAGCCCGTGACGCGCTTGCCGAGAAGCTCGGCGAGATTTGGCCGCGGAATCGGACCGATATGCGCGTCGGAGAGATGAGCAAGCCGAAAAGTCAAGACAGCCTCATATCCTTCCGAGCCCGTTCAGCGGCGGCGCTTTCCTGCTAGGATGGGCTGGCGATTACTAGAGCTTTCGCGGAGCATTTGCCAGAGTTTCGGCAATCGGAGCCGGTTTTGACGGAGCAGGAGCAAGCGAGCGAGTCGCATTCGACGCGATCGCGCATCGCGCGCAGGCTGATCGCCTTGGGCGCGCGGTTTCAGCGTCCCATGACCCTGGGCGTGCGCGGCCTCGTGCTCGATGATAGGCGCCGCGTGCTGCTCGTCCGTCACACCTATGTCGACGGCTTCTATCTGCCGGGCGGCGGCGTCGAAAGCGGCGAAACGCTGGTCGACGCGCTCAAGCGCGAACTGCACGAGGAAGCCAACGTCATGCTCGACGAACCGCCGGAACTCTTCGGCGTCTATTTCAATCGGCGGTTCTCGGTTCGAGACCATGTCGCGCTTTACCTCGCGCGCGCTTTTCGCGTCGTCGAGCCGCGCGTCCCCGATCGCGAAATCGCCGAGGCCGGCTTCTTCGCGCTCGACGCGCTGCCGGCGGAGACGACCGCCGCGACCCGCGCGCGCCTCGCCGAGGCGTTGGAGAAGGCGCCCGTTTCACCCTATTGGTGAGGCATTTCGAGCGCCGACGACAGCGGCCTCGGCCAGGATGCGCAAATCGCGCCATCCATAGGCAAGATCGGGAAGCACGGCGTCCGCAACTTCCCAGACGCCTTCGACGCCAAGCGGCGTCGCGCCGAGCGCCTCGTAAAAGCCGCGCGCCTTCGCCGCGTCGCGCAACACCCACACCGCGGCGCTCGCGCAGCCGATGCACATCAGATGTTCGGCGAGCCGCGCCATCAGGCCTCTGCCCAAGCCCTGACGCTGGACGCGCCGCAGGAGATAAATCGAGGCGATTTCGCCGTCAAAGCCGAGCGGAACGAGCTTCGGATTGGTTTGGCGGTTGCAGCGGGCGAACCCGACCGGAACGCCGTCCTCGAGCGCGACGAAGACGGCTTGGCCATTCTCGTCCGAACCGATCCGCGCCAGCCAGCGCCGCGTCCAGTCGTCGAGGTCGATGTTCGCCAGGATTTCCGCCGGCATGAGCCCGGCGTAGGTCTCGCGCCAGGCCATGGCGTTGATCTCGGCGATCGCGCGGGCGTCCTGCACGGCCGCGGGGCGTAAGCGATATTCCGGCATGGCTCCTCTCCAGGCAGGCTCGCATGCCGGCTTATCGCAGCGCAACGAGAGGTTTTGCGGCGCAGACAACGCGTGATATGGCCAGCGCCCAGGGTCAAGCCGCCAACATGATCGATCTCGCCGTAAAATTCGCGCCGCTCACCGCCGCCGACGAAGCGCATATCGAGAAGCTCGACGAACGCGCGTTCGGTCCGGGCCGATATGCGCGCACGGCCTACCGCCTGCGCGAAGGCGTCGAGCCGGATCGCGCGCTTTCCTTCGTCGCGCGCATCGGCACGCTGCTCGTCGGCGTCAATCGCATGACCCAGATCCTCGTCGGATCGACGCCCGCGCTTCTGCTTGGGCCGCTGACCGTCGAGCCGGCGTTTCGCCAGCAGCGGGTCGGCGAGACGCTGGTCAAATATTCGCTCGACGCCGCGCGGGAAGCCGGACACGGCCTCGTGCTGCTTGTCGGCGACGAGGACTATTACGCCCGACTCGGCTTCGCGCGCGTGCCGCGCGGCAAGATCACCATGCCGGGACCGGTCGACTCCGACCGCCTGCTCTATTGCGAACTTCGCCCCGGCGCGCTCGCGGAGACGAACGGCCGGATGCGGCGCGTATGACGGCGCGCGCGCAAGCCATCGTCGAGAAATATGACGCTCTCGTTGCGCAAGGCGCGCTGGAGCGCGACGCCTCGCAGCGCGCCGCGGTCGAGCAGCTTCAGGCGCTCGCCGACGCGCTGTCCGGCCGCCGGCCGATGAACGCCCGTCTGACCCTGGCGCTTCTTGCGAAATTTCGCCGTCGCGCCCGCCGCCCGAGCGGGCTCTATCTCTGGGGACAGGTGGGGCGCGGCAAGACATTCCTGATGAATCTGTTCTTCAGCGAGCTTTCGATCGACAGAAAGCGCCGCGCGCATTTCCACGCCTTCATGGCGGATGTGCATGACCGGCTGCATCGGCTGCGTCGGAACCCGGTTGGCGGCGACGCCGATCCCGTGACCTGCATTGCTCGCGAGATCGCAAAGGAAGCGCGCGTGCTCTGCTTCGACGAATTCGCCGTGAACGATATCGCCGACGCCACGATACTGGCGCGGCTGTTTTCCGCGCTGCTGGAGTCGGGCGTAGTCATTGTCGCCACGTCCAACGTCGAACCTTCGCGGCTCTATGAGGGCGGCCGCAATCGCGATCTCTTTCTGCCCTTTATCGCCCTGCTGCAGCAACGCATGGAGGTCGTGCGTCTCGAAGCGTCGAGCGACTATCGGCGGCGGCGCGAAGATTTGGGTCAGGTCTATTTCGCCCCCGCCGACTCGCGCGCGAAGGCGGCGATCGATGCGCTCTATGCGACGCTCGCCGAAGGCGCGTTGGAGACGCCGGCGACAATCGAGGTCAAGCGACGCCGCATCGACATCCCGCAGGCGGCGGGCCGCGTCGCGCGCTTCAGCTTCTCGGCGCTGTGCGGCGAGGCCCTGTCGGCGACGGACTATATGGCGCTCGCCGATAAATTCGACGCGGTGATCCTCGAAGAGGTTCCTATTCTCGCGTCCGAACAGCGCAACGAAGCGCGCCGCCTGATTACGCTGATCGACATTCTTTACGAGGCGCGCGTCCTGCTGATCGTTTCCGCCGCGGCCGAGCCTTGTGACCTCTATCAGGCCGCCTTCGGCGCGGAGGCGCGCGAATTCGAGCGCGCCGCGTCCCGCCTGATCGAAATGCGCGGCAAGGACTATGTCCATGCCTGCGCGCCGCTCATGGCTTCGACATGCACGCCTTGATGTCGCTTTCCCGCTTCATCTGTTCGAACCGGTCGGCGCAATAGCGTTCGAGATCGGCGCGTTTAGAAGGATCGGTCGCCGCGGCGCGAATGCCCATGGCGCCGTCGAGCAGCTCCTTTTGCGCGGCATGCACCTGACGCGGCGGCAATTGGCCCGAACACGCCTCATAGCGCTTGAGCAGCGCGTCACATTGCGGGACGCCGGTCGGATCAAAGGCGAAAGCCGGCGTGGCGACGATGACGAGAGCGAAGGCAAGACGATAGGTCACTTGTGCGGGTTCCTCTGGCTTGAGCGCGGCTCGCGAAAAAGCGGAATCCGGCTTTTCGCGTAGAGCGCGCTCAAAATATTTGGAATCGATCACGTTTTCTGCATTGGAGCGATACCGCCCAAATGCAGCGTGATCTATGACCCGCGGCCTATAGCACGACGCATAAAAAGACGAGAGCGGCGGGCCTTTCCTAGGACCCGCCGCTCGGACTCCGGCGTCTGTGTCTCGCGGACGCCGGAGGGTTCTGGCGTTTGATGCTTACAACCCGGCCAGATATCGCGTGGGATCGACCGGCGTTGAACCCTTGCGCAGCTCGAAGTGAAGCTGCGGCGATCCGACATTGCCCGACTGGCCGGATTTGGCGATCGTCTGGCCGCGCTTGACCTGATCGCCGCGCTTCACGTCGATCTCGCCGTTGTGGGCGTAGGCGGAGACGAAGCCGTTCGGATGGCGGATGAGCACCAGATTGCCGTAGCCCTTGAGCTCATTGCCGGCATAGGCGACGACGCCGCCTTCGACCGCCTTGACCTGAGTGCCCTCGGGCACCGCAATGTTGATTCCGTCATTGCCGCCCGACGAGAATCCCTGAATGATGCGGCCGCGGGCGGGCCAACGGAATTCCGGCTTCCCGTCGTCGGACGCGACCGCTTTCGGCTCGTTCGCCGGGGGGATAGAGGCGGTCGCGGTCGAGTCGACCTTGCGGGCGCTCGCCGTTTCCACCGGCGTCGCCGGCGCTTTCGCCTCTGGCTCTGCTGGCGTCCTCGCGATGCGCTCGGTCTTGACCACGCGCGCCGGCGTCGCCGCGACGCTGCGCGGGTCGGCCTTCGCCGGCGACTTTTCGGCCGCGGATTTGGCGGCGGCTTTGGCGTCGGCGAGCTTGGCTTTCGGCGGCTCGGCTTCGGTCTTGCGAATCGGCTTGCCCGGCGCCAAAGGCTTCGCGGCGGCGGATTTTGCCGCCGGCGCGGGGGCGGCCGCAGCTTTCGCCGGAGCGGCAGGCGCATGGGCGGCGACCGCGGGGACGCCGCCGGCGCGATAGACCGGAATCACCAGTCGCGCGCCCGGCTGAACCTGCGAGGCGACATTGTATCCGTTGGCGCGCAGCAGGGCGTCGGCGGGCACGCCATAGCGGGTGGCGAGCAATCCGGCCGTCTCGCCCTGGGCGACAACGATCGGCGTTCCGCCCTCGGCGCTCCAATGGCCGCCGCCGGCCGCGGCGATGCGGGTCGGCGACGGCGAAGCCGCAGGCGCGGTGGCGCGGATCGCTGAAGCGCTGGCGACAGGCGCCGGCAGCGGACGGGATTCGACAGCGCTCGACGGCGCGCTCTGCGCCGGCGCGCTGGCGATGGCGCCAACCGGCGCGCGGTCGACGCCATGCGACGCGATCTTGGGCGAGCCCGAGAAGGGGTCTGAGAAGGGATCGCCCGCGAAGCGCGAAGCGTCGGAGCAGCCGGCGACAAGGGCGGCGACGCCTGCGGCCGCCAGAAACCGCACCGCGGCGCGTGAATAAGCAAATGGATGCTTGATAGCCATGACGCGACCCACCCGAACGCTACATTGAACGATCCATGGGTAACAGCGAGGCGGTTAAGGAGGCGTTTAAGATGAACGCGAAACGTCGCCGACTATGAAAATTTTCAGCATTCAGGCGGGAATTCAGAGCGCCAGCGCCAGGCCGGGAATGGCCGGGCCCAGGCGGCATGGGCCGAAATCGCTCTCCCGCAATTCGCCGTCCTCGCCAAGATCAAGTTTGATTAATCTCTCCTTCGCCCGCGCGCCGGCCATCGCGTGCGCCCTGCGGGCGAAGAGCATGACCCCGCCCGGCGCGAGCAATTGGATGAGCGCCGCCGGCGCGGCGCCGACCGACGCCTGCACGATGATCCGATCGAAACGCCCCAGCTCGCGAGGGGGATCAAGACCATCGGCAAAAACCGCCCTGGCGAATGTCGCGCCATGGGCGGCGAGGCGCCGCGAGGCTTCGATCGCAAGCGTCTCGAAGCGTTCGAGGCTGACGACCTCGCGTGCGAGCTGCGCCAGCGCCGCCGCGCCATAGCCCGACCCGGCCCCGACCTCCAGCACCCGATGGCCGCGGCCGACCTTGAGCGCCTCGAGCCGCCGGGCAAGATCGAGCGGGCGCGACATGGTCTGCCCGCAGCCGATCGGCAAAGAGAGGTTGCGATTGGCGAGATCGCGGAAGCGATAGGGCGCGAAAGCCTCGCGCGGGGTCGCCTCCATCGCGCGCAAGACCGATAGATCGCGCACGCCGCCCTGACGCAGCGTCAGCAGCAGCGCCGCCCGCTCTTCGACTTCGGCGGCGCTCTGCGCGCCGCGCTCGTCCGTCATTTTTCGCCCTCGAATTCGGCCGCAAGCCGCGTCACGGTCGGGTGATCGGTGAAATCGAGCTGCAGCGGCGTGATCGAGATTTTCCCTTCCTCGAGCGCCATGAGATCGGTGCCCTGGCCCGGCCTGAAATCGCCGCGCTGGAAGGAGATCCAGTGATAGGGATTGCCGCGGCCGTCCTTGCGGTCCTCGATCCTCATGATATCGCAGCTGCGCCTTCCCTGCATGGTGATCGCGACGCCCGCGACCGCCTGCGCCGGGCAATGGGGGAAGTTCACATTCATCAATACATTCTTCGGGATTCCCGCCGCGAGCAAGCGGCCAACGACATCGGCGCCATGCGTCTCGGCGCAATCCCAGTGGATGGTGCGGCGGCTCGCGAAGAAATCATAGACCTGCGAGAGCGCGATCGACGGAATGCCGAGAATCGTGCCCTCCATCGCCCCGGCGATGGTGCCGGAATAGGAGACGTCCTCGGCGACATTCTGGCCGCAGTTGACGCCGGAAATCAGGAGATCGGGCGGATGATCGAGCATGAGCTTGCGCACGCCCATGATCACGCAGTCGGTCGGCGTGCCCTTGACGGCGAAATGGCGCGGCGAAATCTCGCGCAGCCGCAGCGGATCGTTGAGCGACAGCGAATGCGAAACGCCCGATTGCTCGAACTCCGGCGCGATGACGAAAATGTCATCGGTGAACTGGCGCGCGATCGCTTCCGCGATCGCCAGGCCGCGCGCATGGACGCCGTCGTCATTGGTGATGAGAATGCGCATGATTTTGGCGGTTCCGCTCGCGCTTGGGGCGATCCGACGAGGCCCAAGTTTCTTTGGACGATTCGACGCCGAACGTCCACAATGGCTCAAATCGCTCAGCCGCATTCTCCGGGGGATTTTTGATGGGCTTACGACTTTCGTTCTGGCTCGTGGCGACGCTCGCCGCCCTTCCCGGCTGCGCCGCCGCCTTCGAGGCCTATGTGGCGGGGGACATGCCGCTGCAGGTGAGCCCCAATGTCGACGCCCGGCCGGTCACGACCATGGGGGCGAATATCCCCTTCAACGTGCTGGGCTGCGGCCGCTGGTGCCAAGTCCAATATGGCGGAACCATGGGCTATGTACCGGCGGATTTGGTCATCCCCGGCGCGCCGCCGCCCAATCCCTATTATCTGACGGCGCCGCTGTCGCTGCCCTTCGCCGCGCCCGGCCTGCTCAGCGACGGATACGCGCCGCGCGCCGATTACGGCTATGGCTGGACGCCGATTTTAGGGACCTCGCCCGAGCCCGAATGTGAAGGCGTGCGACGCGGGCGCTGCGGCAAGCGAAAAACCGTTCACCGGGAAATGCGCGACAAGCCGCCCATGTAAGGCCGCAGCACGCGCGGCACGTCGACCGAGCCGTCTTCCTGCTGATAATTCTCCAAGACCGCGACCATCGCGCGCCCGACCGCGACGCCGGAGCCGTTCAGCGTATGGACGAAGCGCGGTCCTTTTTCCCCCGAGGGGCGATAGCGGGCGTTCATGCGCCGCGCCTGAAAATCGCCGCAGACCGAGCAGGAGGAAATCTCGCGATATCTCCCCTGCCCCGGCAGCCAGACTTCGAGGTCATAAGTCTTCTGTGAGGCGAAGCCCATGTCGCCGGTGCAGAGCACGACCTTGCGATAGGGCAGTTCGAGAAGCTGCAAGACCTTCTCGGCGCAGCCGGTCATGCGCTCATGTTCTTCGAGCGATTGCTCCGGCGTCGTGATCGACACGAGTTCGACCTTGTAGAACTGATGCTGGCGGATCATGCCGCGCGTGTCCTTGCCGGCGGCGCCGGCTTCGGCCCGGAAGCAATAGGTGCCGGCGGTCATGCGCATCGGCAATTGCGCTTCGTCGAGGATGGATTCGCACACGAGATTGGTGAGCGGCACTTCGGCCGTGGGGATGAGCCAGTAATCGGCAGTCGGCATTAGGGCTTCGGCAGTCGGCTCCGACTGCCGACTGCCGATCTGCCGACCTGCCGTCACCGAAAACTGATCCTCCCGAAACTTCGGCAATTGCGCCGTGCCAAACATGGCGTCGTCGCGCACGAGAAGCGGCGGGCTCACCTCCATATAGCCATGCTCATTCGTATGCAGATCGAGCATGAATTGCGCGAGCGCGCGCTCCAAGCGCGCCAGCCCGCCCTTGTTGACGACGAAACGCGCGCCGGAAATTTTCGCCGCTGTTTCGAAATCCATCAGCCCGAGGCCTTCGCCGATTTCGAAATGCTCTTTCGGCGTGAAGTCGAACACGCGCGGTTCGCCCCAGCGCGCGACTTCGACATTGTCATTCTCGTCGGCGCCGTCGGGGACTTCATCGAGCGGCGTGTTGGGAATGGCGGCGAGCGCATTGTCGAGTTCGGCGATCGCATAGCGCTCGGCTTCTTCCAGCGCCGGCCAGTTTTCCTTGATCTGCGCGACTTCCGCCTTGAGCGCTTCGGCCCTGGCGGTGTCGCCCGCCTTCATCGCCGCGCCGATCTCTTTCGACGCCGCGTTGCGCCGCTCCTGCGCCTTCTGCAATGCGCCGATCGCCGCGCGCCGCGCATCATCGAAGGCGAGAAGCCGCGCCGACAGGGGCTCCAGCCCGCGCCGCACGCGGCCTGAATCGAAAATCTCGGCGTTCTCGCGAATCCATTTGATGTCGTACATGTTGCTCGGACAGTGATCGAGTGACAACGGGCCGTCATGGCCGGGCTTGTCCCGGCCATCCACGCCGAGCGGCTTCGGTCATAAGACAGAAATTG
>JAKFXD010000145.1 GCA_021731565.1 Methylocystis sp. | reverse complement strand
GCCAAGACGAGGTAAAGACGCCTTAGGACTTCAGACCGGGGAGAAAAACGTTTAAAACAAATCTGAAATGAGTCTCCTCACCACCAATGCGGAACTGAACGCGGTCTGCGACCGCTTCGCGCAGCATCCCTTCGTCACGGTCGACACTGAATTCCTGCGGGAAACAACGTTCTGGCCGCGGGTCTGCGTCATCCAGCTCGCGTCGCCCGAGGAGGCCGTGGCGATCGACGCCCTCGCCGAGGACCTCGACCTCGCGCCGTTTTTCGGCCTGATGGCCAACCCCGATATCGTCAAGGTGTTTCACGCCGCGCGCCAGGACCTTGAAATCATCTGGCGTCTCGCCCGATTGATCCCTGCGCCGCTGTTCGACACCCAGGTCGCCGCCATGGTCTGCGGGTTCGGCGAGCAGGCCTCCTATCTCGAACTGGTGAAATCGATCACGCGCGCCAATCTCGACAAATCATCGCGTTTCACCGACTGGTCGCGGCGTCCCCTGTCGAACGCCCAGATCGAATATGCGATCGCCGACGTCACCCATCTTCGCGACATTTACACGGCGCTGCGCGCGCGGCTCGAACGTTCCAACCGCCTCGAATGGCTCGCCGACGAGATGGAGACGCTCACCTCGCCGGCGACCTATGAGCAGCATCCGGAAAACGCCTGGGAACGCCTGCGCCACCGGGCGCGCAAGCCGCGCGACCTCGCCGTTCTGATGGAGATCGCCGCCTGGCGCGAACTTGAGGCGCAGATGCGCGACGTGCCGCGCTCGCGGGTGCTGAAGGACGACGTGCTGATCGAGATCGCGGTCGCCGCGCCGCGCTCGATCGAGGCGCTCGGCAATCTGCGCTCCTTTCCAAGGGGCATGGAACGCTCCCGCGCGGGAGCTGACATCGTCGCCGCGGTCGAGCGTGGAATCGCCCGCGATCCCGCCGCGCTGCCGCGCATCGAGCGCGATCGGCGCAATTCGAACGGCGCCACGGTCGAACTCCTCAAAGTGCTGCTGCGTCAGGTGGCGGAGGAAACCGGCGTCGCCGCCAAGATGATCGCAACCGTCGATGACCTCGAAGCCATCGCGCATGACGATGACGCCGATGTCCAGGCGCTGAGGGGCTGGCGCCATGCGATCTTCGGCGAGAAGGCGCTGGAGCTGAAGCGCGGCCGGCTCGCGCTTGCGGTTGAGAACGGCCGCGTTGTGACTTTCGACTGGCAAGAGGCCGCTCAGCCGGCAACCGCCGAATAGTAGGGGACTTTTCTACCGCAACGCGAAATAAATTGTCACGGCGAGCTTCGCGTCAATGGCGCTGGCTAAAATTTGAGCAAGCGAAAACATTTATATATTTCATCAATTTATAGCACATAAATTATGTTTAATCGTACCGCGCCATTGCTTGGGTGCATTGCAATATCCACTTCCAGTTCGAGCAGGGCGCGCTATGGCCAAGCGCGATCGCGCGTCTTGCTTCGAAGATGGAAGGAAAAGACATGACCACAGGAAATCGAATTGTCGCGGCGGCGTTCGGCGGAGCGCTGTGCCTTGCAGCAAGCTCGGGCCTGTCCGCCGCCGACGCGTCATTGACGATGAAGCCGCTCATGGCGGCAAGTTTTGACGCCGGATCGAAGCATGTCGTGAGCTATTTCGCCTCTGGCGAGAACGGCTGCCGTCTGACGATGATGGTGATCGACGCGTCGCTGGACGAGGAGCCGACGCCCGCAACTCAGGCGACGCGTCTGGTCGTCACCGTCGCCGACGGCAAGGCCGCGCATTTCGACTCGGCGGTCGGCTCGTCCTTGCGCTTCAGCTGCGCGCAGGGCGCCGAGTCGATGCGCGTCGACAAGATCGATCGCATCGCGGCGCATCCCGCGGCTGAATAACATCCCCTGGAGCGGCGGCGCCTGATTGCGCCGCCGCATGGTGGCTCCATCGAAACCCTGGAATCGTCGGCTGCTGGACATTGCGTCCGCCATGACGGCTCGCGACTATCGTTGCGAATAAGACCAATTCCAGGGAGGAGAAAATGTCCAGCCTATACGACCGTTTGGGCGGCGAAGGCGCAGTCAACGCAGCCGTCGAGCTTTTCTATCGCAAGGTGCTCGCCGACGGCCGGATCGCGCATTTTTTCGACGATGTCGACATGGAAAGCCAGATCGCCAAGCAGAAGGCGTTTCTCACCATGGCCTTCGGCGGACCCAACGCTTACACCGGCGCCGACATGCGCAACGCGCATAAGCGCCTCGTCGAAAAGGGTCTGAACGATTCGCATGTCGACGCCGTGATCGAAAATCTCAACTACACGCTGCGCGATCTCGGCGTTCCCGAAACCGAAGTGAAGGAAGTCGCCGCGCTCGCCAATTCCGTACGCGACGACGTGCTCAATCGCTAACGCGCGTGACGCAGATCACATACGAGGGTCGAACGGTCGACATCGCGCCGGGTGAAACCGTTCTCGAAGCGCTGCTGCGCGCCGGCGTGAATGCGCCCTATTCGTGCCGCGCCGGCAATTGCCACAGCTGCCTGCATCGGGCGATTGACGGCGCGCCGCCGCCTCAGTCTCAGTCCGGTCTGACCGACGCGCAAAAGTCGATGGGCTTTTTTCTGCCCTGCATCTGCCGGCCAATGAGCCCGCTGACGATACTGCGGCCCGACGATCTTGGCGCGAGTCTCGAAGCGATCGTTCGCGCCATCGATCCTTTGAGCGAGGATATCGTCCGGCTGCGAATCGAGGCTGACGGATTCGCCTATCGGCCCGGACAGTTTGTCGAACTCAGCGCCGGCGAAGACCTTAAACGCCATTATTCGCTCGCCAGCCATCCCGAGGAAGACGCTTTCCTCGAAATGCACATTCGCCTCCATCACGACGGACGCATGAGCCGTCATTTGGCGGACAAGCTGCAAGCCGGCGACAGATTGCGCGTCGCTGGCCCATCGGGCTCCTGCTTTTACGAGGGCGTTCATGCCGATCAGCCGATGCTGCTGATCGGCGCGGGCACCGGTCTCGCGCCGCTCTATGGCGTGCTGCGCGACGCGCTTCGCAGCGGCCATCGCGGGCCGATCCGGCTGTATCACGGCGCGCGCAGCCGCAAGGGACTTTATCTTTCAGACGAACTGCGGGCGATCTCGAAAGCGCGCGACAATGTCGACTATCGCCCCTGCGCCTTCGATCCCTCGGCGCCGCATGGCGGCGACGTGGCGGCGACCGCGCTCGACGCCGAGCAGAACGTCGCGCACGCCGCGATATTTCTCTGCGGCGGCGAGAATCTGGTGAAGCGCCTGAAGCGCGACTTGTTCATGCGCGGCGCGAGCCTGAAAAACATCCGATCGGACGCGTTCACGCCGGCGCGGTGAACAAAGCGCGCTCTTAATGCGACAGGAATTTGAACGGCTCGGCCGGCGCGAATTTGTCGGCGACTTCCCCGGATAGAATCGGGCTTCCCGACAAATCGAGCTTCGCCGGCTTGGCGCCCGGCTCCAGCTTCAACTTCGTCAAATCCACCCAAAAGATCGAAGGATTGAGCGTCGGCTCGAAATAATAGAGCCGCTGCTTGATGTCGGTCACCGAACGCCAGCGCGTCGAGGCGATGTTGGGCTCCTGCGGCGTGGAAATCCCAAGCGGCACCGAGACGTTGCGAATGATCGAAAAGACGCTGGCGATCGCGACGCGCTCGTCCGCGACTTTCGGCGTCGCGTTCAAATTCCAATAGGCGCGGGCGAAGCGATCGGAGGCGCGATGCGTGCCGGGAAGAAAATTCGATCCGCCAATTTCAATCCAGTAGGTGTTGAGCGCAAGCTGCTGATCGAACGGCGGCGAATTGGTCATCACCGTATATTTGGGATTGTGATGGATGACGAGCTTTCCGCCGAGATATTCGAGGATGGCGCTGTCGCCCGAACCGTCGGCGAGCGCCATATGGCTTGCCGCCTTCACGCCGCCGGGAAGGTCGGGCGCGACGATCGCGAAGGGCTCCTTTTGCAGCGCCTTCACCGCATCCGCGACGCTGCCGTAGTTGTCGAGAACATATTGCGCCCAGCCGCCGACCGAGAGCAGCGGCTTTCTTGACGCTTTCGGATCGCCGTAATCCGCTTCGGCGAGATAGAGAAGGCTAACGACGAGGCCCGCTTCGTTGACGCCCTCGGCCGTGGCCGCGTCATAAAAATCGGCGGCGAGCGACCCATATTTCGAGGTCCATTTGATCGAGCCGGGGCCGACGCCGCCGTCGCGCGCCATGCCGCGCGGAAAGGACCATAAATTCGTTCGCGGATCGACGTCCCAATCCATGGTCCGGCCGACGATGTAATCCTTATCGGCGGTCCCATAGAGCACGCGTGTGCACGCCTCTGCGTTGGGGCCCATCCATGCCAGCGCGACGCCAGCCAGCAGCCAATTCGCAAACGCCTTCTTCATGCGGGACTCCTTTCAATCCAATTGTCTGATGCGATGACCGGGGACGCCTTCACGATCCGATCTCGATCCGCGCGTCGACGCCCATCAGCTTGCCGAGCCCCTTCAATCGATTGAGCACGCGCTCGCTCGCCAGATCGGCGAAAGCAGCGGGCAAGGTGAGCGTCGCCGCGCGGTCGCAGACCCGCAGACGCGTGCGCGGCAGCACGCCGGGCATCGACGCCGACAGCAGATAGGCGACGCGCATCAGCGCGCCGAGAATGCGCGCGCGCATGAAGAGACGCGTCGTCAGCAGGGTGCGCAGATCCGACAGCCCCTCTGCCCCGTCGAGCCCTTCGTGACGAAAGACGATGGCGAGCGAGAGAAAGGCGCGGCCGGGATGATCGATGGCGACGAACGGCCCCTGCGTCACGATATTCATCGCGCGCTGGGCGCGATATTCGGGATGGGCGCGCCAGGCGATGTCGGAGAGCAGACAGGCGGCATGGCGCAGCCGGCGCTCTTCCTCGGTTTCGTCGATCCCGCTGTTATCCATGAAGGCGTCGGTCCAATCGACGAGATCGTCGCCATAGCCCGGCGCGCGCGCGAATGTCTCCTCCAATTCGCGCGTGGCTGAAAGCAAGGGATCGATGCGGCGCTCGGCCGGCGGCAACCGTTCATACAGCATGCCTTCGCGCACGCCGGCGGCGGAAATGACGATTTCGCGGGGTTTGGCGCGGCGGATGATTTCATCGAGCACGATCGCGCCATAGGCGAGTAAAGGCCGACGGGCGGCCGAGACGACGTTGATGTCTTCCAGCGCCTCGCTGTCGATATGTTCGACAAGCTCCGCGAAGTCTGCGGCTTCGCTCGTCTGGATGCGGTAGTGATGCATCACGCCGAGGGGATAGTTGCGCTGGCGCATGTGGAGCTTCGCCAGCGAGCGCCATGTGCCGCCCACTGCGTAAAAGGTGCGGCCCTTGAGATGTTCGAGCGGCTTGGCGTCGGCGATCGCCTTGCGGGCGATGCGCGTCGCCTCGCGCATCGAGCGCTGCGCGGCGTCCATCAGCGCCAGGCCGCCGAGCGGCAGCGTGACGCCCTTGCCAAGCGCCTCCTTGTGGACGTCGATCAATTCGAGCGAACCGCCGCCGAGATCGCCGACGACGCCGTCGGGCTGATGAATCGCCGAAACGACGCCGAGCGCGGAAAGTTCCGCCTCGCGCCGTCCGGACAGCAGCGAGATGTCGCGCTGAATGGCGTCGCGCGCCGCTTCGAGAAACACCGTGCCGTTCTTGGCTTCGCGCACCGCGGCGGTGGCGATCACCTCTATGTCGTCGACGCCCATCGTCTCGCACAGCGCGCGGTAGCGCCGCAGCGCCTTCATCGCCTTGTCGACGCCCTCGTCGAGCAGCCGACCTGTGGTGACGACGCCCTTGCCGAGGCCGCACATCGCCTTTTCGTTGAAGATCGGCGTCAGCGCGCGCGCCAGCGCCTGATAGGCGACGAGACGCACCGAATTCGAGCCGATGTCGACGATGGCGACAGGTCGTGGCTCGGAATCGGGCCGCTGCGTCATCTGACGCTGCGGCGTCTCAAGCATTTTGTCCACGCTTCAGCAGCGAGCGCGGCCGCCAGTCCTTCAGCGACTTGCCGCGACCCGAAAGCGACGGATTGGTCATGAAATATTTATGCGCGTTGAATCGCTCCTCGCCTTCCGGCGGAACGATGCGCATGGAAGAACCATCGGGCAGGACGCGATAGCTTTGCTCATTGTCGATCAGATTGGCGAGCATGATCTGGTCGAGCACCTGCTGATGCACCGTCGGATTGAGGATCGGCATCATCGCCTCGACCCTTCGGTCGAGATTGCGCGGCATCAGATCGGCGGAAGAAATATAGACATGCGCGCGCGGATGCGGCAGCGCATGCCCGCCGCCGAACGCATAGACGCGCGCATGTTCGAGGAATCGCCCGACGATCGACTTCACCCGAATATTGTCGGAGAGCCCCGGAACGCCCGGCCGCAGACAGCAGATGCCACGCACGATGAGTTCGATCGAGACGCCTGCTTGCGAGGCGGCGTAAAAAGCGTCGATGATTTCCGGATCGACCAGCGCGTTGCATTTGCACCAGATGACGCCGGGCTTGCCGGCCTTCACGAAGGCGATTTCCTGCTCGATGTGCTCGAGGAGCTTCTTCTTGAGCGAAATCGGCGAGACCGACATGCGCTCCAGCCCCGCGGGCTCCGCATAGCCGGTGATGTAGTTGAAGATGCGCGAAATGTCCCTTCCGATCGCGGGATCGGCGGTGAACACCGAAATGTCGGTATAAATGCGCGCCGTCACCGGGTGATAATTGCCGGTGCCGACGTGGCAATAGCTGACGAGTCCCGAGCCTTCCCGGCGCACGACGAGCGACAGTTTGGCGTGCGTCTTGAGTTCGATGAAGCCGAAGACCACTTGCGCGCCGGCGCGTTCGAGATCGCGCGCCCAGCGAATATTCGCCTCCTCGTCGAATCGCGCCTTGAGTTCGACGAGGGCGGTGACGGATTTGCCGGCCTCGGCCGCCTCGACGAGCGCGCGCACGATCGGGCTGTTGTTGGAGGTGCGATAGAGCGTCTGCTTGATCGCGATGACATTGGGATCGCGCGCCGCCTGTTGCAGGAACTGCACCACGACGTCAAAAGATTCGTAAGGGTGATGGACCGCAAGGTCCTTCTGCTTGATCGCCAGGAAACAGTCGCCGCCGTTATCGCGCACGCGCTCGGGGAAGCGCGGATTATAGGGCTTGAATTTAAGTTCCGGCCGATCGAGCGCGACGAGTTCGGAGAGATCGTTGAGCGCCAGCATGCCTTCGATTTCGAATGTCTCAGGCTCGTTCACGTCGAGCTCGTCGGCGACGAGCGCGCGCAGAGTCGGCGGCATGTCGGCGGCGACTTCGAGACGGATGACCGACCCGCGCCGGCGCCGTTTCAGCGCCGTCTCGAACAGCAGCACGAGATCTTCGGCTTCTTCCTCGACTTCGAGATCGCTGTCGCGGATGACGCGGAACAGCCCCTGCCCCCGCAACAGATAGCCGGGAAAGAGCCGCTGCGCGTTCATCGCGATCAGCGTTTCGAGCAGCATGAAGCGTTCGCGTCCGGCGCCGCTCGTCGCCGGCAAAGGAACGAAACGCTCGATCTTTGGCGGCAGCCTGACCAGCGCCTGCAGAGTCTTGCGGTCGCCGGGACGCACCAGTTCGAGCGCCAGGGTGAACCCCAGATTGGGGATGAAGGGGAACGGATGCGCCGGATCGACCGCCAGCGGCGTCAGCACTGGAAAGACGCGGCTGAGGAAATATTCCTCGAGCCACTCGCGGTCGGCCTTGGAGACGTCGGCGGGTTCGACGATGACGATGCCGACGCCCTCGATCTCGGCGCGAAGTTCGCGCCAGCGCCGCAGCTGCTCGCTCGTCAGCAGCGTGACGCGCTCGGTGATCTTGGCCAGTTGCTCGGCCGGCGTCAGTCCGTCCTCGGAGCGCGCGGTCACGCCGGAGCGCACCTGCCCGCGCAGGCCGGCGACGCGCACCATGAAGAATTCATCGAGATTATTGGCCGAAATCGACAAAAACCGCAGCTGCTCGAGCAGCGGGTGATTGCGGTTGGAGGCCTCCTCCAGCACGCGACGGTTGAACTCGAGCCAGGACAATTCCCGATTGATGAAGCGCTGCGGAGAAGCCGCAAGCTTGGCGGGATCCTCGACGAGAATCTCGTCGGCGCGATCCATGACAACGATATCGGCGCCGGTGCGCTCGGCGGCGAGCTGATCCTGTATGTGGGGTTTCATGTTCATTTTCCGATCGGGCCATCATGGCACAGGCTAGCGCCGCGAAGAAAGGCGCAGCGCTAATCTCTGATGAATTCTTCCATAACCTTGGCCGCCAGCGCCCGTGTGACAGGCCGCCCCCTCGCCAAAGCCTCGCGATCGAGCGCGGCGACGAAGGCGCGCGCCGCGTCGAGCGACCGCTCCAGCCTCAGCGCCGCGAAAGCCAGCGCCGGCGGCTCGACGATCAGCTGGCGGTCGGCAAAGAGCTTCACCAGCACGGCCCGCACCAGCTCCTCGTCCGGCGCGCCGATCTCGACGGCCGGCGCGCGGCGCAGGCGCGACAGCAGGTCGGGAAGCCGCACGCCCTCCGCCCGCGGCGCGCGCGGCGCGCTCATCAGCAGAAAGGCGCCGCTTTCGCTCACGAAATTCAAGAGATGAAACAGCGCCGTTTCGTCCGACGCACGATCGACGTCGTCGATGAGGATCGCGCGCGGCGCCTCCGCGGCGAGCTGTTCCAGCGTCGGCAAGGCGTCGGGCGCAACCGCGCACGCGCCGGCGCGCGCCGCCCAGATCGCGCAGAGGTGGCTCTTGCCCGCGCCCTTCGGACCGATCAGGGTGAGCGCGCGATCCGGCCAGTCCGGCCAGCGCTCGATCATCTCCAGCGCTGCGCGGTTCGACGCCGCGGGCAGAAAGTCCTCGCGTCCGAAACGCGGGGTGGTCGGCCAATCGAGCGGCAACTGCCTTCCCGACCCGCGGTCGTCCAAGGCGCCGGCCTTCGTCATGTGCGGTCCGGAATCGGATGCTGATAGAGCGCGCTCGCGCGGTAGCGCTGCGCCAGGAAGCGCATGAAGGCGCCGAGCGCCGCCGCGACCGGCACGGCGACGATGAGCCCGGTGAATCCGAACAGCGCCCCGAAGGCCAGCAGGGCGAACATGATCCAGACCGGATGCAGGCCGACGGAAGCGCCGACCAGACGCGGCGACAGCACATAGCCGTCCATGATCAGTCCGGTGGTGACGATCGCCACCGCCTCGATCGGCAGATTGAGATGCGGCCAGCCCTGAACGATCGCCACGATAATCGACAGCACAAAGGCGGTGATCGAGCCCACATAGGGAACAAAACTCAGGAAACCCGCGCTGACGCCGATGAGGAAACCGAAGTTCAGCCCGATCGCCGACAGGCCGACCGCATACCAGATGCCTAGAAACAGGCAGACGAGCGACTGTCCGCGAACGAAGCCGGCGAGCGCGCGGTCGATGTCGCGCGCCAGCGAGCGGACGTCGTCGCGATGGCGCGGCGGGATCAGATCGTCGATGATCCTGACCAAATGATCCCAGTCGAGCAGCATATAGAAGGCGACGACCGGCGTGATGACGATGAGAGAGACCACGTTGATCAGCGCATAGCCCCGCCACAACAGCGATTTCACGAAATCGCCGAGCAAAGTCGCGGCCTGACTGGTCAGATCGTTGATGTATTTTTGCGCGTCGAAGGTCGCCGCGCCGCCGAATCCGAACTCCCGCAGCCAGCCGTTGATCGAATCGCTGGTGACGCGCTCGCTCCATTGCGTGAGCAGTCCGTGCAGCGTCTGCAGATACCCCGGCAGCGAGGTGAGGAAGCCGGCAAGCTGGTGCGAGAGAATCGGAATCAGAACGACGGCCGCCGCGCCGACGACGAACAGAAAGACGACGAGCAGAAGCCCCGCCGCGCCGAGCCGCGACAGGCCGAGACGCTGCAGGCGGTCGGCGATCGGGTCGAGCAGATAGCCAAGCGCGGTGCCGGCGACGAAGGGCGCGAGGACCGGGCTCAGGAAATAAAGCGCCAGTCCCAGCGCCAGAAGCGTCACGCCCCAGAGCGTGAGCTGCCGTTCGGGACTCAGCCCCGCCCATTGCAGCTGCCGCAATTCGGCGTCCGCGTCCGATTCGCGATTTTGCGACGGGAGGGCGGCCGATTTCGCATGATCGGAGCCGAATAGTTTTCTCTGCGACATGTCACAGCCTCATATGCTGGACCCAAAGCCACAGATAGACGCAGGCGGAAGCGACGGTCAATGCGGCGACCAGGGCGATCAGCGTCACATTTAGGAGCGGAATGTGAACGCCATATGCCTGCGCGGCCAGGATGACGCCCGCCAGAGCCAGTTGCGTCGCCGTGGTCGCCTTGGAAGAAAAATGTGGATGCACCTTCATCGGCCGGCCCATCAGCCAGGATAGCGACACCGCGCCGGTGATCATAATGTCGCGGAACACCACCATGATGGCAAGCCAGGCCGGCAAGGCGTCGACGATGGCGAGCGTGACATACATTGAAACGATCAGCGCCTTGTCGGCGATGGGATCGAGAATCGCGCCGAGCTCCGATTGCAGATTGTAAGTCCGGGCCATCCAGCCATCGAGCGCGTCCGAAAAGCCGGCGATGGCGAAGAGCACGAAAGCGGCGCTCCATTGACGTTCGACGATCAAGGAGATCGCCGCCGGCGTCAGGACGAGACGGCCGATGGTGATGAAGTTCGGAACAGAAGCAAACCAATTATTCGCCATGAGTCTTATCTGGCGCGGGCGTCGCGGTTTTCAGCGCTCATCATTTCCGCCTCCCGCGCCAGTAGGACACGGCCGCGGCGAGTCCGAGCGCGACGGCGACGAGCGCCAGGAGCAAGGTTGAAATCGCGTTGATCTGCGGCGAGACCCCCAAACGCACCTGAGAATAAATCCGCATCGGCAGCGTCGTCGCGCCCGGGCCGGTCGCGAAACTCGCGATGACGAGATCGTCGAGCGAGAGGGTGAACGCCAGAAGAAAGGCCGTGACGATCGCCGGCGCGATCCGCGGCAGCGCGACGCGCAGGAAAGCCTCGGGCGGCGTCGCGCCGAGATCCATCGCCGCCTCTTCGAGCGTCGGATCGCAGTCGCGCAGCGCCGCGAGAATCGCGACCGTCGTAAAGCACATGGTCAGCGTGACATGGCCGATGACCAGCGTGACGAAGCCCCGCCCGACGCCAAGCGCCACGAAACAGGTGAGCAGCGCGAGGCCCAGCACCACTTCCGGCAGAACCAGCGGCGCATGCACGGCGCCAAAAAACAGCAGGCGGGTGCGAAAGCCGCCAAAACGCGCCAGCGCCACGGCGGCGAGAAGCCCCAGCAGGGTCGCGATCGTCGCCGAAACAAACGCGGCGGCGAGGCTGATTTTCGCCGACTGCAGCAATTGCTCATTGTCGAGCAGCGCCGCATACCACTTCGTCGAAAATCCGCCCCATACGGACACGAGACGCGAGGCGTTGAAGCTCATTGCCGCGAGAATGACGATCGGCGCGTAAAGAAAGACGAAGCCGGCAAGCAGAGTCGCGCGACGCGCGAATGAGGCGGCGGCGCTCATCGCCCGCCCTCTTCCTTAAGCCGCGCGCGCTCCCACAGCAGCAACGGAACCATCAACAAAGCGACGAGCGCGATCGCCGCGGCCGACGCCGCCGGCCAGTCGTGATTTGAGAAGAAATCATTCCACAAGGTCCGCCCGATCATCAGCGTCTCGGAGCCGCCGAGAAGATCGGGAATGACGAATTCGCCGACCGCGGGAATGAACACGAGGAGCGACCCCGCAATGACGCTTTCCCGCGAAAGCGGCAATGTCACGCGCAAAAAAACCTGCGCCGGCGACGCCCCGAGGTCGGCCGCCGCCTCGCGCAGGCTCTCGTCCTGACGCTCCAGCGCCGCGTAGATCGGCAACAGCATGAAGGGCAGATAGGAATAGACGATGCCGACGACGACCGCGCCCGGCGTCGCATACATTTGCAGCGGCGCGGAAATGAGCCCAACCGCCATCAGCGCATTGTTGATCAGCCCTTCATCCTTTAAGAGCGCGATCCAGGCGTAGACGCGGATGAGAAAGCTCGTCCAGAAAGGCGCGACGGCGAGACCGATGAGAATCGGACGCAGGCGTTCCGGCGCGCGCGCCATGGCGAGCGCGAAAGGAAAAGCGACGATCAGCGTGATCAGCGTCGCGACCGCGGCGATCGTGAGCGACGAGAGATAGGATTCGAGATAAAGCGTATCGCTGACGAGCGCGCGGTAGGAGTCGAGCGTAAAGTCCAGCGCCTTGGCCCAGAGCTCGGCGAGACTGTCGGAAAACTGAAAAATCGGCCGGTAGGGCGGACGCGCCAGCACCGATTGCGAGACGGAAATCTTGGCGACGAGCAGCATCGGCGCAAGAAAAAACGCGGCGATCCAGAGATAGGGCGCGGCGATCACGAGCCGCTGGCCGAGCGAAAGCCTGCGCCTCGCGCTCATGCCACGGCGCCGCCGTAAGCGCCCTCATCCTGAGGAGCCTGCGCAGCAGGCGTCTCGAAGGACGAGGGCGCGGCTACTCGCGCGATTGGATGTCCTCGCCCTTCGAGACGGCCGCTTCGCGGCCCCCTCAAGGTGAGGACATCCTTATGGCGCCGGGTTCGTCCTTTGAGCCTCATGCTGACGGCCCGTCCTTGAGAAGCGTTCCCGCGCCAGGCGGAAAGCTCAGCCGCACCGAATCGCCGATCGCGTAACGCTCGCCGTGGCCGGCCGCCGCGCGCAGGACGACATTTTCCGCGACGCGCACCCGCAGCAGCGTGGTTTCGCCGCGAAACACGAAATTCTCGACGAAACCTGCGATTCCGTCGCCTTCGCGCGCGACGCCGATGCGCTCCGGACGCACGCTGAGCGTCGCTTGCGCGCCCTCGGGAAGGTCGCCGGGCTCGCAGGGGATTCGTCCAAGTTCGGAGACCAGCGCGGCGCCGGGGCCGCGCGCCGCATTACGTTCAACGCGCCCCTCGATGAAATTGGTTTCGCCGACGAAACCCGCGACGAAACGCGTCGCGGGCCGGTCGTAAATCTCCATCGGCCCCGCGACCTGCTCCACCCTGCCCGCCCGCATCACCGCGATGCGGTCGGCGAGCGCCAGCGCCTCGTCCTGATCATGGGTGACGATGACGAAGCTGGTTTGCGTCAGCCTCTGGATTTCCTTGAGCTGAAACTGAGTCTCCTCGCGCAGCTTGCGGTCGAGCGCGCCCAGCGGCTCGTCGAGCAGCAGCATTTTCGGACGCGGCGCCAGCGCCCGCGCCAGCGCGACGCGTTGCTTCTGTCCGCCCGACAATTCGTCGATTCGCCGGCGGCCGTGGTTCGAAAGCTGGGTCATCGCGAGGAGTTCGTCGACTCGCGCGTCGATCGCATCCTTTGCTTCGCCCTGCCGGCGCAGGCCGAAGGCGATGTTCTCGAACACGTCGAGATGCGGAAACAGCGCATAGGACTGAAACATCATGTTCACCGGGCGCCGAAACGGCGGCACGCCGGAAAGATCGGCGCCGTTCAGCGCGATCGCGCCGGCGTCGGGCGATTCAAACCCGGCGATGCAGCGCATCAGCGTGGTCTTGCCGCAGCCCGATGGGCCGAGCAGCGCGAAGAATTCCCCGGCGCCGACATGAAGCGAGACGTTTTCGAGCGCGACCACCGCGCCGAATTTCTTGCTGACGTTGTTGATCGACAGCAGCGGCGCGTTCACGCGCCGGCCTCGTCGCGACGAAACTCGGCGCGCCAATGGCGCGCGAGACCGCCGCTTGCCGGAATATCCTCCAGCGCAACCAGCCGAAGTCCGTCGACGGCCAACCCCTCGATGTCTTTCCTTGCGAGCGGCCATGGCGGGCCGCCGAGGTCTTCGCCATCGTCGCGCGCCCGCGAAATCACGAGCAGCGTTCCGCCCGGCGCGACAAAAGACGCGAGCGCCCGCGCGGCGCCGGGCAGAAGCGTCTCGGGAAGCGCCTGCAGCGTATAAAGCTCATGCACGAGATCGAAGGCGCCGCGCCATTCAT
>JAKFXD010000127.1 GCA_021731565.1 Methylocystis sp. | reverse complement strand
AGAATCCGGCGCGCCGCCGCTTCTTCGAGCGCTTTGAGAATATTCGGGCCGTGAGATGTCTCGAAGGTCATGCAAGCGCCTTTTCACGCAGGGGACGAACGCCGAGGAGGTGGCAGATGGCGAAGACGAGGTCGGCGCGATTATTGGTGTAGAAATGGAATTCATTGACGCCGGCGCGCGCCAGGCTCATCACCTGCTCGACCGCGGTCGTCGCGGCGATGAGCGCGCGGGTTTCCGGATCGTCGTCGAGACCGTCGAAGCGCTCGGCGAGCCAGCGCGGCACGCTCGCGCCGGCCTTATGCGCAAAGCCCGCGACCTGCTTGAAATTGCGGATCGGCATGATGCCGGGCACGATCGGAATCGTCATTCCCCGCCCGCGCGCCTTGTCGAGAAATTTGAAATAGACGTCATTGTCGAAGAAGAACTGGGTGATGGCGCGCGTCGCGCCGGCGTCGACTTTTGCCTGCAGCGCGTCGAGGTCCTGTTCGATCGACGCGCTTTCCGGATGGCCTTCGGGATAGGTCGAGACCGAAATTTCGAAATCGCCGATCCGGCGGATGCCGCTCACGAGATCGGTCGAATTGGCGTAGCCCTCGCGATGCGGCTCGAATTTCGTGCCGACGCCGGTCGGCGGGTCGCCGCGCAGCGCGACGATATGACGAACGCCGGCCTCCCAATAGTCGCGCAGGATCGCGTCCACCTCTTCGCGCGCCGCCGAGACGCAGGTGAGATGCGCGGCCGGCTTCATCTCGGTCTCGCGGACGATGCGCGCGACGATCGAATGGGTGCGCTCGCGGGTGGTGCCGCCGGCGCCATAGGTGACCGAAACGAAATGCGGCCGCAGCGCCGCGAGCCGATTGATCGTCTGCCAGAGCTGAGTCTCCATCTCCGGCGTTTTGGGGGGAAAGAATTCATAGGAGATCGCAAATTGATTTTGCGACGCCGTGGGATGAAGCGCGTTAAACATCAGGCTGTCTCGTAAGAAGCGGCGGGAATGGGATCGGCGACGACGCGCGGATCGCGCGCGAGCCACAGGGACACGGTGAGTTTGGCGCCTTCTTTCGCCTTGGGCGCCAGTTCGCGACGCGCTACGACGTCAAGGCCGGCCTGCGTCAAGAGCCCGGTGATTTCGGCGTCCGAAAAGCCGAGACGGCGATGCGCGTGCTTGTCGCGCAGCGTCTCCTGGTCATGGGGCGCAAAGTCGACGACGAGCAAGCGGCCGCCGGGCGCGAGCACCCGCGCCGCTTCGCGAAGCGCACGGCCGGGATCGTCGAGATAATGCAGAACCTGATGCATGACTGCGAGGTCGATCGAGTTGCGCTCGATCGGCAGCGCGTAGATGTCGCCCTGGCGCAGCTGCACATTGTTGAGGCCGGTTTCCTCCAGCCGGCCGCGCGCGGCGGCGAGCATGGCGGAGGACAGATCGACGCCGACGCCGCGTTCCGCCTGGGGCGCGAAGAGCTCCAGCATGCGGCCGGCGCCGGCCCCGAGATCGAGCAGGTTGCGCACCGGCCGGTCGCCGACGATTTCGCGCATCGCCTCTTCGACGCGCTCCTCCGGGACATGCAGCGCGCGGATGCGGTCCCACTCCTCGGCATGCGCGGCGAAATAGCGGGCGGCGTTGTCGGCGCGGGTATGACGCACCTGCGCGAGCCGCGCGCGGTCGCCGGCGAGAAGCGCGTCGTCGGTCTCGAGCCAGCCGACGATGGCGCGCGCCAGGGCGCCCGCGGGTCCCGTCGGCGACAGGCGGAAGAAGGCCCAGGCCCCTTCGCGACGGCGCTCGACGAGGCCCGCTTCGACCAGAAGTCTGAGATGGCGGGAGACTCGCGGCTGAGACTGGCCCAGGATCGCCACGACCTCGCTGACCGTCAGCTCGGATTGGGCGAGCAGCGCCAGGAGCCGCAGGCGCGTCTCCTCTCCGGCGGCGTTGAGCGCCGCAAGCGTCGGTTCGAGGGATAGGCTGGCCACCGCCTTCATGATCGCTCCGCAACAGATATAAAGATATCTATATACGTCAAATCAGCCGGGCGCAACTGTCGCGGAATTTTTGGCGATCGAGCGCTTGACCGGAGGGAAAAGCAGGTTCATCCTTCCCGCTATATCGCACCTGTCGATCGGACAGCATGGTCGGCAGGCTCGCTCGGGCGGGACCTCGAAGCGATAGCGATCCAGGACCGGCCTGCAATTCCCCTGTTGTCAGGCCAGATCGAGCAACATCGTTGCGAGAGGAGCATGACGCCACCGGGTCAGACCGTTGACCGGCGTTTGGTTCCGGTCACTGGGCGGGCAAGAACAGCTGCTTGATCCGTCCATCCCCAAAATATTCCGACATCCTGCCGGGCGGCCGTAGCGAAGGCCAAGCGTCGGGCGCCCGAACCCAGACTGGACAATCCAGACTTGCTTCCGCTTGAGGAGCAAATGGCCCCGTGAGCCTCCGCGCCACGGGGCCTGATTATTTTGAGCGGACGGATTCGACGGTCCCGAGCCGCCGCCGGCTCTAAGCCGGCGTCTTTTCCTCTTCCTTGCTGACGACTTCGAGGAAGGTCTCCGCCGCCTCGCGCCGCTCGAAGACATGCGGCTGCAGGCCGCGCTTGGAGAGCGCCTCCTTCATCTTCAGGCGCGCGAAGGCGCTGGTCGCATAGCGGGTCGTCGTCAGATAGTAGTGCTGGCTCATCACGTCGATCATTTCGGCGTAATCGTCGTAAAGCGCCTCATTGATCTTCCAGCCGTCGTGATTGACGACCGAATTGACCCGCTTGCCGACTTTCTCGGACGCTTCGATCAGCGTCTTGCGCAGTTCGTCGATGTCCTTCCTGGTGCGGGCGTGCCAGCCTTCGAGATTGACGAACAGGATGTTGCGGTCGGCGTCGTAAGTGACGCGATCGGACATGTTGAGATTGATGAGATCATTGAGCAGATCCATCGGCTCGTCGATGAAGATGCGCTTATCCATCGGTTCGGGATGTTCGACGATCGGCTTGAAGTCCATATGCGCCAGGATGTCCCTGTCGATGTCGATTCCCGGCGCGACCTCGATCAGTTCGAGCCCCTTTTCGACCAGTTTGAATACGCAGCGCTCGGTCACATAATAGACCGGTTGCTTGCGCTTTAGCGCGAATTTGCCGGAGAAGGTGATCTGCTCGACGGCGTTGAGGAACTTCTTGTTCCTGCCTTCCTGCAGAATATTGACCTTGCCGTCGGCGATTTCGACCCGCAGTCCGCCATTGGTGAAGGTGCCGGCGAAGACGACGAGCCGCGCGTTCTGGCTGATGTTGATGAAGCCGCCGCAGCCATTGAGACGCCCGCCGAATTTCGAGGTGTTGACGTTGCCCTGCAGGTCGCATTCGGCCATGCCGAGACAGGTCATGTCGAGACCGCCGCCGTCATAGAAGTCGAACTGCTGATTCTGCTGGATGATCGCGTCGGCGTTGGTCGCGGCGCCGAAGCTGGAGCCGGCGGCGAGCACGCCGCCGATCGCGCCGGCCTCCGTCGTCAGCGTGATGTAGGGCGTCATCTTTTCTTCATTGGCGACGGCGGCGATGCCTTCCGGCGCGCCGACGCCAAGATTAACCACGCCGTTCGGCGGCAGCTCGAAGCTCGCGCGCCGCGCGATGACCTTGCGCTCGTCGAGCGGCGTTTTGGCGAATTTCTCGACCGGCACGCGGATTTCGCCGGAAAGCGCCGGATTGTGGATCACGCCATAATTCATCCGGTGCATTTCCGGCGGATCGGCGATGACGACGGCAGAGACCAGAATGCCCGGCACATGCACGTCCTTGGGCTTGATCGACCCCTGTTCGACGATGCGCTCGACCTGGGCGATCACCAGCCCGCCATTGTTGTGGGCGGCCATGGCCTGGGCGAGATTGTCGAGCACGAGCGCCTCGCGCTCCATCGAAATATTGCCGGAAGGGTCGGCCGAGGTGCCGCGAATGAAGGCGACGTCGATCTTGGTGGCGATATAGAAGAGCCACTCCTCGCCCATGATGTTATGATATTTGACCATGTCCTCCTTGGTGCGGTCGTTCACCTTGCCGCCGCCAAAGCGCGGATCGACATAAGTGTAGAGCCCGACCTTGGAGAAGAGTCCCGGCTGGCCGGCGGCGCAGGCGCGGTAGAGCTGCGAGATGACGCCCTGCGGGAGGTTGTAGCCGCAGATCTTATTTTCCTGCGCGGCCTGGGCGACTTTCGGCATGCGGCCGAAATTGGCGGCGATGACCCGGCGCAGCAGACCTTCATGATGGAAACGTCCCGTGCCGAGACCCTTGGAGTCGCCGGCGCCGGCGGTCATGATCAGGGTGAGGTCGCGCGGATGCTGCGTCTCGACGAAGCGCATTTCCAAAGCGGCGTGCAGGGCTTCCGGAATGCAGCTCTGGACGAAGCCGGTGGTGGTTACGACGTCATTGTCGCGAATGAGCGCAATCGCCTCGTCGGCGCTGATGACTTTATTGTTGGCCATTTCCTCAGGGTTCCCTCGCTCCCCACTCTTCTTCTTGCGGACTGTTATCGTCGCCGCGCCGGTGGGCGTTTTCTTACAAAATGAGCGATCAAGCGTAGAGACCGCATCGCCCTTGCGCAATAGCGGCGATGCGCCGCGGTTCGCCGCAACCTCGCTGCAGCGCGGGAAAATCGCCGTCAGTCGCCCCGGTAGACGCAGCCCTCGAAACAGCTGTCGCGGAAGATTCCGACCTCGGCGAGGCCCGGCAGGTCGGGCGCGAGGTCGCGCCAGACATAGGCGCAGAGATTTTCGAGCGTCGGCTTTCCCAGGCCTTCGAGGTCGTTGAGAAAGGAATGGTCGAGGCGTTCGCGCAGCTCGTTGAGCCTGCGGCCAAGCTTGCCGAGGTCCATCACCCATTGCTCCTCAACGGCGCGTTCGCCGCGCAGGGTGACGCGCACGCGAAAGGAATGGCCGTGGAGATTGCGGTATTTTCCGCCCTCCGGCGCCTCGGGGTCGTATAGCGCGTGCGCCGCCTCGAAATAAAATTCGCGGAAGACCTCGAACGTCGACACTTCTCACTTCACCCCGATCGCCTTGTGGGTTTGCACGGACAGCCGCCAGCGCGGATGCGTAAGGCAGTAGCTGACCGCGGCATCCGTATTGCGCGAAACGTCCGGCCCGTCCATGGGCTGAAGCAGAAAATGCTCGAAGTCGAGCCGCTCATAATCGGCGGGGTCGACCCCTTGCTGCGGGAAGACGAGCTTCAACTCCGCGCCGGTGGTCTGCGCCAGCGGGGCGCCGGCCTTGGGCGACACGCAAATCCAGTCGATCTCGGGGATAACGGGCAGCGTGCCGTTCGTCTCGATGGCGATCTCGAACCCTGCCGCGTGAAGCGCCGAAATCAAGGCCGCGTCGATCTGCAGCATCGGCTCGCCCCCGGTCAGCACGGCGAAACGCCGCTCGCGGGCTTTGCCCCACAGCCCCGCGAGATGCCGGGCAAGCGCGTCCGCGTCCGCGAACTTGCCGCCGCCTTCGCCTTCGAAGCCGACGAAGTCGGTATCGCAAAACTGGCATTGCGCGCCGGCGCGATCCTCTTCGCGCCCGCTCCACAGATTGCAGCCGGCGAAGCGGCAGAAGACCGCGGTCCGGCCCGCGTTAACGCCCTCGCCCTGCAGCGTTTTGAAGGCTTCCTTGACGATATAGGCCATTGCCCGCTCTAGCGCGGACATTCTGCGGCGTAAAGCGCGACCGGCGCTTATCCGTTCTTGGGAAGGTCCTTATCCTTGCCGTCGGGCTCCGCCGGCGGCTGCGGGCGCGGGTCGAGGCTGCGGATATAGGAGACGATGTCGTCGATCTCCTTGCGCGAAAGATGCATGTCGGGCATCGGCGGATGCGGATCCATCAGGAAATGGCCCAGCTTCTTCTTGTCCGTGCGGCGCCGGGCGATATCGGAGAAGGACGGGGCGTCGGCCGAAGCGCTGGTCTGATCCGGCGCCACGACATGGCACGACGCGCACCAACGCTTCGCGATGAGCGCGCCGCGCTGGGCGTCGCCCGCCGCAAGCGCGAAGGTTGCGAATATTGCGGTCCCGCCGGCGAGAGCCGTTGCGAGCGTCAGGCGTCGAAGCTGCATGTGAGTTCCCAATGCCGTTTCCTTGGAGCGTGCGAGCTCGATTCGATTCGCATCAAAGCACAGGCGCGGCCCGGGCGATATGCCGTGTCGGGGCGTAAGCTTGCGTCAGGACGACGCGCGCGCCCAGATCCGACGCGGCATTTTTGCAACAGCTATGTGATCGGATTGCAACAGTTGAATAGATTAGCAGCTTGCCCAACGCTGACGTTGGACTAGCCCCTTTTCAGACACAAAAGCTGAGCTAAGGTGCCTGTGTCACAAGCTCATTCGAGATGCGGAGACAGGCGCCGAAAGATTTCGCTTTCGGCGACGGGTTCCTTCTTTCCCTCTCGCTGATCGCCGGTGGCGGCTGGCGTACGGCCTTGAGACGCAGGGCGTCTCTCAGGTTGAGGAAAGTCGGAGCATTATGGTCGCTGAAATTCAAAAGGGGCTGATCTCGACCTCTCGAATCAGCGCGCGCGCGGCGCTGCCGACATGTCTCATGGCGGCAAGCTTCGTCGTGCTCGTGACGGCCCTTGTCGCGCCCGCCCCAGCCCTCGATTCGCCGCGCGAGACCGCGAAGGCCGACCAGCAGACGCTGACGATGTTCAAGGATCCTCGCGCCGCGTTGCGGGCGGGGCTGGAAAGCTACCATGCGGGCGATCCGGCGACCTCCGTCGCGGCGCTGCGCTACGCCGCCGAGGGCGGCGAGCCGCTGGCGCAATGGAAGCTTGGCCGGATGTACGCCGAAGGCGACGGAGTCGCTCGCGACGACGCCAAGGCCTATGAATATTTCTCGCAGATCGTCGATCATTACGCCGACGACGAACCTGATCCGCGCGAACGGTCGATGGCGGCGAGCGCCTTTGTCGCCGTGGGCGTTTATCTGCGCGAAGGCGTTCCTGGCGCAAAGATCAAACCGGATCTCGATCGCGCCTTTGATCTTTTTCGCTATGCGGCGACCTATTTCGGCAACGCCGACGCGCAGTACAATCTGGCCCGCATGTATGTCGACGGCGCCGGCGTGAAGAAGAACCTCCGGCAGGCCGTGAACTGGCTGGAGCTGGCGGCGCGCAAGGGGCATCCGCAGGCGCAGGCGATGCTTGGCCGGATGATGTTCAGCGGCGAGGCGAGCGGCGAGCCTGACCGCGCGCGCGGCTTGATGTATCTCACTCTGGCGCGCGACGCGGCCCGCGATCAATGGATCGTCGATTTGCACGCCGAGGCGCTGCATTCCGCAAGCGAAACCGACCGCCGGACGGCGGGCGCGATGCTCGAGGGCTATCTTCGCGAACGCAACTGAGTTCGTCAGCCGGCGCGCGCCGCGGCGCCTTTGAGCTTCACCGGAATGGTCAGGAAGCGTCCGCCATTCGCGTGCGGCGGCGGAAACTTGCCGGCTCGAATATTCACCTGAATCGAGGGCAGGAGCAGCCGCGGCGCGGCAAGCTCCTTGTCGCGCTTCTGCCGGCCGGCGACGAATTCCTCTTCGCTGACGCCGTCCTTGATCTGCACATTCATGGCGCGCTCTTCGCCGACCGTCGTCTCCCAAGCATAGGTGTCTCGGCCGGGCGCTTTGTAATCGTGACACATGAAGAGCCGCGTCTGCGGGGGAAGCGAAAGAATGCGGCGGATTGACCGGTAAAGCGCATGCGCGTCGCCGCCCGGGAAATCGGCGCGCGCCGTCCCGTAGTCCGGCATGAACAGCGTGTCGCCGACAAACACCGCGTCGCCGATATTATAGGCGACGTCCGCCGGCGTGTGGCCGGGCGTATAGATCGCTTCACATTCGATCTCGCCGATCTTGAAGCGCTCGCCGTCTTTGAACAGGCGATCGAAGCCGCCGCCGTCAGCGTCTAAATCCTGCGCGTCGAAAACCGGTTTGAACAGCTTCTGGACCTTGTCGATATGTTCGCCGATGCCGATCTTCGCGCCCGTCGCCGCCTTGACGATCTGAGCCGCGGAAAGATGGTCGGCATGCGCGTGCGTTTCGAGCGCCCAGTCGATCTTTAACCCTTCGCGCGCCGCCTCGGCGAGGATCGCGTCGATCGAATGCGAATCAGCGACCCCGCTCGCCGGGTCGTAGTCGAGCACGGGATCGACGATCGCCGCCCGCTTGGTGGCGGGATCGCTGACAATATAGGTGATCGTGCTGGTCGCTTCGTCGAAGAAGCCCTTCACGGACGGCGCCTGCGGCATCGCTCTCTCCTTCATTGCAGCGCTCAAGCGCTTCCCGGAGCTTCGGGCTTGCGTAGCTTCGTATATATGAGATATACCTAAATAAGCAAGTGCTAATATTATACGAGGATGTGCGACATGCTGACGGCTCTGCCCCTGGAGGCCGTGCTCGGCTTGATTTCCGGCGGACTCGTCGGACTTACGCTTGGTCTTGTCGGCGGCGGCGGCTCGGTGCTGGCCGTGCCGCTTCTCGTCTATTTCGTCGGCGTTCCAAATCCGCATGTCGCGATCGGCTCGAGCGCGGCGGCGGTCGCGGTCAACGCGCTGATGAGCCTCGCCAACCATGCGCGCGCGAAGACGATCAAATGGCGCTGCGCGTCGGTCTTCGCTGCTTTCGGAATCGCCGGCGCATTCGCCGGATCGACACTCGGCAAGTTCATCAATGGCGAGAAACTGCTCGCGCTCTTCGCACTGCTGATGATCGTCGTATCCTATCTGATGCTTCGCCGCCGGGGCGCGCCGGGCTATCCGGGCGTCAGGCTCAATCGCGAGAATTTCCCCCGGCTCGTCGGCGCAGGACTGACGGCAGGCGCGTTTTCCGGCTTCTTCGGCATCGGCGGCGGATTTCTGATCGTTCCGGGGCTGATGTTCGCGTCCGACATGCCGATTTTGAACGCCATCGGCTCGTCGCTCGTCGCGGTCGCCGCCTTCGCGGTGACGACGGCGGCGAACTACGCCTATTCAGACCTGGTTGAATGGGAACTCGCCGGAACGCTGGTGATCGGCGGCGCATTCGGCGGTCTTGTCGGCGCCGCGGTTGCGCGACGCCTGTCAGAAATGCGCGGCGCGCTGAACGCCGTTTTCGCGACGATCATATTGGCGGTCGCGCTCTATGTGCTCTGGCGCAGCGGCTCCGCCCTCGGCATTCTCGATTATGCGGCGAAGTCAGCATAGATCGCGACGTGATCGGAAGGCTTGTCGCCGGCGCGCATTGATTTGACGATTTCCACATTCGCCAGCCGGTCGGCGGCGCGCGGCGAGAGCAGCAGGTGATCGATGCGAAGACCCTTGTTCTTCTGCCAGGCGCCAGCCTGATAATCCCAAAATGTATAGAGCCCGCCTTCGTCGGACGTGGCGCGCAGCGCATCGGCATAGCCAAGATTGAGCAGGCGCTGATAGGCGGCGCGGGTCTGCGGCAAGAATAATGCGTCGCCGAGCCACGCCGACGCCTCATAGACGTCGCGCGCCTGCGGAATGACATTATAGTCGCCAGCGAGAACCGTCTGCTCTTCAAGCCGCAGCAGCGCCTCGGCATGGCGCGTCAGCGACTCCATGAAGGCGAGCTTATACGTATATTTCGGCGTATCCGGCGGATTGCCGTTCGGCGCATAGATCGAGGCGACGCGCATGACGCCGCCGGCACCGTCTTCGATGACCGCTTCGATGTAGCGCGATTGCGCCTCGCCGTCGAAGCCGGGCAGGCCGAGGATCACGTCCTGCAGCGGCGATTTCGACAGCAGCGCGACGCCGTTGAATCCCTTCTGTCCGTGGACGGCGACATTATACCCGGCGTCTTCGATTTCGAGCCGAGGAAAAGCGTGATCCTCGCATTTCGTTTCCTGCAGGCAGACGACGTCTGGCGCCGTGTCGCGCAAGAAGGCGAGAAGCGGCGCAAGACGCTGTCTCACCGAATTGACGTTCCAAGTCGTGATGCGCACGGCCGGCTCCTAGATCACGCTGGATTTGGGCGAATCCGCCCAAATCCAGATGACGTGATCGTTCACATAAATTTAGAGCGCGATTTGCGCGAAAAACCGACGTCCACTTTTTTCGCGAGCGCGCTCTAGCCCCGCACGCGCGCGTTAGTCGAGGCGATAGGCGGCGTGACAGGCGTTGCAGGCTTGCACGACTTGCGACAATTCGGCAAGCGCCGGACGCATGTCGCCGCCAGGCCCGATCTTGGCCGCCTCCTGTGCGAATTTGCTCGCCTGCTGGTGCATCGTCAGGCCAAGCGCGCGCATCTCGTCGGGCATGTGCGAGGCCATCATCGCCGGCATTTCGCCGAGCTCGCCGCTCTTGGCGTTCGGCTTGCACGCGGCCGCGCCAGGAGACGCCAGGCTGAGACGCGCATCGGCGATTTTTGCGGCCGCCGCGCCGTCGCCCTTGGCGAGCGCCGAAAGAATTTCGGCGACGGCCTCGGCGTGTCCGCGCATGTGCGAGAGCATCTGCGCGCGCATCGGCGACGGCAGATCGACCTCCTGGCGCGCGTCGCTCATTTTCGGCGACATCTTCATATGGTCCATGTCCATATGCTGCATGTCCATATGCTTCATATGCTCGCGATGGTCGTCGTCGCCGGCGATTGCGGCGGCGACGAAGAGCGACAGTCCGCAGGCCGCGGCGAAACTCAATCTTCTGCGCATGTCCTCCCCCTCCATTTGACCGCGGCGAGCGTAGCGTGCGACGCGGCGCCGCGCGCGAGACGAATCGTCACGGCTGCGCGCCAGCCGGCAGATTGATGATTTGACCCTGGCGCAACTTCTTATGCTTGAGCGTCGGATTGGCGGCGGCGATGTCGCGCCAGCGCTTTTCGTCGCCATAGAGCCGCTTTGCGATCGCGCGCAGCGTATCGCCGCGTCGCACGACATAGGTCGGCGGCGCGGCTGATGCTGGCTGGCTCGGCGCCGCATCGATCGAGCATGGAACGCCCGCGACGACGGGTTCGGCTTGCTGAGAGGCCGTGGCCAGCGGCGCGTCCACGACGACGAACTCGCCGCGCAACATGCCCATCCAGCAGCTCCACGGAATGACGCCTGTCTTTTCGGGCGTGAATTCGATGGTCTGGCGCCCCGGTTTGATATCGAATTCGAGTTTCAAGGACGGAACGACGATCCGATGGTTGCAACTCGTCACTTCCGTCGCGTTGATCACCCATTTGACGGGGACGCCGCGCATCAGCGTGAAACGCGTGGGCGCAAAGCCAAGTCCATTGGCTTCCATTTCGATCGTCTGCGTCTTCGGCGCGAGAGGCGCGTCCTGCGACGGCGGGGCGAGTTCAACAGGCGCGGGGCGGCGCCAATTCGCGATCAGCGACGCGAGATCGGCGCCGGAGCCGGTGAGGATCAGTCCGCGATTGATCATCACCGCGCCGAGCGCGACGACAATCACGCCCGAAGCCGTCAGCAGTCGATGGGTCACGGCGCTTGAGAGCACCGTCGTCAAGGCGCCGAAGGCGAGCATTACCGGCAGGGTCCCGAGACCAAAGACGAAGAGCGTCTTCGCGCCTTCGACCGGGCTGCCCGTTCCCGCCGCCATCACATACATCGCCTGTAGCGGCCCGCAGGCGATCATTAGCCCGTTGAGCAGGCCGATGATGAACGGCCGGTGACGTCCACTCGCCTCTCGGTTCACCCAGTTCTGGAGCGGCCGCGGCAGGCCGAGCCGAAAGCGACGCATCGGCGCGAACAGGCCGAGCATATTGAGCCCAAAGATGATGAGGAATGCGCCGGCCGCCGCTCCGGCAAGGCCGCGCAACATCGGCGTGAATGCGATGAAGGCGCCGAGCCAGCCGAAGGCGGCCCCGATCGTCGTGTAGGACAGCGTCTTTCCCGCGCCATAGGCGAAATGCGAGACGAAGGACGAGCGTCCGGCGCGCGCATCGGCAGTTACGTAACTGACGACGAAGCCGCCGCACATGCCGACGCAGTGAAAGCCGGTCAGCAGCCCCAAGAGGAACAGGAGGCCGAGACTCATATGCTGGGCAATGTCGGGCGCGCCCTCGGCGCTGATCCAACGCGTGTCGAAAAGAATGAGCGCGGCGAGTCCGGCGAGCGCGGCGACGAAGATCGCTAGTCTCACGAGCGGCGAGCGCCGGCGCTGCGCCTCTTCGGTCAGAACGACGCGATAGCCATTCTGTTCGACCCTTTCGCGGATCGCAGCGAAATTCGTCGCGTCTGCGTCATAGTCGACGACGACCGTTTCAGTCGGATAGCTGGCCGAGACGCTGCGCACCCCGGCGAGCTTTCTGATCGCCGTTTCGATGACATGTTCGCAGCCGTGGCAATGCATGCCGCGGGCGTGAAAGGTGATCGCCGTTTGGTTCATCTATGATTTAACGCTCGCCGCCAGCGTTGAACCGCGGCCAGCATAGCGCTGACCGCATTTACAATTTTGCCCGAGCCGTGGCGCGAATTGCGCGCCAAGCTCTTCGCCGAACTATTTGCCGAGCGTATCCATGCCGAGAAGCTTGTAGGCAGGGCAGAAGCTGATGAAGGCCGTCGCCAGCGGGATAAGACCGACGAGACCCCACAGCGTTTGTGGACCGATAAAGACGAGACTGAGCAACAAGAGGCCGGCGACGATGCGGATGATCCGATCGATCTTTCCGATATTGGCTTGCATGACTGTCTCCCTGATTGAGGCGGCCATGCGAGCCTATCGCTTTGCGTGGACTCGCTCAGCGACTAAGTCGCTTAGCGCGCGGCCGTCTATTTTTTCCTGTCGTCGTCGTCGAGTTCGAGCCACATGGCGTTGAGGATGGCGAAGGCGCAAGCGAGTCCCAGCCCCAATATCCAGGAAAAATACCACATGCTTCGACGTCTCCCGCTCAATAATAGTAATCGTCGCCGCGACGGATCGCCGCTTCGCTGACGGCGCCGCGCAGCACATAGTAGACCCAGCTCGTGTAAGCGAGGACGATCGGCAAAAAGACGATCACCGCTACGAGCATGAGAGAGAGCGTCGCTTTGCTCGACGAAGCGTCCCACACCGTCAGGCTTTGGCTCGGGTGCGACGACGACGGCAGCAGGAAGGGGAACATGCTGAAGCCCGCCATTGTCACCATGCCCGCGACCGAAAGGCTGCTGACGAGAAGCGCGATCCTTCTCGCCGCGAAGGCGAAGGCCAGCGCCGCAACAAGCGCGCCCGCGTAAGCGGCGGCGGGAGCAGCGATCATCCAGCGATAGGCGCGGTAGTTGTCGAACCAGGCGCCGGCTTCCCGCGTCACTGTCTTCGCCAGCGGATTGGACGGCCCCGCGTGATCAATCGCGCCGGCGATCCGATAGCCTTCGACCCCGAGCAACGTCCATAGTCCCGCCACGGAGATCAGCAGCACGAGCAGAATCGCCGCAAGCGCGCCATATCGGCGAGCGCGGACCGCGACTTCGCCCTCGCTCTTCACGCCAAGCCACGCCGCGCCCTGCATGGCGAGCATCGTCACGCTGACGAGGCCGCTGAGCAAAGCGAAGGGATTGAGCAGGCCGAGAAGGCCGCCCTCGTAAGTTGCGCGAAGCGACTGATCGAAATGAAAGGGGACGCCTTGAAGCAGATTGCCGAAGGCGACGCCGAAGATCAGCGCGGGGACGACGCCCGAAACGAAGAAGAGCCAGTCCCAGGTTTCGCGCCACAGCCGCCCCTCCCTCTTACCACGGAAGACGATCGCCACCGGCCGCAGGATGAGGCCGATGAGGACGAGCAGCATCGCGAGATAAAAGCCGGAGAAGGACACTGCATAGAGCGGTGGCCAGGCGGCGAAAATCGCGCCGCCTCCAAGAATGAACCAGACCTGATTGCCCTCCCAGACCGGGCCGATCGTGTTGAGCGTCACGCGCCGCTGCGCATCGTTGCGGGCGACAAAGGGATGCAGCATGGCGACGCCGATGTCGAAACCGTCAAGGACGGCGAAGCCCACAAGAAGGACGCCAAGCAGCGCCCACCAGATGAGGCGAAGCGTCATATAGTCGAACATCGCTTTCGCCTTTCTATTGGGTTTGCGCCGGCGCCGGCGCGGGAAGCACGGGCGCGCCGGAGGTCTGAGGCTCGGGCTCGCTCTGCGGGCCGATGCGGACATATTTGACGATGAGCCCGACATCGATGATGGCGAGCGCGCTGTAGAACAGCACGAAAGCCGCGAGACTCGCCGCGACATTCGACGCAGGAACGTTGGAGACGCCAAGAAATGTCGGCATCGTCGCGTCGATGATCCATGGCTGCCGGCCATATTCCGAGACGATCCAGCCGAGTTCGGCCGCGACCCAGGGCAGCGGCAGGCTATACATCGTCATCCGCAGGAACCAGGGTCGCCCGCAGCGCCGCCGGCTTGACAGATAGAAGGCCACGGCGAAGAGCGCGATAAAATAGAAGCCGAGCGCCACCATGATGCGGAACGACCAGAACAACACCGGCACGTCGGGAATCGTCGACAGCGCCGCTTCGTGAATCTGCGCGT
>JAKFXD010000149.1 GCA_021731565.1 Methylocystis sp. | reverse complement strand
CCTCGACCCCGGTGTAGCGCTTGTGCTTCCAGAACACCCAAGGGTAGATCCGCGCGCCGATCTCAGGGTCGACCATATTGATCGTGATCGTCACGTGATCGACGTTGAAGCCCGCGATCGTGTCGACGTGATCGGGCAGCGCCAGACCATTCGTCGACAGGCACAGCTTGATGTCGGGCGCCGTCTTCGAAATCAGATCGAAGGTCTTGAAGGTCTTCTCCGGATTGGCCAGCGGATCGCCAGGACCGGCGATGCCCAGCACCGTCATCTGCGGGATCGTCGAGGCGACCGCCAGAACCTTCTTCGCCGCCTGTTCCGGACTGAGCTTCTCCGAAACCACGCCCGGACGCGACTCATTGGCGCAATCATATTTGCGGTTGCAGTAGTTGCACTGGATGTTGCACGCCGGCGCCACCGCCACATGCATCCGCGCGTAATGGTGATGGGCTTCTTCGCTGTAGCAGGGATGGTTCTTCACCTTCTCCCAGATATCCGTCGGCAAATCCCCCTGCCCGGCCCCGGAGCCGCAGCTCGCCTTCCCGCTCCCGCCAGACGTCCCGCATCCCTTGTGCTCAGCAATCTGCTGCATAACCCCGTCAAGCGCCGGCGAAGCTGCTTCGCCAGACGCAATGCCCATTTCAGTCCCTAGCGATTCCATGTGACGATCCCCTCTGGCCGCTGGACCTTGCGCTGCATTTCGAGCGCAGGGAGCGCTTTGAAAAAAGCTCTGCACGTCGGATCGCAACTAGCGTGCCAGCGAGGCGATCTAATTTAATTATGCAATATCAATGTCTTGTGATCGCTCCGCGGATGTCGGTATTTAAAACATACGCGCTACGTCAGTTTGTATCTGTTATAAACGCGACATGGATTCGGAGTTCGACAGCTACAATAATACTGTCCAATCGATCGACGATTCCCGGTTCAACGCGCTCGTTGGAAAAGTTCAAGGGATGGCCGGCAACCGCCTCTTCTCATCGTTATTTTTCGTTCGACTCGTCACCCCCAGTGACGACGACGCAGCTGCGAGTCGAGTCCTTTTCGATCTGTGACGACCGATCGATCGAGGCGTGACGCGATCAGGCGCAGGCCGGGAGCCCCGTTACTCTCATACAGAGATGGCGAAAGGAAGAGACCGACGCATGAGTCGCGCCGGTCGGCGAGCCGCAATCAGCATGCTTCGATTATTTGCCCGCCTCCAGCGAGGGGCCGAGAAGAAACGATCAATCGCCGCGCGCGTCCCTGTTGCGCTCGGGCCCGTCTTGGATCGGAAGGCCCTTTCTCACGTATCTCCGGCGCGGAACATCGCGATAGGAAGGCGGTTCGCGGCGCCCATCCGCAGCTTGCGTCCGGACCGCGCCATTCATGATCCGGCGATCAGCCGGCGGGCACGCAGGTGTTCTCGACCGGACACACTTCCGCGCAACGCGGCGTGTCGAAATGTCCCTCGCACTCGGTGCATTTCTTGGGATCGATAATATACATGTCGTTCTTGAGACGAATGGCGGCGTTCGGACATTCGAACTCGCAGGCTCCGCACACCGTGCATTGCGACGCGACAATCTTATAGGCCATGGCGCGACTCCTCGCTTATTCGATCCCAGGCCATCGGCTTTCAATTCGCATGCCAGGCGCGACTACGCATAATGCGCAAGGATCGGCGACAAATCGCGCGATAATCGTAAGGTTCTGGACAAATGTTTATTGTTCGACAGACATGATGCGGCGGGCGCCGGACTTAAGCTCGGTCCATGCCCGCATGTCAGAACCGCTTGACTTCGATATTATATTTCTTGAGCGCGTAATTCACCTGCCGCAGCGACAATCCAAGGAGACGGGCGGCTTTCGCCTGAACCCAGGCGGCTTTCTCCATCCCTTCAATCAGCTTGTCTCTGTCAATCATCCGTCGCACCGGCGGATAGCCGGGACCGTCGTTGAACTCGTCCTTCTCCGACGCCGGCGCGATCTCGTCATGTTTGGCCGTGGACGTCTGTCCGGACGGAAACCCAATATTGATCTCCCGTTCGGCGGCCTTCGCCGGACCGATCACCGCAGAGTGCGGACCCTGTGGCGTTTGGGCGCCGCGATAGGCTCCACTGCCGCTTCCCGTCCACAACAGCGCCGAAAGACATTTTCCCGAAGCGCAGGCGAAGTCCTCGCCGATGACGCTGTCGTCATGCGCCAAAGTCGCGGTTCGTCGCACGCAATTCTCCAGCTCTCTCACATTGCCGGGGAAATAGCAGCGCTGCAAAGTTTCGATCGCGCTCTCCGAAAAGACATGGCTGCGCTCGTTTTCGGCGTTGAACCGGTCGAGGAATTTCTTAGCGAGCAGCGCGACGTCTCCCGGACGTTCGCGCAGCGGCGGCAGGAATACCGGAACCACGTTGATGCGGTAGTAGAGATCCGCGCGAAATTCGCCTTTCGCGACCGCTTCCTCCAAATTCTTGTTGGTCGCGAAAATCAGGCGCACGTCCACCTTCAACGTGCGCGTGCCGCCCACCCGCTCGAATTCCCCTTCCTGCAGCACGCGCAGCAGCTTCGCCTGAAACGCAGTGGAAATCTCGCCGATCTCGTCGAGCAGCAAGGTGCCGCCATTGGCCATCTCGAACCGTCCCGCACGCTGCGCGATCGCGCCCGTGAAGGCGCCGCGTTCGTGTCCGAACAACTCCGATTCGAGGACGCTTTCGGGCAGGGCCGCGCAATTCAGCTTGACGAACGGCATGGTCCTGCGCGGCGAAAGATCATGCACCGCGCGGGCGAACAACTCCTTGCCGGTTCCGCTCTCGCCGCGCAGCAAGACCGTGGTATTCGACTTGGCGACAACCGCGATCGTTTCCAGCACATCGACGATCGCCGGGCTCTCGCCGACGATTCCAGCGACTTCCGGCGAAGGGGCGCGCGGCTTCTTTCGCGACCGCGAGGTCAACGCCTTTTCCAGGCTCGCCTGTTCGTTCAACAGGCGCTGGCGGTCCGCCGACAACATGCGGTGCAATTTGACAGTTTGGCCGATGAGATTGGCGATCATCGTGAGAAAACGAAGATCGCCGTCGAAACTGTGACCCGGCGGCCGCTCACAGAGCCGGTTGATCGACAAAGTTCCGATCACCCCGCCATCGGCTTTGATCGCCACCCCGACAAAAGAAACGCTCTCTCCTAGGCGCTGCGTGACGATATCGACGGCGTCGGCGAACAAAGGCTCGGCGTTCACGTCCTGGATCACGATCGGCACCGCCGTCGCGACAAGTCGGTCAATGATTTTGCGCGGCAGGATATCGATCGCCGGCCGTCCCCCTGGATCGGTCCAGCCGGAAGTCGCGACGATCTCCGGATCGCCTTTCTGGTCGAGAACGACAATCATGCCGAGCCGCATGTCCATAAACGAGCTGAGCACGCTCACGACATTTGTTAGCGCGAGTTCGAGGCGCGCCGGCGCGGTTAGGATTTTGGAGATTTCGTAAATGCCGAACAGAGCCACGTCGGGAGAGGGCGCCCGCGAAATCGTCGCGCGTTGCGTCGGCCTCGATGACGAGGCGCCTGTTCCGACCTCGGGGGCGCTGCTATTTTTCACGGCCGTGCTCCTGTGGACAGCCATGCCACGCCGGACCGGGATCCTTTTCGCAGATGCGAAACATGGAATTATTGTGACTCCAGTTTTCCCTGCTGTCCTGTTCAAATTCCATACAAATCACCGCTCGATGTGCTTAAATGCGGTGCACAATCGCACACCCCGGCGACCGCAGATTCACGATGATTCCGAAGATGCCGCGACGCGAACTCCGCGCGCGAGCGGCGGTAGCGCCTCGCATTCATCCAATTCGGTCCGCAAGCTCCTCAACGACCTTCCATCCGACGCTGCCACAGGGATCCTTCTTCGATAGAAGATCGAGATATTCCCGCGCGGCCTCCTGGTTTCCCCGGCGCAATTCGATGAAGCTGAGCGCTTTCAGCGTGTAGAGCGCAAAGCGTCCCGGGCCGTCCTGGGCATGCGTCGCTTCCGGCCATTCGCGCGCGTCATCGGGCCATCCCGCCTGCTTTACAGCTTCCTTGAGGCCTTTCGCCGCAATATCCGCCGCGAAGTCGAGACTGCCCGTATAGGTATGGATTTTGTAGAGGCAGTAGTAGGGAGCCAATTCGCCGGGATTTATGGAAAGCGCCTGCCTGAAGAGCCTGTCCGCGGCCGCCCGGTCGCGCCGGTAGGCGGCGACCCCCTGCTGCAACAGATCATCGATCTCCGGCGGCGCCGCGCCAAAATTGATCCGTTCACCGTCGGCGAGGGCTAAGTCCATTCATCGCGACAAGCAACTCCTGGGCCAAAGATTGGAAAGCTTCGCAAATGTTCCTGATCCGCGGTTCGGCGCTGCGCCCCGCGCCTATGAAGCGGAACGGAGCAGTAGGGCGTCCAATGTCGCGCAAGCCGCCGCGTCCAAGCGAAACTCGAAGATCGACAAATCCTGCGCCATATGGGCCTTCGACGACGTGCCGGTCAGACAAACGATGCGACTTTGCGTCAGATAGCGGAAAAACATCTGGGCCGGGCTTCGCCCATATTTCGCGGCGAGATCGGCCATTTCCGGCGATTTGAGGATCTCGAGATTGGCGGTGAGCGTCCAGAAGCTTTGATAAATGATCCCACCCGCGTCGCAGAACGCCCGAATTTCCCTGTCGTAACCCGACTTTGCGTGAAATCGGTTCTGTATCGTCGCGGGTCTGATCCGGGCCCTATGACACAGGGCGTCAAGCCGAGTCAGTTCATAGCAATTGCTCACCCCCAACTGACGGACCAAACCCTGGTCATAAAGGCTTTCCATGGCCCTCCAGACCTCGATCGTATCCTTATCGTCCGGATAGGGGGAGTGCAGAACAAGGCCATCGACGTAAGCGATGCGAAGGTTGCGGAGCGACGCCTCAAATGACTGCAGAACCTGCTGCGTCAGGCTCGCCTGCGGGTCATAGGGGACGTTGCCTGGATCCTGCCCGGCGAAGGGCGTGAATTTCGTTTGGACGTAAATCTCCGAACGCGCCGCCGCCCCTTTGCTGAAAACCGCGGAAAGCGCTTCGCCCACGCCGGCCTCAAAGTAGTGCCGCGGCTGGCAGGCGGTGTCGACGCCCCGAAACCCCGAATGCAGCGCCAGTTCCACCAGCTCTGCGGTGCGTTCCTTCTTCCAGGCGGAGCCATAGAGGAGCCGAGGCATGGCGACCCCAAAAGCGGAGACGATCCGGCGCTCGTCCGGCGGTTCTTCGTTCCGGTTTAGCGCGACCATCGCATCGGCGGCATGGGCGGGGACGATTTTTTCATTGTCTCGTTAGCAGGCGCGGACGACATTGCTTCCGCGTTGAGAGATGCGATCAGCAATGACCGTGCCGGATTTCCTGGGTGGGATGATGGTCGTTCCAGATCCATGATCAGTCAATGCTTTGACGCTCCCCGGCGAATGAGGCGACGATGAAACTCGATGAACGCGAACATGGCGTGCTGGCGTTTGTCGATCAGGACGGCCGCGTCTGGGCGCAATGCGCGAAATCCTCCCCCTATACGTCCGATTATGTGATCGAAGGCCCATTGAGCGGCTTCGTGGCCGAGGATGGAACATTCACGGCGGAGAGCGAAATGGAATTTCGTGATTGGCTCGACGATCGCCTGCTGTATGAAGACCTCTTCCATGTCAGGGACCGGGAAACCGCCATCGAGATAACGAAACGAATCGCCGAAGCCGCAGCTCGAATCTTAAAGGACCGGGAATCGCCGTAAGGGAGAGAGGTTCTCAAACCGACGCGGGAATGGCGATGAACGGAAAACGGGGGACGCCATGACGGGCGAGGATTCAAACTATCGCTATTTTCTCACTTATTCCGGCGTCAAGCTGCCGCTCAAACTTGTCTCGCCGATCGAGGCCGGGGGGCTCGGTCACCGCAACACCTATATTCGCGCAAGCTATGACGCCGAAGAAAGGCTGCTGCGCTGCGAAAAAATCGTATATGGCGAAGTCGAACTGCGGCATGACTATGAATACCATGCGAATGGCGCGCTCAGCCGCGCGCTGATCGAAATGGGCGGCGACGAAACCGAAATGCGCTTCGACAGCGAGGGCCGGGTGCTGTCCGAGTGACCCCGCGGACTGTTCCGAGCCCGCGCCGCGAGCGCGGCGACGAGCCATGCGGCTTGACCAAACGTCATCGCCGGTGAGACAAAATCCGTCAGCCCGCGAACGATGCTTGTCGGGCGGAGTCATTGTGGCGGCGGGCGACATCATTCGGGAGTCTTGGCTTGCATGATCCCGTTACAGCCGAGGGCTTCGTTTCACTCCGCAACGCTACCATCAAGGCCGAGCGCGTGATCGAATACAGTAACATTGGGATCGATTCGGATGTCCGACACCGGCGACATCGGCGCATCGCCTTGCGCGAAGAACCGTCCTGAGCTTGGCGAGGAGGTAAAACATGGGGCTGCCGCCGCACCTTCGAAGTCTCGAGTCCGAGGCAGTCTACATTTTGCGGGAGGTCGTCGCGGAGTTCAAAAACCCGGTCATGCTTTATTCGATCGGCAAGGATTCGAGCGTCATGCTTCATCTCGCGATGAAGGCGTTTCATCCCGCCAAACCGCCATTTCCTTTGCTTCACGTCGATACGACCTGGAAATTTCGCGAGATGATCGCCTTTCGGGACGAGACCATGGCGCGCCTCGGCATGGATTTGATCGTGCACGTCAATCAGGAAGGGCTGGCGCGCGGGGTTTCGCCCTTCGCCTTCGGCTCGTCGGCCTACACGCAAGTGATGAAGACGGAAGGACTGCGTCAGGCGCTCGACAAATATAAGTTTGACGCCGCATTCGGCGGCGCGCGGCGGGACGAGGAGAGATCGCGCGCCAAGGAGCGCATATTCTCACATCGCACGACAGCGCATGCCTGGGATCCAAAAAATCAGCGGCCCGAACTTTGGCGCGCGTTCAACACGCGGATCCGGCCCGGCGAGTCGATGCGCGTTTTCCCGCTGTCCAATTGGACCGAGCGCGATGTCTGGGATTACGTCGCGGCGGAAAACATTCCCGTCGTGCCGCTCTATTTTGCCCGCAAACGGCCAGTCGTGCGGCGCGACGGCGCGCTCATCATGGTCGATGACGCGCGCCTGCCGTTACATCCCGGCGAAGTCGCGGAAATGCGAAGCATACGCTTTCGAACGCTCGGCTGCTATCCGCTCACCGGCGCGATCGAGTCGGAAGCCGATACGCTCGAGGCGATCATCGAAGAGATGCGCCTGTCGTCGACGTCCGAGCGACAGGGCAGGCTTATCGACTTCGACGAAGCGGCTTCGATGGAAAAGAAAAAGCGCGAGGGCTATTTCTGATGTCGGGCGAAAATCAAGACGCATCGGACGAGACGAAACCGTCGCGCCCAACCCTGCGCTTTCTGACGTGCGGCTCCGTCGACGACGGAAAGTCGACGCTGGTTGGGCGGCTGCTCTATGAACGCAAGCTGATTTTCGACGATCAATTGGCGACGCTGGAGAGGGATTCCAGGAAACACGGCGCAGTCGGCGAGGAAATCGATTTCGCGCTGCTCGTCGACGGTCTCGAGGCGGAGCGCGAGCAGGGCATCACCATTGATGTCGCCTATCGCTATTTCTCGACGGAAGCGCGCGCCTTTATCGTCGCCGACTCGCCCGGCCACGAACAATATACGCGCAACATGGCGACGGGCGCCTCGAACGCCGACCTCGCTATTCTGCTGGTCGACGCGCGAAAAGGGCTTCTAACGCAAACGCGTCGCCACGCCGCCATCGCGTCCTTGCTCGGCATTCGCCATGTCGTGCTGGCGATCAACAAGATGGATCTGGTCGACTATGGTCGGGAGGCCTTCGACCGGATCGTTGCGGATTTCGCCCAAGCTGCGGAAAAACTTCATTTCGACTCGGTCGCCGCCATTCCGATTTCGGCGCGCCATGGCGACAATGTCATTTCGCGATCGGACAATATGCCGTGGTATTCGGGGCCGCATCTCCTTGCCTATCTCGAAACGATCGATGTCGAAAACGCCGTCTCTGAACAGCCGATGCGGTTTCCCGTACAATGGGTCAATCGCCTGCATCGCGACTTTCGCGGTTACGCGGGAATGCTTGTCTCCGGTCGGCTGAATGTCGGCGATGAAATCGTTGTCGCGGCTTCGGGCCGCACATCTCGGGTTGAGCGCATCGTCGCGATGGACGATGATCCGACAGGCGCCGCGGCGTTCGAGTCGATCGTCCTGACGCTCGCCGACGAGATCGACATTTCGCGCGGCGATGTGCTCTGCCACCCCAAGCAGCGTCCCGAGGTGGCCGATCAGTTCGCGGCGCATATCATTTGGATGAGCGACGAGAAGCTGTTGCCGGGGCGCTCTTACTTCATGAAGATCAATGGCCGCTCCCTCGCCGGAAGCGTGACGGAGATCAAATACAAGCTGGACGTCGATACGAACGCCCATATCGCGACCAAGACGCTGAGCCTCAACGAAATCGGGTTTTGCAACATCGCGCTCGGTTCATCCGTTGCGGTGGACGCCTACGACGCCAACCGGGCGACGGGCGGGTTCATTCTGATCGATCGGTTCACCAATGCGACGGCCGGCGCGGGCTTGATCGCCTTTCCGCTGCGCCGGGCGAAGAATATCTATCTGCAGCAGCAATTGGTCTCAAAGGCGGCGCGTTCCCACATCAAGCATCAACAGCCAGCCGTTCTGTGGTTTACGGGACTCTCGGGCGCCGGCAAGTCGACGATCGCCAATCTTGTCGAAATGAAACTGTTAGAGCGTCACGCGCATACCGCCATGCTCGACGGCGACAATATTCGCCATGGCCTGAACAGGGATTTGGGTTTCACCGACGTCGACCGCGTCGAGAACATCCGCCGTATCGGCGAGGTCGCCAAATTGATGGTGGACGCGGGGCTCATCGTGCTGTGCGCGTTCATTTCGCCCTTCCGGGCCGAGCGCCAAATGGCCCGCTCGCTTGTCGAGGAGGGCGAATTTATCGAAATTTTCCTCGATACGCCGCTTGACGTCTGCATCTCGCGCGACCCGAAAGGCCTCTATAAAAAGGCGCTGGCGGGGGAGATCAAGAATTTCACCGGCGTCGATCAGACATATGAGATTCCTGCCTCGCCCGAACTGCATATCCGCTTCATGAATGAGCGGCCGGAAGAGATCGCGGACAGGATCATTCAGGAACTTGAGACGCGAAACGTGCTCCATGGTTGATTTAGCATAGGCGCGTGATCCCAGTCGGGCGACGCCCGACCTCCGTCACGCCCATCCCGGCAAGCCTGCATCACAAAGGCGCCCCTTCGGGCGCCGCGGCATCCAAGCTCCAATGCCGAGTTTCATCCGTGTGGCCTTGCGGGCGCGTCGGAGATTTCTCAAGCTGTTTTCCATCGCGGAACCGCACCGACACTTCGTCGGTCGCAGCCAGCGGAGCAGGAAACGGGAAGAAAAAACCTGATCGCTCGGGAAGATTAAACTGTGTCAACTCCGGGCGGGGCAAATCGCACTCGATCTGAGCGACTTTGCGGTCGTTGACAAAAATCTCGAGAGTGGCTGGCTCATCGTATTCGACCGCCCATCCGAATATGTGGGTTTGCATGCACACATCCACGAACCCATGCCGTCCCAGGCTCGCCGCGATCGCCTCGGGATGCGTCGGCGAATTCTTAAGATGCGCTGCGTCCTGGAACCGCACCGACACTGCGTCGGCCGCGGCCAGCGGCGAAGGAAACCGGAAGAAAAAACCTGCCCCCTCGGGAATATTATACTGTGTCAGCTCAGGACGGCGCAGATCGCATTTAAGCTGACCTACCTTGCGATCGTTGACGAAAATATCCAGCATTGCCGGAACGCCTTGTTCCATCGCCCAGCCCACAACATGATATTGCGAGCATTGGTCGATAAAGCCCTGCTGCATCACCCTCCGCGTCAGCGACTGGCCTGGCGTTCGACGCTCACGCGCCCGCTCCTCGAACGGGCGCTCGGACAGCAACCGATAAAGCTCCATGTCGTAGCGATGACGCTCGGCCACTATTTGCCAGTCGATCAGCCGATAGAATTCGTCATTCTCGTCCATCAATCGGCGATTGGTCACATTTTCTCGTGCGATCGCGGCAGGTTCGAGCCCGAGGCGCTTGAGCAATTGCATCGCATGGCTGTCGAGCTTTTCCGTCAGTCCAATGAAATCGAAGCTGCTATCGATATTCTGAAGGGCCATTTCCAGAATGAGATCGGACATCGATCCATGGCGAACGCTGCCGGCGCCCGAGATCATGCGCGTCTGCAGATTGTCGAATTCGTCGCCAAGGCCCTCATTGACGACGACATGCAGCGGAACCTGCTCTCCATTGACGTTCAACGTATCGATATTATTGGTTCGGTAATGCCAATAATGCGATTTGACCCTCGCGAGCGGCTCTCGCAAGAACGAATAATATTGCGTCGGCTGTTGGAGAAACTGATCGAGGCCGAAAAAATAATGCCCGATGAGAAGCTGGAACGCCTTGCATTGATGCTCCGGCAGAGTGTTCAATTCCTTCCAGTCGAGACCGATGGCGGTGTCCGGATAGAACAGGCAGACAGAACTCCTGGGCAAGGACGCTCTTAATGCGGTCGTGAGCGCCGTTCCGGCGGTCTTTTGGATATGAAGGAACGCGGCGCAATGCTCGTGCGTTCGGCGCCGCGGCTGCGCCACGATCGCGATGTCGCCGCCGATGAGCAGGTTTCCATAGCGATCGGTCAGACGCGCGCGCTTCTCTATCTGCAGCGCGGATAAGGGAATAGCGAAGCCGAATTTTTCATTCCGGTTGAACTTCTTGGCGATATCCTGACGAAAAATGATTGCCTTGAACTCAAGCTGTTGACCGAGGTCTGTCTCGACAAAAACGGACTCCAGAACTTTGGAGCGGTCGTGATTCACAATCCAGCCGACGATTTCGTCGTCGAAAATCGCGTCGACCACTCCAGTGACATGATCCTGAGATCGCAAATCCAAATTCCTCGCCACGACGAAGGCTGCAGATCCGACCAGCGTTCCAGTTCGCTGCAATCAGCAGAGTCGAATAGTTAACATGGCGAATCTCTCGACTGCAAACACGGCCGCGCAGGACGGAAATTCCCTGGGCGCGTTCAGATGACCTGTCCCCCACAATCGCCGCCGGTGGCGATCTCGCTGTGCGGGCGAATCTGTTCAAGCGGGCTCGACGACGAAACCAACGATCGATCGGAGCTTCTGGCGATTTCCTCGCAATGTCGCGCGACGCGCTTGAACCCTGCGAGGCGACCGAAGTCACGCTCGATGCGCATGCGCGCCCTGCAGCGCATTCGCGCTCGATCAGCACCCGTTGGTTAGGCCAATTCGTTGATGAAGTCAGCGCGCCGTTCGGATCAAATGAATTTTGACGAGATTTGAAATCGGAATCGCCGTTCCGAATGTCACGCTCACGCGGTTCGTCGCCGTCCCCCATGTGGGAATGCACGGTTGAGCGTCCGGAGCGGATGTCGTTTCGAATCCCGATTGTCGAGCCCATGCGCTCGTCGCTGGCCGCGCCTCGCCTTTCCGCGAGACGCGGCTGCATTCAATGTCAGGCGGCGGCCTTCCAGATTCGCCCCGCGAAGGCGGCGTCCACGGGCGTATCAAAGATATGGTTCGTGTAATTGCTGAGCGTCTTGACGCTGATTGCGAGAATGACGCCGAGAATGTTCCTCTCCGAGAAGCCCGCAGCCTTAAAGGCCGCCACGTCTGCTTCGGTCGGCCGCCCGCGCGAGTCGACCATGACTGACGCGAAGGCGGCGAGCGCGGCGATCTTTGAATCCTTGATCGGGCGACCGTCACGGATCGCGTCGGTGGTCTCGGTCGGCGCCTTCGCCATCACGTCGGCGAGGAAACTATGCGCGGCCATGCAATAATCGCAGCCGTTCTCGCGGCTGACGACAAGGAAAATCACCTCCTGCTCGACGGGCGTGAACCCGCATTCCGCGCGAAATGCGTCGTAGCCGCTGTCATAGGTCTCGAACAACGCCGGTTCATTGGCCATCGCGCCATACATATTGGGCACGAAGCCGAGCTTCTTCTTAGCCCTTTCGAGCAGCGTCCGGGCCTTGCCCGCCGCGCTATCGATCGTCAGCAATGCGAGGTCTCTGATCTTGTAGGTCATGATTGATTTCCCTTGTTATCGTTCGGCGAGACGACGCAGATCGTCAGCTGTGACCGGTTTGCCGCCGATGCCCCACGCGCCTGGTTGGACGTCTTCGATCGTGACCCATGTCACGTCGCGAAGGCCCTCGCCCTCGACGGACAGGATCGCGTCGGTTACGCGCGCGATCAGCTCCTTCTTTTGTTCTAGGCTCAAATAGCCGCCGATTCCGGTGATTTGTACAAGTGGCATGCGCTACCTCCTTTTCGGTTAGCCGTGGCAAGAACCGCATGTGGAACGAACGTTCCACACAGAACAAAAAATTCGATCAGTTGAGCCGACTCAAAGCATCGTCAACGATCGCATCGAGCAGCGCCGCATCGGGCCGGCTACGGATCAGCACCAGCACGCCAAGCAAGGAGGCAAGCAGCCCACGCGCGACGTCGCCCGAGTTGACATGGGCGGAAATCCCACCCTGAGCCTCGGCTTTCCTGATCATTTTGGCGAAGAACGCCTCCACGTCCGCTTGGGCGTCGGCAACGAACTTCCGAATTTCCGGATCATGAGCGGCGAGCTCCAGGGCTGTGTTGGTGAGAAAGCAGCCACGGTTGCCGTCGTCTCCCGATATTTCACGCGTGAATGCGACAAAGACTTCTCGAATGGCGTCCCGCGGCGAATAGCGGGTCTCGAACTCGGCGAGCATTTTGCGGCGCCTCTCGTCGTACATTTTGAGCGCAGACAGGAACAGCGCCCGCTTGTCGCCGTATGTCGCATAGATGCTGCCTCGATTGACGCCCATGCAGTCGACCAGATCCTGCATCGACGTCGCCTCATAGCCGCGCGACCAGAATGCCTTGAGCGCCTGGTCGAGCGCCGCCTGCTTGTCGAATTGCCTTTCCCACGGCATGAAGCGTCTCCGCGCACGATCTCCTTATAGCGAGTCTTGAACGATCGTTCAAGACAAATCCTGAAGTTTCGCCTGGATGGTCCATCGCGGCTCAGAAGCGGCCAGACGAATCAGGGCTTGCTGCGATGTCCGCTTTGTAATTTTTGCACAGCTCTGTGGGCTTGACGTCACTTATATTTCCATCATATTAGAAATATGGAAAAACAAGAAGCCATCGCCGCCCTTGTCGCGCTCGGTCACGAGACGCGGCTGGATATATTCCGCCTGCTTATGCAGGCCGGACCCGACGGGCTCGCCGCGGGGCAAATCGGCGAGCGGCTCGCGCTACCGCCGGCGACGCTGTCTTTCCACCTGAGCCAGCTCAAACACGCGGACCTTGTGACCTTCCGGCGCGAAAGCCGATCGCTGATCTACTCGGCGGCCTATCCGGTCATGAACGCGCTGCTCGCCTACATGACCGAGAATTGCTGCCAAGGGGCAACCGCCTCTTGCGAAGCCGCCGCTCCTTCAACTTGTCAGCCAGAGGAACGTCATGAAACGTCTGCACGTGCACGTATCCGTTGAAGACCTTGCGGGGTCCATCCGGTTTTACAGCGCGCTTTTCGGGTCGGAGCCGACCGTCGCTAAACCCGAATACGCGAAATGGATGCTCGACGATCCGCGCGTGAACTTCGCCATATCGGCGCGCGGGGGAGAGGCGGGGGTCGATCATCTCGGGATCGAGGTCGAGACGCCCGAAGAGCTGAAAGAAGTCTATCAGCGCCTGCAACAGGTCGAACGGCCCGTGCTGGAAGAAGGCGCCACGACCTGCTGCTACGCAAAGTCCGAGAAGGCGTGGACCTCCGACCCGCAAGGGCTTTTGTGGGAGTCCTTCCTGACCACCGGCGAAAGCACGATTTACGGCGACGACGTCGCGCTTGCGGGATTTCGCGCGAGCGCCGCTAAGGGGGAGTCCTCCGCCTGCTGCGGCGCGAAGCCAGCGCCTGTGATTGAAGCCGCGTGTTGTTCTGAAGCGGGAGCCAGCCAATGACTGACCAGGTTTACAACGTCCTCTTTCTCTGCACCGGCAACACGGCGCGATCGATCATTGCGGAAAGCATCCTCCGCCGGGATGGCGCTGGCCGTTTCAATGCATTCTCGGCGGGCAGCCACCCAAAAGGCCTGGTCAATCCTTACGCGATCAAAACGCTCGAGGAATATGGCTATCCGACAGAAGGTTTCCGCTCGAAGAATTGGGAGGAATTCGCTGGCCCTGACGCGCCGAAAATGGATTTCGTTTTCACCGTCTGTGACAACGCCGCGGGCGAAGCCTGTCCGATCTGGCCCGGTCAGCCGATGACCGCCCATTGGGGCGTCGAGGATCCGGCGGCTGTTGAGGGAACAGAGATCGAAAAATTAAAGGCGTTCAATGATGCATTCCGCTACCTCAGGCTCCGGATTTCTTACCTGCTCGCAACGCCGATCAAGCGACTCGATAAATTGGCGCTCAGGGATCGTTTGCGTGAAATCGGCGAACTCGAAGGCGCAAGCCATGGCCACAAAACGGACGCCTGAGCGATGACCATCGCCGGTTGATTGCAGGCCGTTCGCGACTCCAGCCTTGCTAGGCTTGCACTGAGCGCGCTGTCTGACGTGACATGTACAAATGATCGGTCGCGGTCTACACAAACGAAAAGCGCATGAAGAGACACAACACATCATTCGGCCTCGGTCGCCGCAGGTTTCTTGAAAGCGTCGCCGCAGTCGGCGCCGCCGCGGCGACGCCTTCCGCGGGCGCCGCCCGAGCGGCCCAAGCGCAGGCCCGGGTCGAATACCCCTCCAACCGGCTTGCGAATA
>JAKFXD010000148.1 GCA_021731565.1 Methylocystis sp. | reverse complement strand
ACGGAGCGCCAGTCGGAACAGGCCGAGGCCTGACGATTGCGCGATGGCATGCGCGTCGTCTTCATGGGCACGCCGGAATTCGCGGCCCGTCTGCTGACGGAAATCGTCGGGCGGGGCCATGAGGTCGCGGCGGTCTATACCCAGCCGCCGCGTCCCGCCGGACGCGGAATGGCCGAGAAAAAATCCGCCGTGCACCTTCTGGCGGAGAACCTCGGCCTTCCCGTCCGCACGCCGAATAGCCTCAAAAGCGCCGAGGCGCAGGCGGAATTCGCCGCGCTCAATGCCGATGTCGCGGTCGTCGCCGCCTATGGCCTGCTGCTGCCCCAGCCGATTCTCGACGCGCCGCGATATGGCTGCCTCAATCTCCATGGCTCGCTGCTCCCCCGCTGGCGCGGCGCCGCGCCGATCCAGCGCGCCATCATGGCGGGCGACGCCGAGAGCGGCGTCATGGTGATGAAGATGGAGGCCGGTCTCGACACCGGCCCTGTCGCCCTGACCGCGAAGACCCCGATCGGCGCCGAGATGACGGCGGGCGAATTGCACGACCGTCTCGCCGAACTCGGCGCGCCGCTGATGGCAGACGTCCTCGATCTGCTGGCGAAAGGCGAACTGCGCTTCACGTCGCAGTCCGAAGACGGCGCCTGCTATGCGCAAAAGATCGAAAAGGGCGAGGCGCGGATCGACTGGCGCCGCCCGGCGCTGGAGCTGCATAATCTCGTGCGCGGCCTCTCGCCCTTTCCGGGCGCGTTTTTCGAGGCCGACCTCGGCCATGGCATGGAGCGCGTGAAAGTTTTGCGCGCGCGCGTCGAAGAGGGAGCGGGACAGCCGGGCGCCGCCCTCGACGACGACGGCCTCATCGCCTGCGGCGCGGGCGCGTTGAGGCTCCTGCGCGTGCAGCGCGCCGGCAAGGGCGAGATGGATTTCGAAGAATTTGCGCGCGGCCGCAAGCTGACGCGCGGCATGTCGCTCGCCTGACATGCCACGCTTCGCGTTGACCATCGAATATGACGGCGCGCCTTTCGTCGGCTGGCAGCGGCAGGCGAATGGCGTTTCCGTTCAGCAACGCCTCGAAGAGGCCGTGGCTGCAATCAATGGCGGCGCGCGCGCCGTCGTGCATGGGGCGGGCCGCACCGACGCCGGCGTGCATGCGCTCGGGCAAGTGGCGCATATCGATCTCGCACGCGACTGGCGCGCCGACCGGCTGCGCGACGCCATCAATGCGTATCTGAAGCCCGATCCGATCGCGGTGCTTGAGGCGCGCAGGGTCGCCGACGATTTCGAGGCGCGCTTTTCGGCGATCCGCCGGCACTATCTCTATGTCATCGACAATCGCCGCGCGCCGCTGGCGCTCGGCCTTGGCCGCGCCTGGCACGTCAAGCGTCCGCTCGATGCGCAGGCGATGCATGACGCGGCGCAGTCGCTTGTCGGCCGCCACGATTTCACGACCTTTCGCGCCGCCGAATGCCAGGCGAATTCGCCGCTGCGCACGCTGGAGCGTCTCGACGTGCGCCGCGACGGCGCGCGCATCGAGATCGTCGCTTCCGCGCGCTCCTTCCTGCATCATCAGGTGCGCTCGATGGTCGGGTCGCTGGAGCATGTTGGCGGCGGCAAGTGGCGCGTCGAGGATGTGGCGCTGGCGCTTCACGCGAAAGACCGTGCGCGCTGCGGACAGGTCGCGCCGCCGCACGGTCTCTATCTCGTCGCTGTCGATTATTAGGGCAGCGGTGGGGCGCCGCCGCCCGCTATGGCTTGTCGCCCGCCGCCGCGTCGCCGTCCGGGGACGGCGCGTTGGCGCCGTGCGTTGGCGCTGGCGACTTAGGCGGCTTCTTCGCGCCATTTTTCGCGGCGCCGGAAGCAGTCGCAGACCTTTGTTCTTTGGCGAGCGCGCCGTGAATGGGAAGGAAGCTCGCCGACAACACCGCAGCCAATATGCCGTTCGCGCAGGGTCGCTGATTCATCGCTTGATGGTCCCCTCAAAGTGAGAGCCCCCGCCGAATCAACCGGCCCACCCCGCAGACATCAGGCGGGTCAACGGTGATGAAGTTAGGTCGCCGCCACGCCTGCGCTGCGGTGATTTCATGACGCAATTCGCGCGATCAGGCGAAGTTCGCTGAAATCGTTAATGAAATCTCAAAAAAAATTCTCAGCCGATTATTCGTCGTCGTCGGCTTCCGTTTCCTCGGGCTTGATCGCTTCGCCGGGAGAGGATTCAATCTTCACCGGCAAGGTGGCAGGAAGCTTCACGACCGGGCGCTGAGCGGTTGGAGACTTCTCTTGCGCGAGCGCGCCGTGAATAGGGACGATGCTCGCCGACAGGACCGCTGCGAGAATGCCGTTAACGCAGGGCCGACGATTGGTCATATATCCTCGCTGTGAGTCTTGGCGCCGACTCATCGACCTGCCGGGGCGTGATCGACAGTCATATATAGTGGCGGGCAAGAGTCGAGACTTAGTTTTCGGGCGAGGCGCCCAGGTCAAGAGCCGCTGAACCAGTTGTAGCCTTTGTCCTCCCAGTAGCCGCCAGGATAGTCGTTCGCCACGAAGATTTCATGAATGAATTTGGGATTCTTGAATCCGAGTTTCGTCGGGATTCGCAGGCGCAGCGGATCGCCATATTTGGCGTCCGTAAAGTCGAGCGCGAGCAGAGTCTGAGGATGCAGCGCGCTCGGCATGTCGATGCTGGAATAATATTTGTCGGCGCATCTGAAGCCGACATAGCGCGCCGTAAGATCGGCGCCGATTCTTTCCAGAAAATCGCGGAAGAGGACGCCGCGCCATTTACCGATGGCGCTCCAGCCCTCGACGCAGACGAGCCGGGTGATCTGGCTCGCCTGCGGCAGCGCGCGCAATTCGCTTAAGCTCCAGGGCCGCTTGTCGGCGATCAGGCCCGAGAGCCGCAGCCGGTAGGTCTCGCTGTCGATCCGAGGAACATCCTTTTCTTCATAATAGGCGTTGAAGGGGAAGGGCGTCGCGATCTCCGCTTCAGTATAGGTCGGCGCGAGTTTTGCCGGGTCGAAAAGCGCCGCCTGCATTTTGTCGTTGAAGCGCGACATGGCGAAAAGCAGCCGATCGACGGCGTCGTCGTCCTTCAAGGTGCAGCCGGAGAGCAGCGACAGCGCGCCCAGCGACAGGCCCTGCTTGAGAAAGAGCCGGCGTTCGAGCCGCGCGATCTGCGGTCGAAACGTGGAAAGACCAGACCGCTTCATCGCGGCGCCTCCGCGCGGCCGGCGAACATCGGCGCGAGCACGCCCTTGACCGTGACGGCGAGGCCGATATGGACGACAAGGAAGGCGACGATCGCGGCCATGGCGAAGAAATGCACAAGCCGCGCCGCCTCATAGCCGCCCATCACAGCCGTCAGCCCGTGAAGCTGCACAGGCTTCCAGATGGCGAGACCCGAGAGAATGGCGACGATCACGGCGAGAATGACGCCGACATAGAGCAGACGCTGAGCGGCGTTGTAGCGGCCGGGCGCATGGGCGAGACGACCTTGGCTGGCCAGGGTGACATCGTCGAGCGCTCGGCTCAACGAAATTGGCAAAAACTTCCTTTTGAAGTGACCTGAAACAATGCCGTAGGCGAGATAGGCGGCGCCATTGAGCGCCAGCAGCCACATGCCGGCGAAATGCCAGGCGAGCGCCCCCGCGAGCCAGCCGCCGAGCGTGAACCCGGGAGGAAATTCGAAGCCAAACAGCGGCGAGGCATTGTAGATGCGCCAGCCGCTCAGCACCATGACGAAAATCGCGAAGGCGTTCACCCAATGCGTCACCCGGACGAAGAGCGGGTGAATCGCGCGCGGCGTGGTCGCGCCGGCCGCATCGACCATGGCGGATTCTCCTTAGTCGGCCAACTCCGGCTTGTTGGCAATCATGCGAGCCTGGAGGCTCGCGATCCAGGATGCGCCTTGGACCGCGAGCCTCCAGGCTCGCCAAAACTCCAGCGACCGATTCAGTTATTCCATGCGCGTCACCTTACGCGCCAACATATGGCTTGCGGGGCTGAAAACCCAGGCCCTCGCGGCGCGTTGACAGGCCGGCCGCCTTCGCCCATGACGGCGAAGCTTTCATTTCGCGGGAATATGGCGGGCTCATGCGCGTCTTCGTGACCGGCGCGGCCGGCTTCATCGGCTTTCATCTGGCCAGGCGTCTGCTCGAGGACGGGCATCTCGTCGACGGCTACGACGGCATGACGCCCTATTACGATCCCAGTCTCAAAGAGGCGCGGCGCGCCATTCTGCTGCGCACCAATGGCTATCGCGACACGATCGCCATGCTCGAGGACATGGAGGCGTTGACCCGCGCCGCCGAACAGGCGGCGCCCGACGTCATCATCCATCTCGCTGCGCAGGCGGGGGTGCGCTACTCGCTGCAAAATCCGCGCGCCTATGTCGACGCCAATCTCGTCGGCGCCTTCAACATTATGGAAATCGCGCGGCTCTTGAAGCCGCGTCATTTCTTATGGGCCTCGACAAGCTCGGTCTATGGCGCGAGCCCCACCGTGCCGTTCCACGAGAGCGATCGGACGGATTTCCCCCTCACCCTTTACGCCGCGACGAAGAAGGCCGGCGAAGCGATGGCGCATTCCTACGCGCATCTGTGGTCGATCCCGACGACGATGTTTCGCTTCTTCACCGTTTACGGACCATGGGGCCGTCCCGACATGGCGCCGTTGAAATTCGTCGACGCGATCGAAAACGACCGCGTCATCGACATCTATAATCACGGCGACATGTCGCGCGATTTCACCTATGTCGCGGATCTCGTCGAAGCCGTTGTGCGCCTGATCGATTGCGTTCCCGAGCGCGATTCGGGCGACGACAGCGTTTCGCCGGTCGCGCCGTTTCGCATCGTCAATATCGGCCGCGGCGCGCCGGTGAAGCTTCTCGACTTTATCGAGACGATTGAAAAAGCGCTCGGCAAGAAGGCCAAGCGCAACTATCTCGACATGCAGCCGGGCGACGTGCCGCGCACTTTCGCCAGCGCCGATCTCTTGGAGCGGCTGACCGGCTATCGCCCGCATACGTCGATCGATGAAGGCGTCGCGGCGCTTGTCGACTGGTATCGGGAGTATCGCCGCGCGCACGGAGAATTGGCTTATTAAGCGGCGGATTTATTTCTTTTTGGCCGCGAGGAAGCTGTGCGCCGCGTCTTCGTCGAAGACTGGCGTGATGTGGTTGACGTTGAGGTCGGTCCAGGAATGGAAGAGCGCGCCGAGATCGGTTGCGTCATTGGCTTCGACGATGCTCCAACCCTCGAGCAGGGTGACGGAAAGCCAATTTCCGATCACTTTCATCCCCTTCGGATTGGCGTCGCCGAATTTCTGAAACCGCTTGAGAACTTCGTCGCGATGTTCGGGCGTCATCTCATAATGGATCGCAAACAACATCGCTCATCCTCCCTTTACGTGAATATGCAAGTTGCGCCGGCCTGGCGACAACGTCGCTCAAAGTGCCGCAGTACGAGGCGACATACAATCCGTGACGATCGGTTCACCCGATCCAATCGGGAACGCTGTCCATCGCGATGATCTCCTCGACGCTCTGGCGCTGGCGGATGACGGCGTGACGGGCGCCGTCGACCAAGACTTCCGGAACCAGCGGGCGCGTGTTGTATGTGCCGGACTGCACCGCGCCATAGGCGCCGGCGGTGAGCACGCAGAGCAACTCGCCGGCGCGGGGCTCGATCATCTCGCGTCCGTGCGCGAGATAGTCGCCGGTCTCGCAGACCGGCCCGACGACGTCGGCGACGATCCTTTGCCGATCCGCGTTCTCGCGCACGGGGATGATGTCATGCCAGGCGTCGTAGAGCGTCGGTCGGACAAGATCGTTCATGCCGGCGTCGACGATCACGAAGGTCTTGGCGTCGCCATGCTTCACATAGATGACGCGCGTGACGAGCACGCCGGCGTTGCCGACGATGAGCCGTCCCGGCTCCAGCGCCAGCCTGCAGCCGAGTTCGCCGAAATGCTTGCGCACGATCTTCGCGTATTCCTCGGGATGGTAGGACTGCGGATCGTCGCCCTCGTGATAAGGGATTCCTAAGCCGCCGCCGAGGTCGACATGGGAAATCGCATGGCCGTCGGCGCGCAGGTCGCGCACGAGTTCGGCGAGCAGCGAAAAGGCTTCGTCGAAGGGCGCGAGATCGGTGAGCTGGGAGCCGATATGCATGTCGGCGCCGGCGATTTCGATTCCCTTGAGCTTTGAGGCGAAGGCGTAAACCTCGCGCGCGCGCGACAGCGGCACGCCGAATTTGTTTTCGGCGCGGCCGGTGGAAATCTTCTTATGGGTGCGCGCGTCGACGTCCGGATTGACGCGCAGCGACACGCGCGCGGGGCGACCCAGAGCGACCGCCGCCTGCGACAGGGCTTCGAGCTCCGGCTCAGACTCGACGTTGAAACAGAAGATGCCAGCGCGAAGCGCCGCCGCAATCTCCTCTTCAGTCTTTCCGACGCCGGAAAAAGTGATTTTTTCCGGCGCCACGCCGGCGGCCAGCGCCCGCGCCAGTTCGCCGCCGGAGACCACGTCCATGCCGGCGCCTTCCTTTGCGAGAAGGCGCAGCACGGCCTGATTTGAATTAGCCTTCACCGCATAGCAGACGAGCGCGTCGAGACCCGCGAAGGCTTGCGTGAACACCCGATAGTGACGGCGGATCGTCGCCGCCGAATAGCAGTAGAAGGGCGTGCCCACCTCTTCGGCGAGCTTATGCACGCCGATCTCCTCGGCGTGGAGCGCGCCGTTGCGGTAGGCGAAAAGATGCATCGGCCTAAAGCAGCGGATCGAGCGGGAAGGGATATTGATCCGGCGGTCGATTGCCGACAGTGCCGGGGATTGGCGGCGCCGGGGCGTTCTCCGGTGGCGGAGCGCCGCGCGCCGCCGCCTTGGCCTGCGCGGCCTGGGTCTGCGCTCGAAGATAGGCGCCGCGCGCCTGGGTCTCGGGCGGAAGCTCCAACGGGCCGCGCCGGCCGCATGCGCCAAGGCTCGCGGCGACGAGCGCCAGCGCGAGAGTCGCCGCTAGAGCGCGCTGCGAAAAAGTGGGAACCGGTTTTTCGCGTAAAGCGCGCTCTAAAATTATTGAATCGATCACGTTATCTGCATTTGGGCGATTCCACCCAAATGCAGCGTGATCGAGGCGGCGGGTGAGGAGCGGCGATCGAGGCGTCACGGCGATTCGTCCCAAAGGAATGCCGGCGCACTATAGCGATGGAACGAAAAAAGGCGAGGGCGCCGGCGCGACGGCCGAGCTGCGCCTTCGCGCGAGAATGGCGCTGTTTGCGATCGATTCGGCCCCGGCGACCTCCGCGCCGGTCAGCCGGCATCCTCATGACATGCTTAAGGAGTCGTCAATCGAACCCTTGTCCAACCCTCGTCGAATCCTTGCCGTTTCGGGATCGAGGAGCGCGCCACAAAGCGGCTGAGCGTGTCGGCGGAGCGCTTCGCTCAGTCCGCGCCCCGTTAACCGAAAAAGCTCGAAAATCCGGGTCGTCCACCGGCGCGTCTTTACGATTGGGCGGCGCCGTGTTTAGGTCGGGCATGGCCAGCGTTCTGCGTTTATTCGCCATCCTCGCCGCAGCGCTATTGCTGATGGCCGCCCCCGCGGGCGCCGCGGTGCGCATCCGAATCGACCTTGCGGCGCAAAGGCTCGAGGCGGTCACCCCGCAGGGCGAGACCGTGACCTGGAAAATCTCAAGCGGCCGCCGGGGTTATGAAACGCCCACGGGACATTACGGCGTCATGCGCATGGAGGCCGACCATCATTCCGACGAATATGATCAGGCGCCGATGCCCTACTCGATCTTCTTTTCGCCGCGCGGCCTCGCCATCCACGGCAGTTATGAGCGCGGTCTGGGCCGTCCGCTCTCCCATGGCTGCGTGCGGCTCGCGGTTCCCAACGCGCGCCAGTTGTTCGATTGGGTCGAAAAACATGGCGCGACGATCGAAATCACCGGCGCCGGCGGCGGCGGCGGGGCGATCGCCCGCGAAGAGGCCGGGCGCCCGCGCGAGGCGCGCCAGCCGCGTCCCGTCTACCGTCCCGCGTATCAGGAGCCGGCCTACCAATCCAATTTTGGAGACTTTCCCTTCTGACCGGCGCCCGCCGTTGCATCTTAGCAACAGTCTTCGACTGAATCGCATTGAACGCCTCGGGGCGTTTGCTGGGGTGCTTTTTAACAGGTAAAGCTCGGATTTCTGGCGCTTGTTGATGACCGAGCAGAGTAGAGCCGTTGACGACATCCAAGACCCCCCTCCTCGACCGGATCGCCACCCCCGAAGATTTGCGCAAGCTCCGTCCCAATGAGCTGAAGCAGGTCGCGGACGAATTACGCCACGAGACGATCGACGCCGTCTCGGTCACCGGCGGCCATCTCGGAGCGGGTCTCGGCGTCGTCGAGCTGACGGTCGCTTTGCACTATGTTTTCGACACGCCGCGCGACAAGGTCATCTGGGACGTCGGCCACCAGACCTATCCGCACAAAATCCTCACCGGCCGGCGCGACCGCATCCGCACGCTGCGCATGGGCGGCGGGCTGTCCGGCTTCACCAAGCGGGCTGAAAGCGAATATGACGCCTTTGGCGCCGGCCATTCCTCGACGTCAATTTCGGCCGGGCTCGGCATGGCCGTGGCGCGCGATCTCGCCGGCGGCGACAATCACGTCGTGGCGGTGATCGGCGACAGTTCGATGTCCGCCGGCATGGCCTATGAGGCCCTGAACAACGCCGGGGCGCTGCATTCCCGCCTGATCGTCATCCTCAACGACAATGACATGTCGATCGCCCCGCCGACGGGCGCCATGTCCGCCTATCTCGCCCGCCTCGTTTCCGGCGGCGCCTATCGCTCGATCCGGGAGGCGGCCAAACAGCTCGCCAGCCATTTGCCGCGCTTTATCTACGACAAGGCGCGCAAGGCCGAGGAGTTCTCGCGCAGCTTCATCACCGGCGGCACAATGTTCGAGGAGCTCGGCTTCTATTATGTCGGGCCGATCGACGGGCATAATCTCGACCATCTGCTGCCCGTCCTCAAGAATGTGCGCGACAAGGACGACGGCCCGGTCCTCGTCCATGTCGTCACCCAGAAGGGCAAGGGCTTCGGGCCGGCGGAGGAATCGGCCGACAAATGCCACGCCGTCAACAAATTCGACGTGGCGACCGGCATTCAGATCAAGCCCAAGGCCAACGCCCCGACCTATACGAATGTGTTCGCCAAGGCGCTGATCGCCGAAGCGGAACATGACGACAAGATCGTCGCGATCACCGCGGCGATGCCGTCGGGCACGGGCCTCGATATTTTCGGCAGGGCCTTTCCCCACCGCACCTTCGACGTGGCGATCGCCGAACAGCACGCCGTCACCTTCGCGGCCGGCCTCGCTTGCGAAGGCTACAAGCCGTTCTGCACGCTCTATTCGACCTTCCTGCAGCGCGGCTATGATCAGGTCGTCCATGACGTGGCGATCCAGAATCTGCCGGTGCGCTTCGCCATGGACCGCGCCGGCCTTGTCGGCGCCGACGGACCGACCCACGCCGGCGCCTTCGATCTCGCCTATCTCGGCTGCCTGCCGGGCTTCGTCGTCATGGCGCCCTCGGACGAGGGCGAGCTGATGCATATGGTGGCCACGGCTTCGGCCTATGACGACGGGCCGATCGCCTTCCGCTATCCGCGCGGCGAGGGGTTGGGCGTCGAATTGCCGGAGCGCGGCGACATTCTCGAAATCGGCAAGGGACGTGTCCTGCGCGAAGGCTCGAGGGTCGCGATCCTGTCGCTCGGCACGCGACTCGCCGATTCTCTGAAGGCGGCGGCGGAACTCGAAAATTACGGGGTCTCGACGACGGTCGCCGACGCCCGCTTCGCCAAGCCGATCGACCGGGATTTGCTGCGCCGGCTCGCCGCCAGCCACGAGGCGCTCATCGCCATCGAGGAAGGCGCGATCGGCGGCTTTGGCGCGCAGGTCTTCCAGGCGCTCGCCGAAGACGGGCTGCTGGACGGCGCGCGCGGCGCATTCAAGTTCCGCAGCATGACCCTGCCCGACGCCTATATCGACCACGACAAGCACGAGCTGATGATCGCCAGGGCGATGCTCGACAGCCAGGCGATCGTCGCCAAGGTTCTCGAGCTTTTGGGCGACGAAAAGGGCGCCGCGCGGGTGATGATCGCGTGAGCGAAGCGCGTTGGACGCGTTGACGCGGCGCGGTCTCGTCGTCTACAACTGAACAATTGCGGCGCGCGGCTTTCAGCCGCGCGAATTATTTTTTGAAGGGCGATTTCATGGACTCATCGGCGGAGCTGCGTCTTCCATCCCAATGGGAAGGTTTTGAACCCTGGAGTGAGAACGCGCGCGGCGAGACGCTTGCTGTCATCGTCCATGGACTAGGACTGTCGTCCGGTCAGATTCAACTACCAACCGGCGCGACTCGCGACAGCATGTCCGACGCCATCGATTTGGCGAAAGACGCCTTCGCAAACGGCGGCGTCGACATTTACGCGCCAACGATGCCTTATTTCAAATGGCGCGACGGCACGGGCGCCGCCGCGATCGTTCAAATGATCGCGGACGATCTGGATCATTTATGGAGGACGCGCGGGGGCTATTCGCGAATCGTTTTTGTCGGCCACAGCATGGGCGGCGTATTGCTACGCCGCGTTTTTCTGCATGGCGCGTCGCGTTCGCCGGATTTCGCCGGCAACGATCGCGACGACATCCCCGGCGTTCCGCGCGACTGGTCGAAGAAGGTCGAGCGGCTTGTGTTAATTGGCACTTGGGACAAAGGGTGGAGCGTCTCCGACCGAGATTCCTGGTGGGCGGCGATCGGTTTGAACCTACTTGGATTCTGGTCGCGCGCCGTTAGGTTCCTTGGCCAGCTCGGGCCGCAGAAGGTCGACGCCGACAAGGGCTTTATTCGAAAGTTCATCGACAAGGCGAGCAATATCGGCCGTACGATGTTCGATATGAGGCGAGGTTCGACGTTCATCGTCCAGACGCGCCTGAAGTGGATGGCTTACCGCCGCTGGTTCGACGAGGAGGCCATCAAGCAATACAACAAGATCCAAGCCGTATCGGGGCGCGAACTCAAGCGTGCGCCCGACGAGGAGAACAACCCGCTCGTCGTCCAGTTGATTGGAACGACCGACGATTTCGTCTCGCCGCTCGATCAGGTGGACAATGACGTCGACGGGCGGTTTGAAGAGGATGCGGAGAAGCGCAAGTTCTTCCTTTTGGAAATGCCGGCCACGGACCACACGGAGGCGATCCGCTTTTCGAGAACGGAGGATGCCGAGAGAAAGAAGGCCTTTTTGACGGCGCTGATCGGCGACAAGAGCGAGCCCACGGAATTCGTGACGAAAGAAGAAACAACGAAAATTCCGCCGCTCAAGGATATGGCGAAAAATCCGGTGTTCTTTGAAGACAACCCGATGGAGCCGAAGCACGATGTCGAAAATGTCGTCTTCATCATCCACGGCATTCGCGACAATGGCTATTGGACGCATCGGATCGCCAAAGCGATCAAGGAAGTCGATGCGGAAAGGCGCAGCCCCGCGCCGCCACAACTCGTCACATGCACGCCGACGTACGGCTATTTTCCGATGGGCGAGTTCCTGCTGCCCTGGATTCGGCAGCAGAAGACCGAATGGTTCATGGACCTCTACGTTAATATGAAAGCGCGATATCCGAACGCAAGACTCCATTATGTCGGGCATTCGAACGGCACTTACCTTGCCGCCAACGCATTGGAGAAATACCCCGCGGCGCGCTTCGCTAATATTTATTTCGCCGGCAGCGTCGTGAACCAGAATTTCGAGTGGACGAAGCACCTCAATCGAGGCGCGATCGAACGGTTTCACAATGCGCGGGGCGCGACGGATTGGGTGGTCGCCCTTTTGCCGAAAAGCGTGGATTATTTCTCCGATCTTGGCGGTGGCGGATTTGACGGCTTCAAGGAAATAACCGCCCCCGGTCACGACCCGCGCCTCACGCAATCCGAATATTTCGCGCTCGGCGGCCATAGTGGCGCGATACAGGAGGCGCATTGGGGCGAGATCGGAAATTTCATCGTTAACGATCTGAAACCAGGCGAAGACCGGCGTCTGTTCGTGAAAGCGCCCTATCGGTTCCTGAGCGTTCTTTCCGATCTGCGTATCGGAATCCCGGCTGGATTGCTCTTCGGCCTCATCCTGATCCTGTCGCCCGCCTCGATCGCCGTGGCGATCGACTGTCTGACCGAGTTTTTCGCCACTTTCGCACATCTCGTTCTCTCGATCGTGATCGCGCCTTTCGCGCTGCTGGCCAGGGCTTTTCCGTTCAGCTGGCATTGGCTCAGCTATGTGCTGCTCGCCTTTGCCGTCGTCATCCTCACGGGCGTGCTCGGGCGTTTCGTCAAATGGGTCGACGAGAAATATTCCGCTTTCCTCGCCTGGGCGCGCGCCAAGACGTCCCGCGATTTGAGCTGGATTCGAATCGTCGAGGTGAAGCCGATTCATATTCTTGTCGGCGGCTTTCTGGTGACGGTCGCGACTCTGTCGCCATTGATCGCGCATGAGGCGCAGCTCATCCAGGAAGGCTCCAAGACCTTCGCGGTCGGCTCGGCTCTCACGCTTGCCGGCGCCATGGCCTTTGTGAGCTTTGTGCTCACGCGCTTTTAGGCGGTTGGGCGGCGAACAGGGGCGCGGGCGATCCGATTCATTCGCGAATCCGAAGCGGCAAAGGCCTCGCCCGGCGCCTATGTCCTCTGGCTCCGGCTTGGCGCGCCGCTGTCCGTAAAGACCGGCAAAGTCGCCGCGACGCTCGAACCCGGCGACTACCTCTACTGCGGCTCAGCCAAAGGCCCCGGCGGCCTGCGCGCCCGTCTCGCGCGGCATATGCGGAAAGACAAGCGCGCCCACTGGCATGTCGACCAGCTGACCCTGGCGGGGCAAATACTCGGCGCCTTCATTCTCGAATCCGGCGACGAATGCGCGCTCAACGCCGCGCTCGACGGGCTCCCGATCCCGCTGCCGGGCTTCGGCAGTTCCGACTGCCGGCGCTGCGCCGCGCATCTGCGGCTCTGGCCAAAGCAAGCGGCGCTTCCCTCCGACTGGGAAAATGCTAGGAAGGCGGCCGAGTCGTCTCCCGCTTGAAGGAGGCGCGCCGGGCGGGGCTAAAAGCCCCTTCGGCGCCTGTCGCCCCAGCCCGGACTGCTGCGCAGTCCGACCCTCCCCCTCAAGGGGAGGGTGGCGCGCCCACCGGAACAGGTTTGATGTCCAAGGAAGAAAACAAGACGAAAGTCGAAGCGCGGACGCCGCGCGGGCTTGCCGATCGCGAGGCGGGCGAACTCGCGGCGACGGGGCGGATGCTCGACGTCATCCGCGAGGTCTATGAACTTTACGGCTTCGAGGCGCTGGAGACGCCGGCGATCGAATATACCGACGCGCTCGGCAAATTCCTGCCCGATCAGGATCGGCCCAATGAGGGCGTCTTTTCCTTTCAGGACGACGACGAACAATGGCTGTCGCTGCGCTACGACCTGACCGCGCCGCTGGCGCGTTTCGTCGCGCAGAATTTCGACCGGCTGCCCAAGCCTTACCGCTCCTACCGGGTCGGGCCGGTCTATCGCAATGAAAAGCCGGGGCCGGGGCGCTTTCGCCAATTCATGCAGTTCGACGCCGATACGGTCGGCTCCGCTTCGCCCGCCGCCGACGCCGAAATCTGCATGATGGCGGCGGATGCGATGGAGCGGCTCGGGATCGCGCGCAGCGACTACGTGATCAAGATCAACAGCCGAAAGGTGCTTGACGGGGTGATGCAGTCGATCGGCCTTGCGGGCGAGGAGAACGCCGGCCGCCGCCTCGTCGTGCTGCGCGCGATCGACAAGCTCGACAGGCTTGGTCCGGACGGCGTCCGGCAATTGCTCGGCGAGGGCCGCAAGGACGACAGCGGGGATTTCACCAGAGGCGCCGGGCTCGACCTGCCGGCGATCGACACAATCCTCTCCTTCAGCCTCGGCGGCCAATACCGGGACGGGGCGCCCGCCTTCGATCTTTTCGGCCTGCTCGGCAAGAGCGAGGTCGGCGCCCAGGGCGCCGAAGAGCTTCTCGAAATCGAGGACCTTGCGCGCGACGCCGGCTTCGGGCCGGATCGCATCCGCATCGACCCTAGCGTCGTGCGCGGCCTTGAATATTACACCGGCCCCGTCTTCGAGGCCGACCTCACCTTCGAGACGCGCGACGAAAAGGGACATCCGGTGCGTTTCGGCTCGGTCGGCGGCGGCGGCCGCTATGACGGGCTGGTCGGGCGCTTCCGCCCGGAGAATACGCCCGCGACCGGCTTTTCGATCGGCGTCTCGCGGCTCTTCGCGGCCTTAAAGCTGATCGGCAGCCCGATCGTCTCGGCGCGTCCCCATGTCGGGCCGGTGGTCGTTCTCGTCCTCGACCGCGACAGGCTCGCCGATTATCAGCGGATGGCGGCGCAGCTGCGGGGCGCCGGGATCGCCGCCGAACTCTATCTCGGCGCGGCGGGCATGAAGGCGCAGATGAAATACGCCGACCGGCGCAACAGCCCGCTCGCCATCATCCAGGGCTCGGACGAAAAGGCGCGCGGGGAGGTCACAATCAAGGACCTCGTCGCCGGCGCCAGGGCGGCCGTCAATATCGCCACCAACGAACAATGGAAGGCGCTGCGTCCCGCCCAGTTCGCCATCCCCGAAGCCGAACTCGTCGAGCAGGTCAAAAAGGCGCTTCAAGACCAAATTTAGCCTGCGGCGAAGCTCGTCATTGCCACGCGCGCCGGCGCGTATAGTTTTCGCCAAGCGATAGAGGAGCAAACCGAAATGAATGGCGACACGCCCAGATCAATCGTTCATCCGACCGATCTCTCCTTCGCGAGCCTCGACGCCTTCGCCCATGCGCTGCGCATCGCCGTGGCCTGCAAGAGCATGTTGCACATTCTGCACATCGAGGCGCCCGAGACCGAGGAGGACGATTGGGATCGCTTTCC
>JAKFXD010000137.1 GCA_021731565.1 Methylocystis sp. | reverse complement strand
CTTATGTGCGGCCAATGCGCTCCGAGGACGTCAATCGGCTTTATCCGCACGCGCCCCAGATCGCGCCGGGTCTGACGATTTTCGCGCTGTTCGGCGCGGATGGCGCGCCGATCGTGCTTGCGGATTCCGAAGAAGGCTGCATCGGCAACGCCCGCGAAAACCATCTGCAAATGGTGAGCCTGCATTAGGCCGGACCGACGCCAAAAAAGTTGAGGCGCTCTCCCGCCCAGGCGACGATCCGATGATCAGTAGGCGGCGATCATCGGCCCCTTTGGTGCGGGCCAATCAATCCGATAATTGAGACCGGTGCGGATCAGATGGGTCGCGCTGGCGCTCGACGCGGCGAAATTCGCGGGAAACCCATCCTGGACGGAGCCGCCGAAGGCGTTGATCGCGTAATTCTGCCGGCCGAGGTCTACATAAAGCCACTCCGCCTTGAGGCTCCAATTGCGCGCGATCGCGTATTCGAAGCCGGCGCCGGCGGTCCAGCCCGTCGCTAAGCCGGAAAAGGCGCCGGCCGAGCAATAGAAGTCGAGCGCGCAGTTCCTGTTGCCCTCGCCGAGCGCCCCAAGCGCCGAGACGCGGCCATAGGCGAAGCCGCCGGTGACGTAGAGCATGACGTCGTCGCGGGGCAGCAGCCCAAACCGCCCGCGCAACGTCCCGAGCCATTCGAGCAGACGTTTGGTGCTGGCGGCGTAGTTCCGGGGAGCGGCGCCAACGCCGAAATTGGCGGAAGCGCCGAACGAACCGCCGACATTTGCATAAGCGAAGTCGGTCTCGAGACCCGCGACGAGAAGCGGATGCAAGCGCCAGTTATAGCCAATCTGCCCGCCGCCGACGAAGCCGGCGATGTCCGAACGCTGCGCGAAGGGCGCTTGGAAACCTGTCTGGAGGATCGCCGCTTCCAGCGAGCGCGCGCCAAGCGTCGTGTCTTTCGCCGCCGCGAAACCATAGCCGACATGGCCGCCGATATAGGCGCCGCGCCATTCATGCGGCTCCGCCTCCGCCTTGGCGAAAAACGGCCCGAAACTTCCAGCGCCGGTCGGATCGTCAGGCCCGCCAAAGCGGTAGCCCGCCTGCAGGAAAAAGCCATAGCGCTGCGAAAATGAGTAGATCGGCCTGGTCACATTGTTGGACAGGCGCTCGCCATAGTCCTTGCCTGGCGCGCTGAAGTGCCAATAACGGCCGCCGACGCCCACGCTGAAACGCGGCGTCAGATCATAGGCGATGAGGCCTTCGAGCTGAAAGCCGCTCCCTTTGCCCGACTGCTGCGCGCCTCGGATATCAGGGCGAAAATTGTGATAGTCGGTGTTCCACAACCAGCTATGAATCCAGGCCGCTTCGAGCGATGCGCGCAGGCCCGGCGTGAACGCGATCTCGCCGCCGACGCCAGCGCGGAGCGAGTTCCAAACAACGTCGAAATCAAGCCCGTCAAGATTTGTCGGATAAGGAACCCTGTTCGGCGGATCGGCCGGGCAAAACTCCGTGCTGGCGAGAAGCTGCGCGCAGCCGAACGAATTCATCCGCTCATGGAAATTATTGTAGCCGACAAAGGGGCCGATCCTGACCGGCTGGCCGGTCGGCAAGCTGGTCTCCATGACATTGTAGCCCAAATCGACGGTGACATATTTGAGCGAGCCGCCGCTCTGCACATGGATCGTGTTGCTGTAGGGGCCTTTGGTCGCGGCGACAGTGTCCTCGTCATTGAGCTTGCCGCTCGCAAGCGTCCCGCCGCCGAGAAAACCCTTGAGGAAGACGCCGCTCTCGTGGTCGACGCGAAAGAAGGTCTCGGCGGAATGCCCGGTCAAATCGCCGAAGGTGAGACGCGAAATCAACAATTCAGGGATGTAGGAGTCGTAGTAATCATATTTATGGTTGCCCGAACTGAACCAGTAGCGGGTCCCAAATTCAAACCGCCAGGGCGACGCCAGCGGCGGCGGCGGCCCCTTCAAGACGGGTAGAACCGGATCAGCGGCCTTGGCCGCCCCGGCGGCCAGGAATGCCGTCATCGACAGAAAAGCGGAAAGCGTCTTGCGCATGCGGCGGCTCTGGTCTTTCAGACAGCACTGGGGCGGGTCCGGCCGCCAAGACGCGCGACGACTATACGATAAACCTAGGGTTTAAATGACATTTTATGGTTGAGCGTTTATTAACGCCGGCGTCCGCGCGGACCTTTTGTCGCTGCCCGACGTCTGTGAGACGCCAGCGGCCAGCTTGACAGCCGCGCCGCCCTTTCCTATCTGCAGGACGCCTGTTGGCACTCGTCCCTGGTGAGCGCCAACAAGCGTTCGCATATCCCTTTTTGGCGGGGCAGAACCCCGTCAGGCCAGAAAAGGAAAGATTCACAATGGCGTTCCGTCCCCTCCACGACCGCGTCGTGGTCAAGCGACTCGAAGGCGAGGAAAAAACCAAAGGCGGCATCATCATTCCGGACACCGCGAAGGAAAAGCCGCAAGAGGGCAAGGTGGTTTCCGTCGGCCCCGGCGCCCGCGACGAAAACGGCAAGCTCAACCCGCTCGACGTCAAGGCCGGCGACCGCGTGCTCTTCGGCAAATGGTCCGGCACCGAAGTCAAGATCGACGGCGATGACCTGCTCATCATGAAGGAAAGCGACATTCTCGGCATCGTCGACTGACTCGACGCCGCCGTGCGCTTTCGAACCCTTTAGGAGAATTGTAAATGGCTGCAAAAGACGTCCGTTTCGCCACTGACGCCCGCGACCGCATTCTGCGCGGCGTCGAAATCCTCAACAACGCCGTCAAAGTGACGCTCGGCCCCAAGGGCCGCAACGTCGTAATCGAGAAGTCCTTCGGCGCGCCGCGCATCAGCAAGGACGGCGTCACCGTCGCCAAGGAAATCGAGCTTGCCGACAGGTTCGAAAATCTCGGCGCCCAGCTCGTCCGCGAAGTCGCCTCGAAGCAGAACGACATCGCCGGCGACGGCACGACGACCGCGACGGTTCTCGCCGCGTCGATCGCCCGCGAAGGCGCCAAGGCGGTCGCCGCCGGCCTCAATCCGATGGATCTGAAGCGCGGCGTCGATCTCGCCGTCGAGGCCATCGTCGCCGATCTCAAGCTGCATTCGAAGAAAGTCACCTCGAACGACGAAATCGCCCAGGTCGGCACGATTTCGGCGAATGGCGACAGCTTCATCGGCGAAGAAATCGCCAAGGCGATGCAGAAGGTCGGCAATGAAGGCGTGATCACGGTCGAGGAGGCGAAGAGCCTCGAGACCGAGACCGACATCGTCGAAGGCATGCAATTCGACCGCGGCTATCTCTCGCCCTACTTCATCACCAACGCCGAGAAGATGATCGCCGAACTCGACGAACCTTACATTCTCATTCACGAGAAGAAGCTGTCGACGCTGCAGCCGCTGCTGCCGATCCTCGAAGCGGTGGTGCAGACCGGCAAGCCCTTGCTCATCGTCGCCGAGGACGTCGAAGGCGAGGCGCTCGCCACGCTCGTCGTCAACAAGCTGCGCGGCGGCTTGAAGATCGCCGCCGTGAAGGCGCCGGGCTTCGGCGACCGCCGCAAGGCGATGCTCGAAGACATCGCCATCCTGACCGGCGGCCAGTTGATCGCCGAGGATCTGGGCATCAAGCTCGAGAGCGTCACGCTCGCCATGCTCGGCCGCGCCAAGCGCGTGCGCATCGAGAAGGAGAACACGACGATCATCGACGGCGCCGGCGAGAAGAAGGACATCGAGTCGCGCATCTCCCAGATCAAGGGTCAGATCGAGGAGACGACCTCCGACTATGACCGCGAGAAGCTGCAGGAGCGTCTCGCCAAGCTCGCGGGCGGCGTCGCGGTGATCCGCGTCGGCGGCGCGACCGAGGTCGAAGTCAAGGAGAAGAAGGACCGCGTCGACGACGCCCTCAACGCCACCCGCGCGGCGGTCGAGGAAGGCGTGTCGCCGGGCGGCGGCGTGGCGCTGCTGCGCGCGATCAAGTCGCTGAGCGGCGTCAAGGTCGGCAATCCGGATCAGCAGACGGGCGTCGACATCGTCCGCAAGGCGATCCAGGCGCCGGCGCGGCAGATCGTCGACAACGCCGGCGGCGACGGCGCCGTGGTGGTCGGCAAGCTGCTCGAATCTTCCGAATACGGCTATGGCTTCGACGCGCAGAAGGGCGAGTATGGCGATCTGATGAAGCTCGGCATCATCGACCCGACCAAGGTCGTGCGCACCGCGCTGCAGGACGCCGCGTCGATCGCCGGCCTGATCATCACCACCGAGGCGACGATCACCGAAGCGCCGAAGAAGGAAGGCCCGCCGGCGATGCCGGGCGGCGGCGGCATGGGCGGCATGGACTTCTAAGTCCGCCGGCCACCGCGAGAGATCGGAAAGCCCCGGGGAAACCCGGGGCTTTTTTCGCGCCGCGCGCGGACCGCGGCGAATGGTTCGACCGAGGCTGCGTCAGGCTTGGGATGACGCGTTGCGTCGTCTGCGGATTTGTTTCTCGCTGAATATGCCTTCGATCCAGGCCGTCGCCGCCTTGATCCTTGCGACATGTTTGTAGGCGGGATTGACGAGCAGCCACACTTCTCGTTTGAGCACGGGGGCCTTGCCGCCCAATCGGCGCAAGCCGGATTCCCGATCGGCGATCAGGCACGGAAGCAGCGACTTGCCGATGCCGGCCTTGACGGCGTTCAGGGCCAGTTCGGAATCATTGACCGCAAGTCGCGCCGGATGTCGCTCTCGACTGACCGCCCGGTTGATCCAGGCGGCGTGCGGCAGCCCGCCCATCTCCGCCTCATAAGCGACCCAGGAAAGCCGGCGCGCGTCCAGAGCGGTCGGCCCGTAAACCGCATAGTCAAGATCGGCGATGCGACGCGTGATCGCCTGCTGATCGTCGACCGGCCGCGCATGGCGAAGCGCGATATCGGCGTCGCGCCGCATCACGCTCAGATTGCGCGGCTCGGCGACGACCTCGAGCGACAGTCCGGGATGCGCATCCATCAGCCGCCCGACCGCAGGCAGCAGAAGACGGCTCGCGATCAGCGGGATCGCGGTGATGCGAACGCTGCCGGTCGCGGAGTCCGCGCCAGCCGATGATTCGGCGATCGCGATCGCCTCTTCTTCCATACGCGCCGCGCGCTCGACGATATGCGCGCCGATCTCCGTCACGCGCCAGCGTGGCTCGAACAGCGTCAACCGGAGGCTTTGTTCGATGCGCCGAATCCGCCGCGCCACCGTGGTCTCGTCCACCCGCATGGCCTTCGCCGCCGGCGCGATCGCCTTTGCGCGCGCCACCGCGAGGACGTAACGCAAATCGTTCCAGTTCAAGGGCGGCAAATCTGCAGGCATGGGCGGCAAAACTACCCGTATAGAGGCGTGGTTGCATCAACTAAGTCTCTTCGCGTCGACCGTTGAAGGCGGAGCCGGGCATGCATATCGATCGTCGTCTGTTGATCCAGGGAGGTCTCGCATCCTTGAGCAGCCGGCCGGCGCCGGCGCACGCCCGACGCGCCATCGGCGCCGCAACGACGCGCTTCACGGCTTTGGCGTTCGATGCGTTCCCGATCTTCGATCCAAGGCCGATCGCGGCCCTGGCGGAGACGCTCGTTCCGGGAAACGGATCGCGACTCGTCGAGCTGTGGCGAACCCGCCAGTTCGAATATTCCTGGCTGCGAACGGCGGCGGGCCAATATGCAGACTTCATGAAAGTGTCAGAGGAGGCCCTGATCTTTTCCGGCGCCGCGCTGAAACTGGAATTGAGCGGAGAAAAGCGCGATCGGCTCCTTCGCGCTCATCTTACGCTCGGGACGTGGCCGGACGCGAAGCCGGCTTTGCAGCGGCTGCAGCAGGCGGGCGCCCGTCTGGCGCTGCTCTCCAATCTTACGCCCGCGATGCTCGAAGGATCGATCGCGACCTCCCGGCTTGAAGGCGTTTTCGAACACGTCCTGAGCACGGATCGAGCCAAGACCTACAAACCGGCTCCAGACGCCTATCGGCTAGGGCTCGATGCGTTCGGACTGGCGAAAAGCCAGATCCTGTTCGTCGCTTTCGCCGGCTGGGACGCGGCCGGCGCAAAGGCGTTTGGCTATCCAACGTTTTGGGTCAATAGGCTCGGTCTGCCTTCCGAGGAGTTGGGGAGCAAAGCTGATGCGGAGGGTAAATCGCTCGCAGATCTGACGGCGTATGTGCTCGATTGACACTTGTGCGCATCGTCGGCGCGTCAGATTCCCCTGCCCATGCCGGGCGGCGGCATGGACTTCTATAGTTCGGGCGCCCCAAGACCAAAAACAAAGCCCCGGACCAGCGTCCGGGGCTTTTTTTTTACGGCGCTTGGTGTGGACTGCGTCAGTCCGCTCAGGCGGCCTTGCGGTTGATCCGACCTTCGGCGAGCGAGGAAAGCTTCCGGTCGGCGTTCTTTTCTTCGGCGAGCGTCTCCGACAGAAGCTGCGCGCAGTCCTCGCGGCCAAGCTCCTTCGCCCAGGCGATCAGCGTGCCGTAGCGGGTGATTTCATAATGCTCGACGGCCTGAGCGCTGGCGATCAGCGCGGCGTCCAGAACTTCATTGTCGGCGGTTTCGCCGGAGATTTCGTCCGCTTCCTCGAGGATGCCGTCGATCGCCGGGCAGTTGACGCCCTTTGGCGCGACGCCATGCAGCTGAAAAACCTTCTCGAGCCGGCGCACCTGGTTTTCGGTCTCGCCGAGATGCTGCTCGAAGGCTTCCCGCAGCTGCGGATCGGAGGCCTTCTCGACCATGTCGGGCAGCGCTTTCAGGATCTGGTTCTCGGCATAGTAGACGTCGCGCAGCGTATGCACGAACAGATCGTCGATCGTCTTGATGTCTTTTGAGAAGAGGCCCATCGTCCCGCTCCGGTTTCGCGATGTATGGAAGGCCCGCGCGCCGCAGGCGTGGATTGGAACGCCGGCCGCGGCCCGAATGTTCCCGCGCCAAGGCGAGGCGCGCCCGAGCGCCCTAAAACCCGAACTTCGTCTGTGCTTCGCTTCGCCGCGCGGCGGCGCGCCGCAGGGGTCCCGCCGCGTTCCGGCGCGCCGGAGGCGTTGCCCAACGGCTTCCGCTCGTTTAGCATGAGCTTCGCGCGCGGGTTCACGCGCGCGTTAAGCAAGATTTGGGAGAAGCGAGATGGCGAGCTTGCGCACGCCGGTGGAGTCGAACGGCGACTGGGCCGAGCACGTAAAGACCTATGAGACATTTTTGCTGCTGCTGAAGATCGCGGCGGCGAGCACCGCGGCGCTGTTGCTCGCGCTGTATTTCTTCGTCGCGCGCTAGGTCCGCGCTCTTCGCCTTCCACCGCTGTCGGCGTTGCTGGCGGCGACGGTTTTTCCGCAACCGGAGTTCGTCATGCGCATCGCCGTATTGGCTGAAACGGATCAGTCCGAGCCGCGCGTCGCGGCCACGCCTGAGACCGTCAAGAAATTCATCGGGCTCGGCGCCGACGTGGCTGTCGAGGCCGCGGCCGGCGCCTCGGCCGGCTTTTCGGACGGCGATTACGCCGCGGCCGGCGCGACGATCGCCCATGACGCGGCGGCGGCGCTGACCGGCGCCGACGTGGCGTTGCGCGTGCGGCGCCCCTCGGCGGCCGAACTCGCCGGCGCCAAACCCAATCTCGCGGTGATCGCGATCATGGACCCCTTTGGCGCGGGGGCTCAGCTTGCCGATCTCGCCAAGAGCGGCGCGATCGCCTTCGCCATGGAGCTCATGCCGCGCATCACGCGGGCGCAAACCATGGACGTGCTGTCGTCCCAGGCCAATCTCGCGGGCTACCGCGCGGTCATCGACGCGACGGCCGAATATGGCCGCTCCTTTCCGATGATGATGACCGCCGCCGGCACCGTTCCGGCGGCGAAAGTCTTTATAATGGGCGTCGGCGTCGCCGGCCTGCAGGCGATCGCCACGGCGCGGCGCATGGGCGCGATCGTCACCGCCACCGACGTTCGACCGGCGACCAAGGAGCAGGTCGAATCGCTCGGCGCGAAATTCATCGCCGTCGAGAACGAAGAGTTCAAACAGGCCGAGACCTCGGGCGGCTACGCCAAGGAAATGTCGCCGGAATATCAACAGGCGCAGGCCGAACTCGTCGCGTCGCACATCGCCAAGCAGGATGTCGTCATCACCACGGCGCTCATCCCCGGCCGCCCGGCGCCCAAGCTGATCTCGGCCGACATGGTGCATTCCATGCGGCCCGGTTCGGTGATCGTCGATCTTGCGGCCGAGCGCGGCGGCAACTGCGAACTGACGCGGCCCGGCGAAACCGTGGTGGTCGACGGCGTGAAGATTCTCGGCGCGCTCAACCTCGCCGGCCGCATGGCGTCGACGGCGTCGAGTCTTTACGCCAAGAATCTCCTGGCCTTCGTCGAGACGCTCGTCTCCAAGGACACCAAGCAGCTCGCGATCAATTGGGACGACGAACTTGTCAAGGCGACCGCGCTGACCCGCGACGGCGCCGTCCTGGACGAGCGATTCAAATAACCGCCTGCGCGCACAACAAACTAAAGGGGCGTTAAGCGATGACCGACTCTACGCAACAATTGCTTGAGAAGGCGCAGGCGGCGGCCGAGGCCGCCCGCCATCTCGCCGAACAGGCGCAGCACTATTCGGACGAACTCGCGCAAACGGCCGCCGCCGCCGCCGCGCATGGGCTTGCTGGCGGCGCCATCGATCCGTTCGTCTTCCGCGTGGCGATTTTCGCCATGGCGGTATTCGTCGGCTATTACGTCGTCTGGTCGGTGACGCCGGCCCTGCATACGCCGCTGATGTCGGTCACCAACGCCATTTCCTCGGTGATCATCGTCGGCGCGTTGCTCGCCGCGGGCGTCGACGGCATGACCGCCGCCGAGGCTTCGGGCTCCTGGTGGGCCAACGCCTTCGGTTTTATCGCCGTCATTCTCGCCAGCGTGAACATATTCGGCGGCTTCCTGGTCACCGAACGCATGCTCGCCATGTACAAGAAGAAGGGCTGACGCCATGAGCGCCAATATCGCAGCCCTTCTCTATCTCGTCGCCGGCGTGCTGTTCATCTTCGCGCTGCGCGGCCTCTCGTCGCCGGCGACGTCGCGGCAGGGCAACCGCTACGGCATGATCGGCATGGCGATCGCCGTGGCGACGACGCTGCTGACGCATTTTCCGTCCTTCGGCGGCCTGCTGATGATCGTCATCGGCGTCGCCATCGGCGGCGGCGCCGGCGCGTTCATCGCCCAGCGGGTGCCGATGACGAAAATGCCCGAACTCGTCGCGGGCTTCCACGCGCTGGTCGGCCTCGCCGCCGTGCTGGTGGCGGCCAGCGCCTTTTTCGCGCCGCGCGCCTTCGGCATCGGCGATGTGCATGATATTCACGCCGGCAGCCTCGTCGAAATGTCGCTCGGCGCGGCGATCGGCGCGATCACCTTCACCGGATCGATCATCGCCTTCCTGAAGCTTTCCGAACGCATGACCGGCAAGCCGATCCTGCTGCCGGAACGCCACACCATGAACATCATGCTCGGCGTCGCGATGCTGGCGCTGACCGCGCTCTTCGTCGGCACGCAGAGCGGCTTTTGGCTGTTCCTGCTGATCGTCGCCTCGCTGGTGTTGGGCGTGACGCTGATCATTCCGATCGGCGGCGCCGACATGCCGGTGGTCGTCTCCATGCTCAACTCCTATTCGGGCTGGGCGGCGGCGGGCATCGGCTTCACGCTGGGCAATCTCGCGCTGATCATCACCGGCGCGCTTGTCGGCTCGTCGGGCGCGATCCTCTCCTACATCATGTGCAAGGGCATGAACCGCAGCTTCATCTCGGTCATTCTCGGCGGCTTCGGCGGAGAGGTGGCGGGGCCCGCGGGCGGCAAGGAGACGCGCAACGTCAAGCAGGGCTCGGCCGAGGACGCCGCCTATATCATGCAGAACGCCGGCAAGATCATCATCGTGCCGGGCTATGGCATGGCTGTCGCGCAGGCGCAGCATGCGCTGCGCGAAATGGCCGACATACTCAAGAAGGAAGGCGTCGACGTCAAATACGCCATCCATCCTGTCGCCGGCCGCATGCCGGGCCATATGAACGTGCTGCTGGCCGAAGCAAATGTGCCCTATGACGAAGTGTTCGAACTCGAGGACATCAACTCCGAATTCGGACAGGCGGACGTCGCCTTCGTCATCGGCGCCAACGACGTGACCAATCCCGCCGCCAAGACCGACAAGACGTCGGCGATCTACGGCATGCCGATTCTCGACGTCGAAAAGGCGAAGACGGTGCTGTTCCTGAAGCGCGGCATGGGCTCGGGCTACGCCGGCGTCGAGAACGAATTGTTCTTCCGGCCCAACACGATGATGCTGTTCGGCGACGCCAAGAAGACCGTCGAATCGATCGTCAAGTCGCTGGCGCATTAAGCCTCTTCAACGACACGAAAACAAAACGCCCGGGAGTTTCCTCCCGGGCGTTTCTTTTTCGTCGCCCCGGCGATGCGCGCGGCGTTCGCGCGAAGCGAAACTTCCCGCTTCGCGCTGGAGACTATTCCCAGTTCCACGCGACCGGCTGGAACCAGCCGCCGAACTCCGGCCAGGCTTCGTCGCCGGTATAGAAAATGCCCGGCACATTCTTGCCCGTGCCATATTCATACTTCGCCGAGAAGATGAAGGTGCGCTGCGGATAGGGATGGAACAGCGCGAATTTGCAGTTGTTCACATTGTCGATGCCGGCGTCGAACGACCAGCGGTCGCTGTATTTGTAATGCGCGTGCAGATCGACCATGAAGAAGCGATCCGACGAGCCGAAGATGCCATGGACGAGATCGTTGTTGGCGAGCGTGCGCCAGATGCGATCCTGCCAGCGCATCGCCACCGTGAACGCCCAACTGTCGACCGGGCGATAGGTGACGCCGAAATCCCAGCGCCATTTCGGCACGCCCGGCGCGTTCTTGCCGGCGACCGACGTGGCCCAGGGAAACTCGAAACTCGTGCCGAACGGCGATGTCGCGGATGGCGCCGAAGGCTGCCAGCGGCTGAACGAGATGACGCGCGAATTAACGAATGTCACGCTGCCGAACACCTGGAGGCCCTTGTAATAGACGTTGTCCTTCTGCCAGGCGAGCTCCACGCCGGTGTTGCGGATGCGGTCGACGTTGATATTGGCGGTGGCCTGAAAGGCGGAGCCGGGAACGATCGTGAAGTTGCTGATGATCGCGTCGCGCGCTTCTTCGTCGAAGAGCGACAGGCGCCCCCAGCTGTCGGGACCAAGACTGCGCTGAAAGACGATCTCCTTGGTCAGAGCGGTCTCGGGACGCAGATTGGGATTGGGATTGGTGACGAATCCCGTCGCGCCCGGCGTCGCGGTGAGATTGTAGAGTTCGCGCACGGTCGGAAAGCGATTGGCCATGCCGACATTGCTGGTGACCGTCCAGTACGGGTCCGCCTCCCAACGCAGCGACGCCTTCGGCGAAACCCGCGTGGAATAGAGATTGGGCTGGAAGATCGGCAACATGGTCGCGACCGTCGCCGTAGAGCCGGTGGCGGCGGCGTTCAAACCGCCAAGGAGCTGATTATAGCCGTCGGACGCCTGCCAATGTTCGCCTCGAACGCCGAGCGTCAGCTTCAAGTCGGGACGCAAGCGGATCGCATCCTGCGCCCAGAGCGCCTGGGTGCGCGTCGTGCCGCTGCCGACCGACTGGACGACGCCATATGACGACGCCATGCCCGCCCCCCAATTCGTCGTGAGCCAGATCGGATTGTTGGAGTGATATTGATCGCCGTGTATGCCGAAACTGACGTCGTGCATGCCTTCGGGACCGTCGGGCCGATAAATTCCCTTCAGATCGAGAAGCGTCCAATAGGTTCCGGTGAAGATCGTGTCGCGGCCCGTGAGCGTGTAGCCGCCGAACGGATTGGCGGCGGTCGACGGCACGCCGCTCCAGGACGAGCGCGACGAACTATAAGGATAGGTGAAGTGCGAGGCGGAAAGCTCGAAGTCGAAAACGCCCTGCGTGTTCGACTTGAGCGCCAGGGAGTTGATCAGAATCGTCTCCTGGTAGCGCAGATTGGCGGCGCCGAAGCCTTGCAGCGTCGTCGAGGGAAGCCCCGCCGCTCCGCCGGGAGGCCCGAAAAGCTCGTTTTGCCCCCCCGAAACATAGTTCAGCGGCCATGACACGCGGTCGCTGTTGAAGACGCCGACCGTATAGACGCCGCGGATCGTCGGCGTGAAGTCATAGGCGACCTTCACCTTGCCGTTGATGAAATTCTCCTGCGAGATCGACCCCGAGCCGACGATCGACTGCGGCACGCCATAGACGTTCTGCGAGAAGATCGCGCCAGGATAGGGATAGAAGCGGCCGGCGTTGATGAAGGAAATCGGCTGGTTGTTGTTCCAGGCGTAATTCAGCGCCACGAAGTAGGAGAGATTGCCGATTTTGTCGCCGATGGTCAGCGCCGTCGTCGTCGTCGGCAAGCCAAGCTGAGCGCCCCACCAGGCAAAGTCCTGAACCGCCACTGTTTGCTTGGCGGTGACTTCGAGATGTTCCGGCATGCGCGTCGTGAATTTGATGACGCCGCCGATCGAATTGCCCGCGTACTGCGCCGCATAGGGACCGTAAAGGTAATCGACGCGTTCGATCTCTTCCGGCGAGATCAGACCCCAGCGCGGCTGGCCGTCGGTATGGCCGTTGGAGATGAGCTGGCTGATCAGGAGATCGTCGACATAGACCATAGCGCGCGCCGACGAGAGCCCCCAGGTGCGCGTCTGGATCATGCCTTCATTGCCGCCGCGCAATTTGCGGATGAACAGGCTCGGCACATATTTGAGCGCGTCCTGGCTGTCGACGATGTTGATTTTTTCTTTGATGTCGCGCTGCGTGACGCTCGCGACCGTATTCGGCAATTGCCAGCGCTGAACGAAGGCGGGCTTGCCGTCGGGAAGCGTCGCCGCCCAGATCGACGGCGTCGAAGGCGCCGGAGCCGGAGCGGGCGCGACATTTGTCGCAACGCCTGGAACGCCGGCGGTCGGGCGTCTGACGGCGCCGCGATGCTGGCCGCCGACGTCGATCGTCGGCAGCGATTGCTGCGCGGCGGCAGGCGTCACGCAAAGTTCGGAAAACGCAATTAGGGTGAGAGCGCCGGCGGAAACGCCGCGCAGGAGCGAATGGCGAGACATGTCGAATCTTCCTTCTAGCGCCAGTCAAGGCGGCGCGACTGATCGAGGCGGCTCGAAGCCGCTACGCGTATCGATTGATCAGGCGAAGGAAGGGGGGCCGCGCGGATGGGCGCTGGGATTTAGGCGGGACGGGACAAACGCCTGGGTTGGCGGCGCCCGTGGCGCGAGACGATAAGCCAGCCCCTGAATCGCGAAGATATTGTCCGCCGACGGCAGCGTGCTCCATCCGAGATGACAGAGCGCGCAGGAACACCCGGCGTCGTAGAGATCGTCCGAGGGCGCTTGCCGCGAATCGCCCTGATCGAGCGCCCACGTCGTCGCCTGATGGCATAATGCAATCGGGGCGTTAGGGCCGCCGACGGAAGCCGGCTCCGTCGCTTGGCACGGCGCCACGAGCTTCGCAACGAGCGCGAAGACAGCGAAGACGGCAAAGACGGCGGCGAGTCGACGATTGCGCATCAGCCCATGGCGAATTCGGGCGCCGTTAACCGCAACGGCCCGGTCTGCGCATATGGCCCGTCAATCGCGGATTCTCCAAGTCTTTGCGCGTTGTCAAATTACAAAAAATCAACTAAGAGACATTTATGTCACAGTTGCGCGCCATGCGTCGGGAATTTCGTGCGGCATCCGCCGTCGCCGCCGTTTGCGCGCTATTGTTTTCACTTCTTGTATCGGGCGCCGTGCGTTCCGCGCATGCATTCGCCGGTCCAATAGGCGTGGCATGCGATCATTCCGCATTTCGCGCCGGATCTCCTGGCGTCGCCGTGCAGGATCGGACGGAAACGCAGCGGCGCGGCGCGCCTGCGCAAACCGCTCATAAATGTCCGGACTGCTGTCTTGCGCCTCATGCAAATTCCGCGGTTCTGCCCGAGCGTGTGGCGTCCGTCGCACGGCCTGCCAGCCGACCGGCGACGATCCATCACAGCGCCATCTCCGCTGAGCCTCCGGAGAGTCTGACGTCGAGCGGCGCGAATGGCGCGCGTGCGCCGCCCTCCATTTAAATTTTCTGATTGCGACTGACTCGATGCGCTGAAGCGCGGGAGTTTGGTCGCGGTTTTCGCCGCCTGGACGGCGCTCATCTCGCGACGACACAATAAAACGAAAACTGACGCTCCGCCTGCGCGGTCGCCGCAAGCGCGTCCTCAAAAACGAGTGAGTGAAATGGATTACAATACGCTTTCCCCTCTCGCCATGTTCCTCAACGCCGGCCCTGTCGGCAAGGTGGTCATGGCGCTGCTGCTGCTCGCGTCGATCTGGACGTGGGTGCTCATCGTCGAAGGCGTGGTCGCCGTCATGCGCATCACCAAGTCGGCGCGCTCGGCCCGCGCCGGCGGAGACGTCGGCGTTCTTGCCCCCGTCGCCGAATCCGGCCGCGAGGCTTATGCGCTCGACCTTCCCGACGAGACGATCGGCGACAAGCGCGCGCGCATCGCCGACCACATGAGCCGCACCGCGCGCGAATTCCTCACCAAGGCGGAAGGCGGTCTGCCCAATCTCGCCGTCATTTCGTCGGTCGCGCCCTTCGTCGGCCTGTTCGGCACGGTGTGGGGCATCATGACGAGCTTCGCCAGCATCGCGCAGTCGCAGGACACGAGCCTCGCGGTGGTTGCGCCCGGCATCGCCGAGGCGCTCGCGGCGACGGCCTATGGACTTGCCGCCGCGATTCCCGCCTCGGTCGGCTATAACCGCATCGGCGCCGCCTTCGCGCGCGTCGGCCAGCAGGTCGCGCATTATATCGAAGACGAGTCGCTGCTGATGTGCAGCGGCCATCAGTCGCGTCCGCGTCGCGATCGGGAGGCTGCATAATGGGCATGCCCTCACGCCAGCGCCAGAGCGCAACCGAAGGCCTTTATCAGCCGCTCGCCGACATCAATGTGACGCCGCTCGTCGACGTCATGCTGGTGCTGCTGATCATTTTCATGATCACGGCGCCATTGCTCGCCAAGGGCG
>JAKFXD010000138.1 GCA_021731565.1 Methylocystis sp. | reverse complement strand
CCGTGCCGCGCGCGTCGGTCGAGTGGAACCCTTCGCCGAAATTCAGGAACATTTCGGTCGCATACCAGGGACCGAGAATGATCGACGCCTTGGGACTGAAAATCGCCGCGTCCTTCTGGCCATTGTTGAAGGGACCGGTCCACAGGAAGACCGGAGCCCCTGCGCTGTTGAAGACTTTCGGCGCGTCCGCCAGCGTCTGAATCGAATTGGTGGCGGCGGAATAAAGGTCGACGCGCGCCCCGGCGACGGTGCGCAGCCACGGCGTCCAGCTCACCGTCGTGTCGGTCCAGACGCCGATGCTGCCCTCGCCGACATAATCGTTGCGGATCGCGTCGAAACTGGTGCGGCGGAAGCTTTCCTGCAGGCCCAGGCGAATATCGTCATAGCGACCCTGGAGGCCGAAGCGCGTCTGGACCGGAAGACCGAACGAGTTCCAGGCGATGCCGTGCTGCGCGTTGACGCCGACGATCGTGCGCCGGTCGAACTGGCGGAACTGGTCGCCAATATCGGGATGCGCGAGGAAATAGGTGAAGTTGTTGTAGAGTTCCAGAGTCGAGCGGATCGCATAGGCTTCGACGCGCGAATAGTGATTGCCTTCCGTCTGGCTCCATCGTCCAGAGAGCGAGAAACGGGTCGTGTCGCCGCCGTCGGTCGGATCCATCGTGCCCCACAGCGACATCAGGCCGGAATTTACCGCGCGCATGGGAATCTGATCGGTCGAATACCAGCGGTTGGCGTAGGCCATCGCGGTGAGCGCCAGGCCGTCGCTCTGGGTGCCGCGCGTCCAGCGCAAAACGCCGTTGATTTTCTTTAGTTCGTCGCCGCGCTGCCACGGGCCGTTGTAGACGTTCATCTCAACGGCGCCATAGGCGTCGCCGCCGTAGATATCCTTGTAGGGCTGGATCGCGAAACCGCGGCCATAGCCGAAGCTGCCGCCGGTTCCGGAGAAATAGCCCTTATCGATCTTGTCGATGTATTGGATGTAGATGGAGCCGGCCGAAGAGAAGTCTCCGTCCTCGGCCGCATAGGGCCCTTTGTGCACCAGAATTGACGACAGCAACTCGGGCATGAGGAAATTCGTGTCGGCGTAGCCTTGCCCGTGACCATGGGTGCGCATGTTGAGCGGCATGCCGTCAAGATAAAGCGCCAGATCGGTGCCGTGATCGAGATTGAAGCCGCGCAGGAAATATTGGTTGGCCTTGCCGTCGCCTGAGTGCTGCGAGACGATCAGGCCCGGCACGATTTCAAGAGATTCGCTGGGACGCGCGTAGGGATAGGCGGTCACTTCCGCGCCGGTGTAGAACTTGTCGCTGGACGCCGTGAGCGGCGGCGGCTGTTGCGCCTCCGACACCGTCTCATCCTGAATGACGGGCGTGGGCGCGGGACGAACCGGTCCACGCGTCGCCTGCCCGCTCGAACGCGAAGGCCGCGCAGCGGTGCTGGCCGCCGGGCGATGACCGCCGACATTGATCGTTGGCAGCGCGGTGAATTGCGCATGCGCCTCAGCGCCGATGAGCGAAATCGCGATGGCGACGGCGGATACGGAAGCGGCGTTTCTGCGGTTCATTCGGCGTCACCAATATGCGCGTATTGTGATTTTTTTTTAAAATTGTCTTACGCGCTGCGCCAGGTCAATTGGCTCGACTCAATTTGCCGAAAGCGTTGCCGATTTGCCACAGAGGACGCGCTCTAGCTGGAATGATGCGCGTGATTTGCCTTGGGAAGATGATCGACATGGGGGGCTTCGCCCTGTGCGACCTCCGCCGGCACGACGACGAGCTGCCCGTAGCGCACCCCGCGTTCGCCGATCAAATGATCGGCGAAATGCTCGACGTCCGACTTCTGGCCCCTAAGCAGCGACACTTCGAGACAGGTCGCCTCGTCCATGTGCACATGCAGCGTCGCGATCGACATGTCGGCGTGAGAATGATGATCGTTCATCAATCGCTTCGACAGCTGCCGCGTCTCATGGTCGTAGACATAGACGAGCGCCGCGACGCAGGGGCGGGCGTTGTCGTCGGATTCGGGCGTCTTGAGCAGCCCGGCGCGAACCAGATCGCGCACCGCTTCGGAACGGTTTCGATGGCCGCCCGCCTCCATATACTGATCGAGCGCGCTCATCAGCTCTTCGTCGATCGTGATCGTTACGCGCTGCATAATGGGCTCCGCCTGCCGTATGTGTCGTCAACCGGCTCCAGGCCGCGGCGGTCAGTCTATCGGCAAGCGGCGCGGGCCGCCACTAGAGCGCGCTGCGAAAAAGTGGGAACCGGTTTTTCGCATAGAGCGCGCTCTAAACTTTTGAAATCGATCACGTTGTCTGCGTTTAGGCGATTCCGCCTAAACGCAGCGTGATCTAGGGGCGCTCCCGGCGCCGTCTCGCCAGCGAGTCGCCGTTCGCGCCGCGTCAAGAAAGCATTCGACAACTGAGCATGCGCCTGCAGCGCCCGCAGTCTAGCCGGCGACCGCCGTCGCCTCTCAGGTTCGCCGCTGAGCGCGATATGGCCCCGGCGTAAGATGTGCGCCGCGCGACGCGCAAATCGAACAAACGAAGCGCCGCGGCTGCGCCGGCGCGAACCACTCGCGTGCGGATGCGCAGAGGTTGGGCGTGGCGCGCGGGCGTCATTCGTTCCTCGCCGCGCTGATCGGCGAGGCGGATTTCCTGCATCGAAGCGGCGGGGCTGAGAACCCCGCCGCCCAAATTCACGAATGATAGCGATGGTGGTGGTGATGGTGATGATGGTGGTGGTGATGGACCAGCCTGGCCGCGGGGGCCGGTGGCGGGCTGACAGGCGCAGCATCGGTCTTGCCGGTCACCTTGTTCAGCACGCCAGTTACTGCCGCGCCCGCCTCGGCCCCTGCGCGATTCACCCCGGCGCCAAGCGCTGAAATCGGGTCTTCGGCTTTGGCCGACTGAGAAATGACAGCGGAGCCCAGCATCAGGCCGACGACTATCCCAACCTTCTTTAGGCGCACCATAAGAACCTCCCTATTCCTCTCCGCGAAAAGGACCTCATCAATAGTTCGCAGCGGCGCCTAAGCCAATGCCCCTGCGCCGGCGACGACGGGGTTTTTTCGTGCCGAGGGCGGATCAAAACGCTGTTACCGTCGGCATATCCCGCAAAAATCACCGCAAGCGCCAAGCGAGATATTTTGTCACAAACTATGGATTTACTTGGCGGTCCCGAAGGGATTCGAACCCCTGACCTTCGGTTTAGGAAACCGCTGCTCTATCCTGCTGAGCTACGGGACCGCGCGCGCCCCTGTTTAGCACAGCGCGCTTTTTAAAAAAATTCCGTTGCGCGCCCGCGGCGCGGGGAATTTAGGAAATGCCCTGCGCGGCCGCTTCGAGCTGCGCGATGCACGCGCCCCAGCCGTCATGGAATCCCAGCTCTTCGTGCCGCCGGCGCTCGGCGTCGCTTATATGCATGACGCGGGCGACGTAGCGCGTTCCCGAGCCCTCGTCGGCCATGGTCAGGATCGCGGTAAATGCGAGCCAAGGCGACGCCGGACGCCAGCCGCCAAGCAGCATTGACGTGAAGACAATCCGCTCTTGTGGCGCAATATCGAGAAAACAGCCCGGATTGTCGCTTTCTCCCCCGTCGGGCCCGCTCATGAAAGTGTGAAAGGCGCCGCCAGGAAAAAAGTCGAAAGCGCGAACTTCCGTTTTCCATGGTCGCGGGCACCACCATTCCTTCAGGATCGCCGGGTCGGCCCAGGCCTGCCAGACACGCGCGCGAGGAACATTCAGGAAGCGCGAAATCTCAAGATCGAGGCTTTGATCGTTCATCCTTTTCCTCGCTTTTCTCCAAGAATGCGTCCAGGCGATCGAAACGCGCCTCCCATTCCGCGCGGCGTCGGCCGAGCCATGCCTGCACGGCGTCGAAACGCCTTGGCTGGATGCGGCAGGTGCGCACGCGCCCGATCTTACGGCTCGTCACCAACCCGCTTTGCTCCAGAGTCTGCAAATGTTGCATGACTGCGGGGAGCGACATCTTAAGCGGCCGGGCCAATTCGCTGACATTCGCCGGCCCGCGCGCAAGGCGCTCGATCATGGCGCGCCGCGTCGGATCGGCGAGCGCCGAGAACATGAGATCGAGCTTCTCCGAACGCTTAGGCATTTGCTTAACTATCATCGCGCGCAGGCGGACGCAATCAAAACTTCATAACTCGCTTAAGTGTTGTAGCTCGCGAATCACGCCATTCCTTAGAAAGGCTCGGCTGTCATTCCCGACGCTCGCAAAGCGAGCGATCGGGAATCCAGCGCAAAGCCACAATCTAGGATCTGCGCTGGATTCCCGATCAGGCCTGCGGCCTGTCGGGAATGACAAGACCCCCGCGAAGGGATCGACTGGACTAACGATCAGCCGCCGCGCGCCATCAGGCGCTTTTCCCATTCCAGCGCCTGGCGAACGATTTCGTCGAGATCGTCATATTGCGGCCTCCAGCCGAGCGCCTGCCGAATTCTGCCATTCGCGGCGACGATCGCGGCCGGGTCGCCTGGACGGCGCGGCGCGCGTTCGACTTCGAAATCGACGCCTGAAACCCGCTTCACCGATTCGATGACTTCGAGAACGGAGAAGCCGCGCTCATAGCCGCAGTTCGCGGTGAGATTGGCGCCGCCGGCGCGCAGATAGCGCAGAGCGTCGAGATGCGCGCGCGCGAGATCCGTGACCTGAATATAGTCGCGCACGCAGGTGCCGTCGGGGGTCGGATAGTCTTCGCCGAACACCTGCAGCTTCTTGCGCAGGCCGAGCGCCGCCTGCGCCGCGACCTTGATGAGATGCGTCGCGTTGGGCGTCGACTGGCCCGAACGTCCCTTGGGATCGGCGCCGGCGACATTGAAGTAGCGCAGCGCGACATAGGCGAGGCCATGGGCGCGGGCGGTGTCCTCCAGCATCCATTCGACCATGAGCTTCGATCGCCCATAGGGCGAAACCGGCTTCAAGGGTTCGTCCTCGGTCACCGGATTGTGCAGCGGATCGCCATAGACGGCGGCCGTCGAAGAAAAGATGAAGCGCTTAACCCCGCAGGCGACTGACGCAGCGAGCAGCGTGCGCGCCTTCGCCGTATTGTTGAGATAATAGCCCAGCGGATCGGCGACCGATTCAGGGACGACGATTTTCGCGGCGAAGTGAATGATCTCATCGACGCCGTGGCGCGCGATCAAATCCGAAACGAGGCTTTCGTCGCCGAAATCGCCGACGACAAGCGACGCGCCGTCGGGAACCGACCAACGGAAGCCGGTCGACAGATCGTCGAGCACGATGGGCGCAGATTCGCCGGCGTCGAGCAGTTCGAGAACCGTATGACTGCCGATGTAGCCCGCGCCGCCCGTCACCAAAACCGTCATGTCGGCAACCTTTCCTTGAATTCCTGCGCCTGACCGCGTTGGCCACGCCGCGGCGCGGATCGGCCTGCGACATTTGCGGCAGGTTCTACCAACCGGCGAAACCGTGCTACACGCCCCGGCGTCATCGCTAACCCTCTCGCCATCTCAATGGACCGCTTCATGAGCAAACGCATTCGCAAGGCTGTTTTCCCCGTTGCCGGACTCGGCACGCGCTTCCTGCCCGCCACCAAGGCCGTGCCGAAGGAAATGCTGACCGTCGTCGACCGGCCGGTCGTGCAGCATGTCGTGGACGAGGCGCGAGAGGCCGGAATTGAACATTTCGTTTTCGTCACCGGGCGCGGCAAGGGGGCGATCGAAGATCACTTCGATATGGCCTATGAGCTTGAGGATACGCTGCGCCGCCGCAACAAGTCGAAGGAATATGAAGCTCTGATGTCGGACCTGCCGGCGGCCGGCGCGACGAGCTTCACCCGCCAGCAGGCGCCGCTCGGCCTCGGCCACGCTGTCTGGTGCGCGCGCGACATTATCGGCGACGAGCCTTTCGCGGTGCTGCTGCCCGACATGATCACGCTTCCGGCCAAGGGCAAAACCCTGCGTTGCCTCGCCGAGGCGGTCGCGGCCTATGAGAAGCATGGCGGCAATATCATCGCGGTCGAGGAAGTGAAGCCGGAAGAGACGCATCAATACGGCATCGTGGCGCGCGGCAAGGAGTACGGCGCGACGTTCGAAATCACCGGCATGGTCGAGAAGCCGCCGCAGGGGACGGCGCCCAGCAATTTCATCATCTCCGGACGCTATATTCTGGAGCCGGAAATTTTCGCTCTGCTTGAGAAGCATGAGAAGGGCGCCGGCGGCGAAATCCAGCTCACCGACGCGATGATCCATCTGGCGAAAACGCGGCCCTTCCACGCCGTGCGCTTCGACGGACGCACCTATGATACGGGCTCGAAGCTCGGCTTTCTCGCGGCCAATGTCGCTTTCGGCCTCGCGCGGCCCGATGTCGCCGATGGACTTCGCGCCGAATTGAAGAAGCTGCTCGATTAGCGTCTATGTTCAACGCTTGCGCGCGTCTGTTGCGTGAGCGAAGGCCTGGCGCCTGCTTCCCCGGTTTGACGCAGGCGCGCGCGCTTCTTTAAAGATCGAAGAGGTTTTTTTTTCAAATCGGCGCGAGGCCGCGCCTGGTTGAAATCAAGCAAGGGATTGAATGTTGATGCCGCAACAAGTCGCCGCGCGCAGAATCGTCATTACTGGAATGGGCGCCGTGTCCGCCGCCGGCGTCGGCGCCGAAATGCTGTGGCGCGCGGCGCGCGACGGCGTGTCCTGCGTGCGGCCGGTGAAATTGCCGCGTCCGTTCACCGGACGAATCGGAATCGCCGCGCAGGTCCCGGATTTTGATCCCGCGGCCTATATCGGCGCCGAACTGCTTCCCTATTGCGATCCGTTCACGCAATTTTCCATCGTCGCCGCCGACGAGGCGCTGGCCCAGGCGGGTTTCGAGGGCAAGGAGGTCGGCGGGCCGCGAACGGCGGTGATTATCGGCACAGGCATCGGCGGCGCCACGACCATCGATAACAACGCCTATCAGGAATATAAGATCGAGACCCGGCCGGACACGCTGACCGTGCCGCGTCTCATCCCGAGCGCCGCGCCGACGACGCTCGGCATGCGCTACGGCGCCAAGGGGCCGACCTTCGCGCTCGCCTCGGCCTGTTCCTCCGCCGCTCAGGCGATCGGCGAAGCCTTCGAAATGCTGCGCGCCGGCCGCGCCGATCGCGCCATCGCCGGCGGCGCCGAGGCCTGCGTGACCAATGGCGCGATTCGCTCCTGGGAGGCGCTGCGCGTCTTGACCCCCGATCTCTGCCGTCCGTTCTCGCAAAAGCGCAACGGCATGACGCTCGGCGAGGGCGCGGCGGTCTTCATTCTGGAAACGCTGGAGGCGGCGCAGGCGCGCGGCGCAACGCCGCTCTGCGAACTCGCGGGCTACGGCACGACCAGCGACGCCTTCGATCCGCTGCGCGCCGATGTCGAAGGCCCATCGCGCTGCATGCGGCTCGCGCTCGACAGCGCCGGACTGGAGCCCGGAGACGTCGATTATCTCAGCGCCCATGGCACGGCGACCTACGCCAACGACATCACCGAATCGCAGGCGATGCGCGCCGTTTTCGGCGACAGGCCGCCGCCGGTGTCCTCGACGAAGCCCGTGCATGGCCATGCGCTCGGCGCCAGCGGCGGGCTGGAGCTTGCGATCACGATCGCCGCGCTGCGCGACCAGATCGCGCCGCCGACGATCAATTTTCTTGAAGCCGATCCGAAATGCGAGGTCGACGCCATTCCCAATGTCGCGCGCAAAATGCCGATCCGCGTCGCGCTCTCGAATTCTTTCGCCTTTGGCGGCATCAATGCGACGCTCGCCGTGCGCGCGATGGGACTTGAAGGGTCAACGCCCTAGAATCACGCGAGATTTTCGAGGCGACCGCAATGGCCGGCGACAGCGAAAAGCGAAAGGGCGCCCAAAAAGGGGCGGATTTTGGCCCGAAGCCTAAAGGCGCGTCGAACAGACAGGCGGCGCTCGCCGCCGCCTTGCGCGCCAATCTCGTCCGCCGCAAGGCGCGCGAGCGCGCGCTGCGGGACTCGGCGCAGGACTTGGCGCAGGACTTGGCGCAGGTAAAAGACGAGCGCTCGGAAACCGACAGCGAGGGGTGATGGACAAGATTAAGATCGTCGGCGGCAGCCGGCTGAATGGCGTCATCCCTATCTCCGGGGCGAAGAACGCCGCCTTGCCGTTGATGATCGCGTCGCTGCTGACCCGCGAAACTTTGACGCTGGCCAATATGCCGCTCCTCGCCGATGTGACGCTCCTCGAGCGCATCCTCGGCAATCATGGCGTCGATTACGCCATCGCCGGCAAGCGCGCCGGCGATTCCGTCGACGCGAGCCGCGTCGTCCATCTCACCGCCCGCGACATCGTCGACACCACCGCGCCCTATGAGCTGGTTTCGCGCATGCGCGCGAGCTTCTGGGTGCTCGCGCCGCTGCTTGCGCGATGCGGCGAGGCGCGCGTCTCGCTGCCCGGCGGCTGCGCGATCGGCACGCGTCCGGTCGATCTTCTGCTCATGGCGCTGGAAAAACTCGGCGCGAAAATCGACATCGAAAACGGCTATGTCGTCGCTTCCGCCAAGAATGGCCTCGTCGGCGCCGAGATCGACTTTCCCAAAGTCACTGTCGGCGGCACCCATACGGCGCTGATGGCGGCGTCGCTGGCGCGCGGAACCACCGTGCTGCGCAACGCCGCGCGCGAGCCGGAGGTCATCGATCTCGCCGACTGTCTGGTGAAAATGGGGGCGCGAATCAAGGGCGCCGGCCAATCGACGATCGAGATCGACGGCGTCGGTTCGCTCTATGGCGCAAGACATGCGGTCATGCCGGATCGCATCGAGACCGGCACTTACGCCATGGCGGTGGCGATGACCGGCGGCGACGTTGTTCTCGCCGGCGCGCGCGCCGATCTTCTGCAGGCGGCGCTCGACGCGCTCGAAGAGGCCGGCGTCAGCGTCAGCGAGACGAATGAAGGATTGCGCGTAGCGCGCAATGGCGCCGGCATTTCGCCGGTCAGCGTCGAGACCGCGCCTTTCCCGGCCTTTCCCACCGATCTGCAGGCGCAGTTCATGGCGCTGATGACCCGCGCCAAGGGCGTCTCGCGGATCACCGAGACGATTTTCGAAAACCGCTTCATGCATGTGCAGGAGCTTGCGCGGCTTGGCGCCCATATCAAGCTTGAAGGCGATACGGCGATCGTCACCGGCGCCGATCATCTCGAAGGCGCGCCGGTGATGGCGACCGATCTGCGCGCGTCGGTCTCGCTCGTCATCGCGGCGCTCGCCGCGCGCGGCGAAACGACGATCAACCGCGTCTATCATCTCGATCGTGGTTTCGAGCGGTTGGAGAAGAAGCTGCGCGGCTGCGGTGCCGAGATCGAGCGCATCAGCGGGCAGGGGTGAGCGGCGGAGTCATCACAGCGAACGCGCGCATCGCGCATGGCTGAAAAAATACTAGCTTGCGAGTAAGGTTCTCGGTATCTCCAATAAGTTAACCTCTTCTCAAACCGGCGGACTTTCCTTTAAGAAGGTCATCATATGGATGACGCTAGATCAAATAAAACCAAATCAATTTATAAAATAGCGCGAGCGCTTGCGGTATTGTGCATGTTGCTTGTGGCGCTATGTGTGTTCGTTGTCGCTATATTCGTATTTTCCGCGGCAATGGATTATCTAACTGTTAGGAACTTGTATCGTCAACCTTTCAATGTGACAAAATTATTGGCAAACAATGTCGGGGATAAGAAAGTCAGTCTAAATGTGATGTTAGGGGCGGATACAGTGTGCATTCTTGGCGGCGGGCCAATAAAACATGTATTGGGAGAATATTTTCAAAATAAGTCGGTGTCCAGACTCGATGACTACCGCGATTCGTACCTTGGATCGGACGATCCCAGGTGGGTTATTTTGGCGACAAATGATGGCGAGTCAGACGTAAGGATTTTGGAGGTGTGGGAAAACAATCGCATAGGAGACGGGGTTGAGGAGCCCGCTGTTCATCGTGCGACTTGTTCAAGAAACCTCATTGTTTCAATGACAAAAGACGCCGATAATCTTGTCCATATGAATATAGAATAAAATATAATATCAACTGAATAGAAAAATTCAATGGAAGAATTCATTTACACTCTCGCTCATTTTTCGATTTCGATCTGCAGGATTATTTGGACCAATGGCGCGCATATCCGATCGTCCCCGACCTCGATGGCGACGGAATCGAAATCAATCCTCTGAGTTCTTCGAACACCTTCTTCGACACGGCTGGCGACGGCTATCAGCATCGCACCGCCTGGGCCGGCGCCGGCGACGCGGTGCTCGCCTTCGACGCAAACAATGACGGCGTCATCAATCAGAAGAACGAGATCGTCTTCACCGAATGGGACCCGACGGCCGCCTCCGACATGCAGGCGCTGCTCAATGTCTTCGATGCCAATCACAACGGCAAGCTCGATTCGGGCGACCAGAAATTCTCGCAGTTCAAGCTGGTCGTCACCAACGCCAATCGAGAAATGAAGACGACGGACGCTCAGGAGTCACTCGATCACGATCCTCACCGTGCGCGACGCGACAGGCGCGAGCGCAAGGCGCGCCTGAATGCGATGCCGGCCGGGCGTCATCGGCCAGAATACGGTCTCGTCCGCCTGCGCCGTGGCGAAAGGCTCGCCGTCGATCGTCCAGACGACCTGCGAATCTGCGCCTGACGGTGCGAGCTTCAATGCGAGTCTGTTCAAGCGCTCCGGCTGCTCCGGGTTTCGCCAGATATGCGTATTGTGCTCCGGCGTCGCGATGACGAGCGGCGCGGCGCCAATTTCCGGAGAGCTACGCCTATAATCCACTCCCTCACCCTGAGGAGCGCCTGAAAGGCGCGTCTCGAAGGGTGAGTACACCTCGAATCCTGCTTCTGGAGCATCCTTCGAGACGCCGCTTCGCGGCTCCTCAGGATGAGGACTCGGATGTTGCGCCTGATTCCGATGAGCGTCCTTGGGCTTCACCCATTCGCGCAGCGTCTGCGCGCAATCGCCGCCGTCGCCCGCGCGGCAAAGGTCGATCGCGACGCGGCCGGGCGGCGGCGCGAATGTTTCGGGCGAAATTTCGCCGGGCTTGGCGTCATGCAGCTTGGCGAGCACGGCATGGGCCAGCCGCGCCGCCGACGACACGCCGGTCATCGCCCGCATCGCGCCGGCGTCGCCGCGTCCGATCCACACGCCGACAATGAATTTATGCGAAAAGGCGATGGTCCAGGCGTCGCGATAGGCTTGCGACGTGCCGGTCTTCACCGCGACCGCGAAGGGATATTCGAGCGGCCCGTAACGCGGAAAAGAAGGCAGGCGCGCCTGCGGATCGGCGAGCATCGAGGCGATCAGCCGCGCGCTGTCGACCGACAAGACGCGCCGCGACGGGCGTCGCGACCCGTCGCGCGTGAAGGCGAGGTCGCGCATCATCCCGTCGTCGGCGAGCGCGGCATAGGCGCGCATCACATCCTCAAGCCGCGTCGGCAGCGCGCCGATCGCCATCGAAATGCCGAAACTCTCGGCCGGCGTTTCGAGATCATGCAGGCCGAGGTCGCGCAGGAAATTGAAATTCGCTTCAAGCCCGACGCGGCGCAGCAGATTGGTCGCCGGCACATTGCGCGAATTGGCGAGCGCCTGACGCGGCGTCAGCGGCCCGAGAAAAAGTCCATCGGCGTTCGATACGCCCGACGCGCCTTCGGGAATGTCGTTCAGGAGATCGGTCGTCTTGAGAACGCCGCGCTCGAAGGCCAGCGCGTAGATGAAGGGCTTCAGCGTCGAGCCGGGCGAACGCCGCACGCGGGTGAAATCGAAGGCGCCGGCCTGTGGGTCGTGATAGTCGGAAGAGCCGACATCGGCGATGACGGCGTTCGTTCCGCGCTCGACCACCATCACCGCGACCTGCCGCGCGCCGCGACTGCGAAAATTCGCAAGATAGCGGCGCGCAAGACGCAGCGCGTCGCGTTCGACTTCCATGTCGATCGTCGCATGGATGCGTCGGTCGCCCTCTGTGACCGGCCGCGCCAGGCCCTCGCGCGCAAGCGCATCGTAACGCAGCGCGAGATGCAGAGTCTCCGGCCGGCGCTTGGCGTCGAGCGGGCGCATATGATCGAGTTCCGCTCGCGCCAAGGCCGCCTGCGCGGAATCGAGCGCGCCTTCCGCTTCGAGCCGTAGGATGGCGTAACGCGCGCGCGCCGCCGCCAATGCGAGGCCGCTGTCGCGCGTGATGTTCATCCGCCCCGGCGATTGCGGAATGGCGGCGAGCAAAGCGGCCTGAGCCCAGGAGAGATCCTCGACGGGCTTGTCGAAATAAAAACGCGCGGCATAGGCGACGCCATGTCCGTTGAGCCCATAGGGCGCAAGCCGCAGATAATGCGCGAGCGTCGCTTCATGGCCGTGGCGCGCGACGATGGCGAGCGCCGTCGCCGCCTGCATCAGCTTTTCGACGAATGAGCGCGGTCTCTCGCCCTGCATGCGCGCGACCTGCATCGCGATCGTCGAGGCGCCTTCGCGTCTGCTCCGCAACGTGAGATTGCGCCATGCGGCGCGCAGCAGCGCGCGGAGATCGACGCCGGGATGGGCGTAGAAGCGGCGGTCTTCGAGAGCAAGCGTCGCCTGCGCGACGCGCTGCGGAACGGCGTTGAGCGGCCAATAGCCATAGTCGACGCGCGGCTTGCCCGTCGCGGCGTCGCGAGTCTTCTCGCCGATCTGGGTGAGGAAGGCGCCGTTGCGGTCGTAAACGATCGAACTCGCGCGGGGAGAGACGAGTTCGGCGCGCGACAACGATTCATGCGAGAGCCAGGCGGCCGTTGCAATCAAAGCTGCAGTAAGAGCAACAATGTTTCCGCGCGCGAACCCTCTCCCTTTGGGAGAGGGTGGCTGCGGAGCAGCCGGGTGAGGGGTTACGATATTTGTCGTCATGCGGTCGCGTCAAAACTACAGAGATTGTTTCCCCTCACCCGACCCCGCTTCGCCGGGCCACCCTCTCCCAAAGGGAGAGGGATACGCGCGTTACTTCCCAATCTCCACCCTCGCCCCCGCGCTCGTCGCCCGAAGCCCCTTCTTGTACATCGCCTCGACGAGCGCCGGCGGCTGCGTATAGGCGCCCGCCGTCTGCGCGCGCAGACGAAAGGCGAAGCGGTAGGTTCCCTTCGGCAGTGAATCATAGGCGTAGAACACGCGGTCGTCGCCGAAGGAGACCCAGCTCGGCGGCAGCGTCGGCGCGAAAGAGGGCTGTGCTTCGGCGGGCGCCGTCGCGATGTTGGGATTAAGCGGTTCGTAGCCGGCGGCGAGCGGGATCGAAATTGCGACATGGGTGCGATCCTCGGGATTGACCACTTCCGCCGTCTCCTCGATCACATCGCCCTGCTTCACCTGCAGAGCGCCGTCGCTCAAGTCGATCTTCTGAGGCGCCTTGCCGCTTTCGACGCGCCAGCTTTGTCTCACGATCGTAAAGCCGTCGCTCGTCGGCTGGGCTTTGGCGCCAGCTTCGGCGGGCATGTAGCTTGTCTCGATCATCGCGACGAGCGGCGCGTTTGAGCCGTTGACGATTTTCAGCGGCGCGTCGTTCTTCGTCACATGCCGCGCCACCGGACTATTGGCGTCGAGCGTCGACGCCTGATCCTTCCCGCCGTCGTTGAAGGTCACGGCGATCGGCGCCGCCGGCCGCCGCCAGCCTTCGGCGAGCGCTTCGATCGCGGCGGCGTCGGCGTTGGTCGTGCCCCAGCCGTCGCCTTCGCCAAGTCGCAGCAGCGCGTCGCGCAGCGCATTGGCGCGCGGATCGCCCGAGGCGGAAAGCGCCGCCGCGCGCGTCATCTCGGCGATGCTGCGCGTCTCCGAAGGCAGAATGAGCGGCGAGGCGCTTTCCGCCGCCTGTCCGGCATAGACCTCAACGCCGTTGCGGCTGGCGAATTTCACGCGGCTCCACATCGTATCGATCAGCGCCGCGACAGCCCGCTGATCGACATTGGGCAGAAGCGCGGCGGCGGAGGCCATCTGCGCGACGCTGATATTGGGCAGGAAGTCGGCGCGGCGCGAAAATTCGGCGACATAGGAGTCGTCGAGCTTGCCGCCTTCAGCGAGCGCCGAAAGCGCCTCGACGCGCTCGCGCAGTTCGTCGCCCGACAGCAGTCGCGGATAATCCGAGCGCAATGACAATTTGAGGATATTGGCGAGACGATCCAGAAGCGTCTTGTCGATCGGCTCTCCAGCGCGTTCCGCCCGCGCCAGGAAATCATAAGACCAGGCGGTCAGCGAAACCGTGCCGCGCGAACGCGGCCAGAAGGCGACGAGCCCGTCGGCGTCGATCGACTGGTCGATGGCCTGCGCCGTCGATTTCACATTGGCGGAGACGCGATCCTCAAGCCCCGCCGCCGCGAGAATCGGCCCGAAGCTTTTGAGCGCCAGTCCGCCACGCGCGAGCGACAGGCGTTGCTCGGTGCAGCCGTATGGATATTCGACCAGCGCATTCAATCCGGCGACGAGCTTCACCAGCGAAGGGTCGGCGGCGACGATCGTTTCGCGCGAGAAACTGCCCGGCCGCGAGGCTTCGCCAGAAGGCGCAAGCGTCTTGGTTTCGCCGGGCGCGATCTCGACCAGTTCGAAGCGTCGCGTTGCTTCGTGATCCGCCTTCACCGGCAGAGCGATTTCGACCGCGTCTTTGGCGTGGTCGGCGTCGCGCTCAATGCGGAATCCGAGCATCGCCTCGCCGGCAAGCGCGGCGGGCGCCGTTGCGCGCAGATCGACGCGCACCGGCTTGTTCTGCGACCATTCGATCTTGCGGCTCGATTCGCCTGTGAGCGTCAGCGCCGGCGCCGCGATCGACGCCTTGCCGGCGCCGCCCGGCCCTTCGACGATTCGCGCGACAAGGCCGATGTCGAAGGAATCGTCCGGACGGATGAAGCGCGGCAGCGCCGGCTGCGCGACCAGCGCCTGCCGGATCAACATTTCGCCGCCCGCCGCGCCGAAGCGGTCGGAACCGCTCACCGCCTTGGCGCGAAGTTTGAAGATGGTCAGCGTGTCGGGCAGCTGCACCTTGATTTTGGCGACGCCATCAGGGCCGATTTTCACGCTCGGCAGATAGATCGGCACGGGCGTGAAATTCT